>JAOTTY010000055.1 GCA_029864185.1 Gammaproteobacteria bacterium
GCTGGTCGAGAACGCACTGGAACAGCCGCAGGTTTTCGTACACCGCGATTATCATTCGCGCAACCTGATGCGGCTCGAGCAGGGCAACCCGGGCATCCTCGATTTCCAGGATGCGGTCAGGGGTCCCGTCAGCTATGACCTGGTGTCGTTGTTGCGTGACTGTTATATCGACTGGCCACCGCCGCGGGTTGAGCAACTCGCGCTCGACTATTTCGAGCATGCGCGTGTCAACCAACTGGTCGCGGTCGATGCTGAGCGGTTCTTGCGTTGGTTCAACCTGATGGGAATCCAACGGCACCTGAAAGCGATAGGGATATTTTCGAGGCTTAGCATTCGCGATGGTAAATCGGGCTACCTCGAGGATATTCCGCGCACCTTCGGATACCTGCGGCAGGTCGGCGCCGGCGAAACCGCGATGGCCGGGCTGCTGTCGATGGTGGAACAACTGGATCTCGACCGGCGGGTCGAGGCGCTTGCGGGGCGGTGATGCGGTCGTGATAGCGATGATACTGGCTGCCGGGCGCGGCGAGCGGATGCGCCCGTTGACCGACACCGTGCCGAAGCCCCTGCTCGAGGTGCGTGGTAAACCACTAATCGTTTATCATCTCGAGGCGCTCGGCGCTGCCGGCTTTCGCGATGTCGTCGTCAATCTGAGCTGGCACGGCGAGCGGATTCGCGGGTTGCTCGGCGACGGGCGCGGTTTCGGACTCAGGATCGAGTATAGCGAAGAATCCGAGGCGCTCGAAACCGCGGGCGGCATCGTGCAGGCGTTGCCGCTGTTGGGTGAACGCTTCGTCGTCATTAACGCCGATATATTTACCGATTACGACTTTGGGCGTTTGCGTCAGATCGGCAGCAGGGCCCATCTGGTGCTGGTCGATAATCCCGGGCACAACCCCGAAGGGGATTTCACGCTGGAACAGTCAATCGTTGGCAATGATGTTTCTCCGCGCTATACCTTCAGCGGTATCGCGCAGTACCGCCGCGAGTTTTTCGATGGGCTTGCCGCGGGTAAGCGCGCGCTGGCGCCGCTGTTGCGCGCGGCCGCGGACGATCACCAAGTCACCGGTGAATTATTCCGGGGCGGCTGGGTCGATATCGGTACCCCGGGGCGCCTGGCCGCGCTGAACGAATAGTACGGCAGGCTCAGTGGTAGGACGTAAAGCTGACTTAGTTATCCCTGGGCCAGACCCTGCCGCCACCGTCGAGGGAAAAGTTCAACTTTATCAATTCGGGGCTTTGTCTGTTTTTCAGGAAAAACCGGATTTCCCAGCACCTCCAGTCGTTGCTGCCCTTTAGTGCGTTGTGCAGGTCCTGTGAAAAGAACTCACGCGGACCAAGAAGGCACTACATTTCCAGGTAAGCTCGATCCTCGCTCGATTCGGATCCGATCGATGCCCCCTTGGCGAGTTGATTAGCGCAGATAGTAGCCGGATACGCGCCAGCGTCCGTCATCGAGCATCGGTGTAACCGTCTCTATAGCCTGTTGCTTGTTTTCGAACTCGGTCTGGTACTGCAGCACCACGTATTCACCGTCGGGAGCACCGGGCAGGCTGTTGGTATAGGTGGCCGCGATCAGTTTGCGGCTGATCATGCTGCCGAGGGGCCTGCGCACCGAGGTCACGGCCTGACGCCATTGCGCGGCGGAAACCTGCTGACGGAACAGCGCCGCGGCCTGCTCCCACGAAGCCTGGTATTGCCTGCCGTCGACCAGGGCGAGCCATTTCCCCGCTTCCTGATCGGCTGCGCGCTGCTTTTGTTCCGACGCCAGTCCGGCCAGCGAGACCAGCAGCAAAAGCATGACCAGTGCAGGTTGTGCGATGAGATTCATGAATCCTCCGTTATCGGTCTGATCTGTCAACTTATGGTCGTCGAGCAGCGCCTCGAATGAAAAAACTATCCTGCGGGTCAAGTGCTCGGCGAAGGCCTGGTCGATGACCCGACCCGGCTGCCCTTCGAGTTCTCATGCTTGTTGCGGCGCAGGCGGTCACGCAGCTGACCCGCCTGTTCAAGGATCGGGTAGGCAACCGCGGTCAGGTGAGAATTGATGCGCTTCAGGTCGCGCACGACATCGAGTTGCATCGCGCTAAGCCGTGAGTCGTAGGCCGCATCGTCGCGTATTTTCTGCAGGTGATTCATAACGGCCTTTCGTTCCCGCTTGATGAACTTGTATTTCCTCGCCAGTAGCTGACGCGCCATTGCAACGTCCCCCGAGGTAAACACGCTCAGCGATAATTGAAAGGTTTTGATGACCGGCTGATACAGGCTGTTTAAGTCCTCGCGGTCCTGCAGCGACATCTTGCTGCGGGTGACCAGCTTTTTACGCATGATGTTATGCGTCAGGTCGCCGGAAATTATGTCGCCGATGTGCTCGAGGTTGGTTGCGAAACCGAGGATTTCGGTGCATCTCTTGCTTTCCTTTTCACCCAGTGTCTCGCGCGCAAGCGCGGTGAGATAGCGCTTTACGCCGTCGTAAAACTCGTTCACCAGCCGGTCCATTTCCCGGGTTCTCTGCGCCAGCTGGTAGTCGTCTTTCTTGAGCGCGATGAACGCGTTGCGCAGCATGCGTTCGACGACGTCTCCCATGCGCAATACCTCTCTTTCCGCATTGACCAGAGCCACCAGCGGGTTTTCGAACGCACCTCGATCCAGCTCCCTGGGTTCCATGGCGTCGCTAACCGGCTCCCCCGCTGGCAGCAGGCGTTCGGTCAACGCCACCATGCGATCGATCAGCGGCAGGAAAACCACAACCAGCGCGATATTGAACAGCATGTGGAAATGGGCGATCCGTCGGGCGCTGTCGGTCTCGACCAGGGAAAACTGGCTCGCGATCAGGTCGAGAAATGGAAGCGCGATCAGTACGCCGGCGATGCGAAACAGCAGGTTCCCCAGTGGGGGCTGCCTGGCGCTGCGACTCGCCCCCAGCGTGGAGATGAACGGGGGTATCGCGCTGCCGATATTGGCGCCTAGCACGAGGGCAAAGGCAACCGTGGTCTCGATCGCGTTGGTGCTTGCCAACGATATAACCAGTAGCACGGTTGCGAGGCTCGAATGCGAAGCCCAAGCGATGATGGCGGCAAAGACTATCGCCAGCACGAGATCTTCACCGAGCGCGACGAAAATCTGCTGGACGATCAAGGATTCGCGCATCGGCAGCGATGCGGCGACGATTAGTTTCAGCGCCAGCAGCATCATGCCGATGCCCAGCGTGATGCGCCCGCAATCGCGGGCACGACCGCCGGGGGAGTAGGTAAAAACCGCTACACCCAGGGCGATCAGGAACGGGGACAGCGCCGATAAATCGAAGGTCAGAATCTGCGCGACCAGGGCGGTACCGACATCGGCACCCAGCAGTATGGCGAGCGCGGTTGCCGTCGTCAGGATTCCCTGCCCGCTGAAAGACGATGTCAGCAGTGCCGTCGCGCTGCTGCTTTGCAGCAGCATGGTGACGCCGAGCCCGGAAGCGAAAGCCTTGAATCGATTCTGCAGGCTGGCGCCGAGGGCGCCGCGTATCTCGCTGCCCCAGGCCTCGGAAACACCGATACGCACCATGCGCAGCCCCCATAGCAGCAGGGCGACCCCACCTATCAGGTTGATCAGAATAACGCTACCGTTGATTTTCGGGCTCCTGGTTCACGCCACTTTTGCGGAAAAACTGGGTTAAGACAGTATTATAGTAGTGTATGACAAATTAACACGGTGTATTTACAATCGAAATACAATACACCATTATGGAACTGGACGGAAATTGATTTCGTCAACACCTGTTATAGATTTGAATAATGGTCAGGCCTCGGGAGGGTACATGGCCCTGCGCAGTCGCCGCTGCGTCGTCCGCGCCACCAGGTACTCACGCCTGGCGATGTAAATGCCGCTGCCGACCACCAGCGCCGCGCCGGCCAGCGTCGTCGCCTCGAGCACTTCGCCGTAAAAGCTGTAACCGATGATCATGGCCCATACCAGGATAAAATAGTTAAACGGTTGCAGTATCACCGCGGGCGCGAGCTCCAGCGACTTGATCAGCAACAGGTGCCCACAAATCGACGTGGCGCTGATCAACAGCAACAGGATCAGTTGTTGCGGCAGGAGTGGTTCCCAGTAAAAAGGCACTACCGTCAGCGAGGCGGCAAAACCGACAACGCCAAAGTAGAGCAATGAGGTTTCGAAACTGTCGGCGCGTGAAACCTTGCGTGTCACCAGGTTATAGATGGCGAACATAAATGCGCAGGCGAGCGCGATCAGGGCTGGCGTGCTGAATACGCCACTGCCCGGCTGAATGATGATCAGGGTACCGATAAAGCCTGCAGAAACCGCGATCCAGCGCCGCCAGCCGACGCTTTCGCCGAGCATCGGCACCGACAGTGCGGTAATAATCAGCGGAAAACAGGCGAAGATCGAATGCATCTCGGCGATTCCGAGGAAGCGCAGGCCATAGGCAAACATCCCGATTTCGGCCCAGATCAGCAAGCCGCGAAGCAGCTGGGTCAGCGGGCGGTGCGCCCGGAATGCCTGGCGCAGCCGGCGCTTGCGCGAGGCATAGATCAATGCAAACAGGGCAAAGAAAAAGTAACGCACGAACAGCAGTTGCGGCACCGCTACGGAGGCGGTGAGATGCTTGGTGACCGCATCCTGACCGGCAAAAAACAGGGTCGCCAGGATCAACGCCAGGATTCCTCTTACCAGGTGGTCCTGTTTGCCTTGCTCCGACGCGGTAGCGTTCAATCAGTATTCGCGACGGCGTAGCGCAGCGAGAAATCGATTGCGCGTAAATGCTTGGTGAGGGCACCGATGGATATAAAATCGACTCCGGTCTCGGCCACCTCGACCAGGCTCGATTCGTCGATATTGCCGGAAGCCTCCAGTTCGACCCGTTGCCGGTTCATGGTAACCGCCCGCTTCATCTGGGCCAGGGTAAAGTTATCGAGCAGCGCGCGGTCGACCTGTGCGTCGATCGCCTGCTGTAACTGCTCGAGGTTTTCTACCTCGACTTCCAGCAGTTTTTCCGGATGCAGCTCCCGGGCCCGGGTTACCGCCGCCGCCATGCTGCCACAGGCGGCAAGATGGTTTTCCTTGATCAGGTAAGCGTCGAACAGGCCGATGCGATGGTTGCTGCCGCCGCCACACAGCACCGCATATTTTTGCGCGAGGCGCAGTTGCGGAATGGTTTTCCGGGTATCGAGAATGCGGCAACCGGTATGCCTGATAAGATCGACGTAACGCCGGGTCACGGTTGCCGTGCCCGACAGGGTTTGCAGAAAGTTGAGCGCGCTGCGCTCGGCGGTCAGCAGTCCGCGCGCCGGACCGGCCACCTCGCAAACGATAATGCCGGCCGCGATCGAGTCTCCGTCGCGGGCCTGCCAGCGGGTGGTAACCGTGGCATCGCACTGACGGAAAACCTCGTCGAACCAGTCGCGTCCGCATAGGACGGCGTCTTCGCGAACCAGTAATTCAGTCTGCAATTGCGTCCCGGCATCGATCAGCTCGGCGCTGATGTCGCCGTTACCGACATCCTCGTCGAGGGCATTGGCCACCTGGTTAACGATTGACTGATACAGATCCACGATTTAAACCTCGTACTCTTCACGGCGCAATTCCTGGGCCGCGTCCAGGTAGGCATTGATAATCACGGCCTCGGGTATCGCGCCGAGGTAGCGTTTGCTGACGGAATCGATCACCGGTATCGCGTCGCCGAAATACCCGCGCATGGTTTCCATTGCATCCCAAAGGCTGGTGGTCTCGTTAAACTCGACCGTGGGTCTGATCGTAACCGAGCCGACCCTGATGCTGTCATCGAGCCCGAGTAGTTGGGATTGCAACACCAGCCCCAGGTACTTGTTGTCCTCGTCGACGATGACCGCAGACGCGGTCGAGTTCTCCGCCATGCGCTGACGCAACTCGAACAGGCTGGCGCCTGGTTTGACCACCGGCAGCGAATCGGTGACGCGCTGGCCCACGGTATGATGCGTCAGGTAGGCGCGCTCGCGCCCCATGGACAGGTCGATACCGCGCTCGCCGAGCTGAAAATCGTACAGCGAGCGGCCATACCACTGGTGGGCGACCAGGTTGGCAAACACGATCGTGACCATCGCGGCGATGGTGATTTCGTAACTGCGGGTGAGCTCGAATACTAGCAACAGGGCCGTCATCGGCGCGCCGATCACCGGGCTCATCAGCGCCATCATACCGCAGACCGCGTATACCGATAGCCCGGAGTAGTCCGTCAGGAATTGCGCGGGCACCAGCAGTGCGAACAGCGCACCGAACAGGACACCGATCAACAGTGCCGGGAAAATCACGCCACCGGAGAAACCGAAACCGATGCAAAGCACCGTGACCAGTAGCTTGGCAATCAGAATCAGCAACAGCGCATTGGCGGTATAGACGCCGCCGACGATAGTCTGGTCGAACACCGCCTGGCCCGCGCCCAGCACTTCGGGCACCTGCAACGCAACCAGCGCCATGACGAATCCCGCGACCATCGGTCTGAGCGCCGCGGGTGTGCCGATTTTCCGCGACAGCTTTTCTGCGAGGTGCAGCATTTTCATGAATAACACCGCGAGCGCGCCGCCGGCGATACCCTCCAGCGCGAACAGAAAGAACTCGACGCCGCGAAAGCTGCCATCGAACTCGATCAGGAATAACGGCGGATGTTCGAATACAACGTTGGCGACCAGGTAACCGCAGGCGCTGGCGACGGTGACCGCGGCAAACATGCGCAGCGAGTAATGGCGCAGTATCACTTCATGGGTGAATATCAACGCGGCGATCGGCGCGTTGAAGGCGGTAGATATCGACGCCGCGACGCCGCAGGCGATCGCAATGCTGCGTACGTCGCGCAAGCCGAAAGGAAGGCGATTCGTGACCTGGCCGACCAGCGTTCCGAGATAGACCAGCGGGCCGTACTGACCTACCGAAGCGCCGCAGCCCAGCGACAGTATCGCGGTCACGGTCGAGACCACGCCGGAGCGGGGCGGCGGCAGGCGCTCCTGTAACTGAACCGCGTATATGGTATCGGCGGGCCCGGTCTGGACGCCCCTTTCGACGCCAAACTGCATGCTGGGCCCCACTAATAGGCCGCCCGTGGTCAGTACCGCAATCGTGATCAACCAGAGCTGAGTTTGCTCCAGCCCGCTGCGGCTGGAGGCGCTGACGTAAAGGATTTCGTTCAGGTAGCGCACCAGCTCGACGAAACCGATGGTCGCGAAAGCGGAAACCAGGCCTACCACCAGACCCAGCAGCGATATCGCCACCATGCGCTGAATGGTCTGGCGCGGCCTGAAGTTGGTGCTGTTCGGTACGCGGTTCAGAAGGGCGCCTCGATGCGACGCGCGGTGCTCAGCCAGACGCTTTTGGTTTGCACAAAATCACGCATACCTTCCCATCCGTTTTCGCGCCCGTAGCCGCTTTGCTTGTAACCGCCCACCGGAGATTGCGTGCAGGCGTCGAAGTAATTGTTGAGGTAAACGGTACCGGCTTCGAGGCGATTTGCCAGATTCAGCGCGCGCCGGTGATCCTCGGTCCAGATGCCGGCGGCGAGCCCGAAGTCCGTGTCGTTCGCGATCTGTACCGCCTCGTCCTCGGTTTCGAAGCGCATTACCGCGAGCACCGGCCCGAAAATCTCCTCCCGCGCCAGCGCCGAGTCGGGCGCCACATTGGTAAAAATGGTCGGCTCGATGAACCACCCGCCGGCGCCACCGGGGTTGACCGCGTTGCCGCCGCAGGCAAGCGTTGCGCCGCTCTTCCTGGCGCGCTCGATATGCCCCAGCACTCTTTCGAAATGAATCTTGTTGGCGATCGGGCCGATATTGGTGGCGGGATCGTTGGGGTCGCCGAGCCTGGCACGCTGCGCGACCTCGATCAGTTTGCCGACAAACGCGTCGTAGATACCGGCCTGCAGCAACAGTCTCGAGCCGGCGATACAGCTTTGCCCCGCGGGTGGGAAAATACCGCCGCAGACGCCATGTACCGAGTCTTCGAGGCGCGCATCGTCGAAAACCAGCTGCGGTGACTTGCCGCCGAGCTCCATGGTTACACTCTTGACCGATCTGGCCGCTAGGCCCGCCACGCTTGCGCCGCCTTTGACCGAACCCGTAAAGCTGACTTTGCGCACCCGATCGTGGGTGACCAGTGGTTCGCCGACCTCGGCGCCGAAACCGGTAATCGTGTTGATGACGCCGCTGGGCAGGTCGGCGTCTTCGAAGGCTTTCATCAATTCGAGGGTCGAGGCCGACGCGAACTCCGAAGGCTTCAGGATCACCGCGTTGCCCGCCGCGAGCGCCGGCGCGAGTTTCCAGATCGCGATCAGCAGTGGCGAGTTCCACGCGGTGATCGCGGCAACGACCCCGTATGGTTCATGCCGGGTATAATTCAGAATTTCGTCGCGCCCGGTCGGTATAACCGAGCCTTCGAGCTTGTCCGCCATGCCGGCGTAGTAGTAAAAACTGTCGATCAGCCAGCTCGAAAGACCCGGATGTATGTCGACGCGGCGTTTGCCGTTATCACGGGTCTCGATATCGGCGAGGCGGTCTGCGTGTAGCGCGACCGCGTCGCCGAGGCGCCTGACCATCGTGCCGCGTTCGGCGGGGTGCATGCGGGCCCAGGGTCCTTCGTGGCAGGCGCGGTAAGCCGCCTGGACCGCGATCTCGACGTCCCTGTCGTTGCAACGCGGTATCTGCGCCCAGGTTTTGCCGGTGTAGGGATTTTCGCTGGTAAAGTACTCTCCGCCGGCGGGCTCTAGCCACCTGCCGTCCGCGTAGTAGGCGTAGGTCTCCATATGTCAGATCCTCAGTTCAACCAGTAATCCCATTCGTTAACCTCGATCAGCGTGGGGCGGTCCGCGGTAAGCGCGGCTGCCAGCGCATCGGTCAATTCCTGCGCGCTTTCTATTTTAAGCGCATGGCAGTGGCAGGACCTGGCGAGCGAGATGAAATCCGGGTTGATCCCGGTGACCCCGACGAGGTCGATGTCGCTCCTTTTCATGTCGTCCTGGATTTGCTTGAGACCTTCGTTGTTCCACAGAATAACAGGCAGCGCGAGCTTCAGTTCCGCCGCGGTAACCAGTTCCTGCACGGTGAACATGAAACCGCCGTCGCCGGCGATGGTAATCACTGTTGCGTCGGGCAGCGCGAGCTTGGCGCCGATCGCGTCCGGCAGCCCGCAGCCCAGCGTGCAGTAGCCCGCCGGGTAATGCCAGAGCCTGGGCCTGGGCACGTCGAATGCGAATGCGCCGGTATAAACCAGCTGGCAGATATCACCCATGACGATGGTTTCCGGCGGCAACGCTGCGCGCATCACATCCAGTGTCTTGCAGTGCCGGATCTCGCTGTCGCTCAGGCTAGCGCGAATCGCCTGCCGAATCTCGGCCACTTCGGTCGCGGTTTCGGGCCTGGGCTCGGTTTCGCCCAGCTGCCGCAGTATTGCCTCGGTGCTGGTTCTTGCGCTGCCGATGATCGCGACCTCGGCGGGGTAGAGGTCATTCATCTTGCGCGGATCGAGGTCGATACGGATGATCTTACCGTTGATTTCGAGAGTTTCGACGAAGCTGTCGACCTCGGACAGTTCGGTGCCGACCGCGAGCACCACGTCGGCCTGCTTGAGATATTTCTGCACCTCGCCGCGCACGGTACCGGCGCTCAGCGATAGCGGATGCCGGTCGTCGATAATTCCCTTGCCGGCCGTGCTGCCGATAACCGCCGCGCCAAGCTTTTCCGCGATCCGGGTGATCGCATCGCTGGCGAGCCAGGCGCCACCGCCTACGCAAATCATCGGCTGCTGGGCAGTGCGCAGCAGTTCGCAGGCGCGCTCGATCTTCTTGGTCGTTGGCCCCGGGCGTTCAGGCAGCTCGATCGCCTGCCAGTCGCCGCCGGCGGGCATCGCCAGTATGTCGATAGGGATGGCAATGTGAACCGGTCGGGGCCGCTCGCTCGAAAAAACCGAGAAGGCACGTGCGATCAGCGCGGGCACGTCTTCCGGGGTCGTCGCGGTCGCAGAAAAAGCGGTCAGCGGCGCAGTCGTGTCGGTCAGGCAAGGTACTTCGTGCAGGCAGCCCCATCCCTTGCCCAGGGTATGACTGGCGGCATCGCTGGACAGCAGCAGCAGCGGAATACTGTCCGCATAGGCCTGCCCGACCGCTGTCAACGCATTGGTGACCCCCGGACCCGAGATTACCAGCGCGACTCCTGGCCTTCCGGATACGCGCGCATAGCCGTCCGCCATGAATCCGGCGCCCTGTTCATTGCGTGCCTGCACGTGTCGAATATTGCTTCGATTCAATCCGCGGCAGAATTCCAGCGTGTGCACGCCAGGTATGCCGAATACGGTGTCCACGCCGTATTGCTGCAGCAGCTTGATGGTCGCTTCGCCTACATTCAATTCTTCATGGGTAGTCATTGTTGCCCTTCGTTATAAAGCGGAAAGTATTTGTTCGGTGACCTGCTCGGTACTGGCGTTACCGCCGAGGTCGGGCGGTAACACCTCGGCCTGCAGGCATCGCTCCACCGCCTCGTCGACCTGCCGCGCCAGCTCGGTGCGTTGCATGCCGTATCGAAACATCATCGCGACGCTGAGTATCGCCCCGATCGGGTTCGCGATTCCGCGGCCGGCGATGTCGGGCGCGCTGCCGTGGACCGGTTCGTAAATTGCCGGTTTGCCTGAATTCAATCCATGTAGCGATGCCGACGGCAGCATCCCCAGAGATCCGGCGTAGCTTGCCACGAGATCGGAAGCGAGGTCACCGAATATGTTATCGGCAAGCACGACGTCGAAAGCGGTGGGCCGCATCATCATCTGGTATAGCGCGTTGTCGGCATATAAATGTTCGAGTTCGATATCGGCATAGCCGGAGCCGACTTCTGCAACGACACGCCGCCACAGGATGCCGCTTTCCATGACGTTCGACTTGTCGATAGAGGTCAGCTTGCCGCGTCGCTGCCGCGCGATTTCGAATCCGACCACGGCGAATCGACGAATTTCGTGGCTGCTATAAAAGTTGGCGTCGTAACCCTGGTAGCTGCCATCGTCGAGCCGGTCTATCCCGCGTGGAGTTCCGTAGGGCAGCCCGCCGCAGAGTTCGCGCAATACCATGATGTCGGCGCCTGCAACCACCTCGGGTCTGAAAGGAGTTTTGTCGAGCAGCGTCTCGTAAGCGCGTGACGGGCGCAGGCAGGCATAGGTTTCGAGATCCTCGCGCAGGCGCATCAGGCCGTCGCGCTCGGCCGGGGTCGCGCCGTCGATAATCATGTTATCCCAGCGCGGGCCTCCGACCGCACCGACGAGTAAGGCCTGCGATTCTCTGGCGGCGGCGACGGTTTCGTCGCGGCAGAAGCTGCCATACCTCTCCCAGGCCTCGCCGTGCAGAACATCGTGGCCGACCTCGGTGTCGATGCGCTCGCGCCGGCATATTCTCTCGAATACCCGGAGCGCCGCGGCTACTACTTCGGGCCCGATACCGTCGCCGGGCAAAACAAGTAGTTTGAAAGGTTTCGCCATGCCGCCTGTTCCGCTGGAATCGCCGTTAGCTTATAGGCGATTCGGCATCAGGTAAATCTCAGGGTGACAACTTTCTCAGGCACTCGAGGTATTCCGCCTCGTCGGGTGCCTGGTTGTTTCGTTGCGCGTTCCACAGGGATTGCCCGAGGCATTCCATCATCGCGTGTTCGGCCTCGTGCCGACCCCGCCGCAGGACCAGGTCGTCGTAAACCGATTTGATGCCGGCCGGACGGTCGGTGCCTGCCTGTTCGCGCAGCGCAATATGCATACCCATGTGCAGAAAGGGGTTGGTTTGCCCCTGCTCCGGGGTAAAGTCGTGCTGCCGCATGTCGTCGCCCGCGTTCAGCAGCGCGTGGTACTCGGGATGAATTTCGATAACCTCGGCAATCAACGACTCCACCGGCTCGAGCAGCTGTCGTTGCTGCATCTTGTTCCAGACGGTAAGGTAGACCTGGCGTATTTGGTCGCGTGACTGAAACATGCCTAGTCAATATTCTTATGCCTGTATTCGCACAGGTCGGCGATGACGCAGCTGCCGCAGCGCGGCCTGCGCGCGATACAGGTATAGCGCCCGTGCAGGATCAGCCAGTGGTGCGCATCCTGTCTGAATTCCCGCGGCACGAACTTGAGCAGTTTTTTTTCGACTTCCAGTACATCCTTGCCGGGTGCGATGCGGGTGCGGTTCGAGACGCGGAATATATGCGTATCGACCGCAATCGTCGGATGCCCGAAAGCAATGTTCAGAATCACGTTCGCGGTTTTACGGCCGACCCCGGGCAGGGCCTCAAGCGCGGCGCGATCGTCGGGCACCTCGGAACCGTGCCTGTCGACGAGTATCCTGCAGGTGGCGATGACGTTCCTGGCTTTCGAATTGAAAAGTCCGATAGTCTTGATGTATTCCCTGACGCCCGTTTCGCCCAGTGCCAGCATTTTTGCGGGCGTATCGGCAACCGCGTAAAGCTTCGCGGTAGCCTTGTTGACGCTGACGTCGGTCGCCTGGGCCGACAGTAACACCGAAATCAGCAGTTCGAAATTGGAGCGGTATTCCAGCTCCGAGCGCGGCTGTTCGATATGCTCGCGCAGGCGCGCAAAAATCTGCTGGCGTTTGTGGGCGTTCATGCGCCTTCGACGAGTGCTTCGGCGGTTGCTGATTTTTCCCGGGGTCGCAGGTCGAGCCAGTTCTTGGCGCTTATCAATAGCGCCAGTCCGAAGAATGCGCCCGGCGGCAGGACCGCCAGCAGGAATCCCGGATAGTCCGGGTTGACATGGATGGCCAGGGATTTTGCCGCGTCGCCGAACATCAGATGGGCGTTTGCAAACAGCGTGCCGAAACCGACGATTTCGCGCAGTCCCCCGAGCAGGGCGAGCACGCCAAGGAAGCCCATCCCCATCACCAGGCCGTCCAGTGCCGCGGGTCCCACCGGATTGCGCGATGCGAATCCCTCGGCGCGGCCGATAATCGCGCAATTAGTGACGATCAGCGGGATAAAGATGCCGAGCACGAGGTATAAATCGTAAAAGAGAGCTTTCATCCCCAGCTCGATGATCGTCACCACCGAAGCGATGATCAGCACGAAGACCGGCAGGCGCACCTCCTTGCGCACGAAGCCGCGTATCAGCGAAACGATCGTATTCGACAAAACCAGCGTAATCAATGTCGCGATGCCGAGGCCGACGCCGTTGATTACGGTACTGGTGACCGCGAGCAGCGGACACAGTCCGAGTAGCTGCACCAGCGCGACGTTGTTGCCCCACAGACCGTTACGGATAATTTCGTTATTGTTCGTCATGCCAAATTTTTCAGTCAAAAAATCATATCAGTGTTATGGCGATAATACAGCAGCGTGTTTCTGACCGCGGCCACCACCGCGCGCGGCGTAATCGTGGCGCCGGTCAACTGGTCGAATTCGCCACCGTCGCGCTTCACGCGCCAGCCGCTCGCGTCAGGATTGGTCAGCGATTTGCCGTCGAAACCCGTTATCCAGGAAGATTTCCTGATCTCGATACCGTCGCCGAGGCCAGGCGTTTCGGCGTGCCTGACGACGCGCACGCCGGCCAGGCTGCCGTCGACGTAAACGCCTACCAGTAAATGAATCCGCCCGTTGTAACCATCGGGTGCAACGCTGTTGAAAATGACCGCCACCGGTTCTCCCTGCAGGCGCGCCCGGTACGCCGTGCTTGTCTGACCGGTACCAAGCAAAGTGGACGGCGGCAATTCGAGCGTGTCGGTGGCAATATCGTTGTCGAGTCTGTCGCGCGGCAGCAGCGCGTAGAGATTGCGCAGCAACACGCGGCGCTCGTTCTCGGCGATAGCGTCGCTGGTGCCGAACTCGGTCAACGCGACCAGCGTGGTGCCGACCACCGCAAACAGCCACAGGAACAGGCCTGAAATCAGGATCTGACGCCTACTGATGGCGATCATTGCTCGCCGTAGACGCGAGGCTGCGTGTAATAATCGATTAGCGGCACGCACATGTTGGCTAACAGCACCGCGAACGCAACCCCGTCGGGGTAGCCGCCCCAGACACGGATCACGTAGATCAGCATACCGATCATTAAACCGTAGTAAATCCGACCCATGTCGGTGGTGGCCGCGCTGACCGGGTCGGTGGCGATAAAAAACGCGCCGATCACGACGGCGCCTGACATCAGGTGAAATAGCGGCGCAGCGTAGTGTTGCGGGTCCAGCAGATAAAAGATCAGCGACAGGGTAAGTACCCCGGCCAACAGAGAAACCGGGATATGCCAGCGGATTGTGCCTGTCGCCAGCAAGTAGATACCGCCGACGAACCAGCACAGCGCGATCCATTCCCAGCCGGCGCCGCCGTAGGCGCCGAACAGCGGGGACTGGCGAATTTCATCTAGCGGAATATTTTGCCCGAGCCCGGTCCTGATCTGGTCCAGCGGGGTTGCCGTGCTGAGCGCGTCCCACTGGCCGATATCGGCGCCACCAAAACTGTAGGCAAGCGTATCGGCAAGGCTCAGCGTTGTGTCGCTGAGAGACAGGGGCAGGTACCAGGTGGTCATTTCCCGCGGAAACGAAATCAGCAGCACCACGTAACCCACCATTGCCGGGTTGAAAGGGTTGAAGCCGAGACCGCCGTAAAGGTGCTTGCCAGCTATCATCGCGAAACCCATGCCGACGCCGACCAGCCACCAGGGCGCGTGCATCGGCAGGCATAGGGCGAACAGCCAGGCGGCCACCACCGCGCTGAAATCGGTAAGGTGCGGCATGACCGGCTTTGCGCGTAGCCGCAGAATGGCGCCCTCGAAAACCAGCGCAAAAACGATCGCCAGGATAATATTGACGATAACCCCGGGCCCGAATAACCAGGCATAGGCGACCGTACCGGGCAGCAGCGCGACAATGACGTGCAGCATCAATCGTTTCAACTTGTTGCCCGGGGCAACGAAAGGCGATGACACGATGACGCTGGTCACCGGGTTTCTTCCTGCTCCGCCTTCTTGCGTTCCCTGACCCGTTCCAGCGCGGCCTGTACAAGGTCCGGAACTGCTGTCGAGTCGGCGGCCTGCTTGCGTTTCTGTTGCAATGCTTCTCGCTTGAGACGCCGGCGTTCCTCGTCCTGTTGCTTTTTCAACAGCAGGCGATGCTCGCGGAACTCGAAACGTGCGCGGGCGCGGTCGGACTTGAACTGTGCTTTTTGTGCGGCGCGAATTTCACCCTTGGCGGCGCGATAGTATTGTACCAGCGGAATCTGGCTGGGACATACTGCCGAACAGCAACCGCATTCGATGCAGTCGAACAGGTGGTATTCCTGGGTGCGCTCGTAAGCCCTGGCGCGCGCGTGCCAGTAGAGTTGTTGCGGCAGCAATCGCGCCGGGCAAACCTCGGTGCACTTGCCGCAGCGGATGCATTCGTCGTGATAACCTGGGCTATGCGGGATGGTTTCTTCGCGCATGACCAGGATGCAGTTGCTCGACTTGACGATGGGCACGTTTGCGCCGGAGAGTGCGAACCCCATCATCGGACCGCCCATGACGAGATAGGCATCGTCGCCGTGCCGGAATCCCCCGGCCAGCTCGAGTAGATGGCTGACCGGGGTGCCGAGGCGTACCTCCCAGTTACCGGGCTCGACGACATTGTCGCCGGTGCAGGTAACGATGCGCGAGATCAGTGGTTCGTTTCTTTCGAGCGCGCGCGTGATGGCAGCGCAGGTGCCGACGTTCTGGCATAGCAGGCCGATATCGAAGGCTAGTTTACCGTACGGTACTTCCTGGCCGGTAAGAATCTGGATTAGTTGTTTTTCACCCCCGGCCGGGTAAATCGTCGGCACCGGCACAATTTCGGCGTTCTCCAGCGCGTGTTCGGCGAGCGCCTGCAACATTGCGCTTATTGCCTCGGGCTTGTTGTCCTCGATCGCAATCAGCGTTTTCCGCGGCGCCAGGATTTTCTGCAGGTAACCACAACCGCGGATAACGTCGACGGCGTAGTTGCGCATCAACATATCGTCGCAGGTGATATAGGGCTCGCATTCGACCCCGTTTATGATCAGCGTATCGACGCCGTGCGATTTGCCGCGAGACAGCTTCGGCGAAGTGGGAAACGCCGCCCCGCCGAGGCCGACGATGCCGGCTCGAGAGATCCGTTGTATCAGTTCCTCCGGCCCCAGGTTCTCGGGATCGACGATATCGGCGATCGCGGCCTTATCATCGCCATCGACATCGATGACGATGCAGCTATCCGCCTGCCCCGATGGATGCGCGACCGGAAACTGGCCGATCTCGCTGACGATGCCCGAGGTCGAGGCATGCACCGCGGCGCATATCAACGAGGAACTGGCGGCGATAATGTCACCCCTCAATACGCGTTGACCCACCTTGACCAGCGGTTTGTTGTAGTCACCGATATGCTGACGCAGTGGCAGTATCAATCTTTGCGGCAGGCTTGCCTGCAATAATCCTCGCCTCAGGGATTCGGACTTGTGTCCGTCGAGCACCAGGCCGCCGTGAAAATGATGTAGGTTAACCATCATGAACCAGCTGTGGATGATCGAGCGGGTTAGACCATTTCCAGTCGTCGATAGTTTGCCGCACCGGCACCATGTCGATACAGTCGACCGGGCAGGGCGGCAGGCAAAGCTTGCAGCCGGTGCATTCTGCCGCGATAACCGTGTGCATGTGCTTCGACGCGCCGAGGATTGCATCCACCGGGCAGGCCTGTATACAAAGGGTGCAACCGATACAGGTCTGTTCGTCTATCACCGCCACCAGCGGAACGTCGAGATGTTCGCCGTGTTCCGCGTTCAGCTCGAGCACCTCGGTGTCGAGCAGGTCTGCGAGCGCCACGATCGTCGCCTGTCCCCCCGGTGGGCACTGATTGATCGGTGCCTCGCCGTTTGCAATCGCCTCGGCGTAGGGCCGGCAGCCGGCGTAGGTACATTGGCCGCACTGGGTTTGCGGCAATAATGCGTCGATCTGGTCGACTATGGGATTGCCCTCGACCTTGAAACGGATCGAGGCATAGCCGAGTATCAGGCCGAACAGGCCGGCCATCAGGCTGATGGTCAGAATCGCGAGCAGCATGTTCTAGACCCTGACCAGTCCGCCCAGACCCATGAATGCCAGCGACATGAGTCCCGCCGTTACCAGGCCGATGGCCGAACCCCTGAACGGCGCCGGCACATCGGCAACGTTGATGCGCTCGCGCAGCGCGGCAAACAGGATTAGCACCAGGGAAAAACCCAGCGCGGCACCGAAGCCATAAACTACCGACTCGAAGAAACTGTTCTGTTCCTGAACGTTGATCAGGGCGACGCCGAGCACGGCGCAGTTGGTCGTGATCAGCGGCAGAAAAATTCCGAGCACGTTGTACAGCAGCGGGCTCGTCTTGTGCACCACCATTTCGGTGAAATTGACGACCGCGGCGATGGCGATGATGAAGGCTATGGTGCGCAGGTATTCGAGCTCGAGTGGCGCCAGCACGAGGCTGTTGATCAGGTAACTCAGCACCGCGGACAGGGTCAGCACGAAAGTGGTGGCAGCGCTCATTCCGATCGCGGTCTCGACCTTGCGTGACACGCCCATGAACGGGCACAGGCCGAGAAATTTCGCCAGCACGATGTTATTGACGAACACGGTGCCAATCAAAAGTAACAGGTATTCCGACATCCGGGGAATTATAAAGCCTGATTCGAGGTAAAAATACCGTATTAAGCGGAGGTCTTTATAAAATCACGGAATATTCCGGTTGCTCGCCAGATGGTCGAATCAATCGGCGAATTCGCCCGCCTCGAGATTTTGCGCCTGCGCGATAAACCTGTCGATGGTGACGGTTTGCCCGAGATGCAGGTTAAACGGACTGAGATTATTGTGATACCTGGCGGTCGAGCTGAAATCGTCGAGTAGCGCATACAGCGCGGGGCTTTGCATGATTGCAGGGACCGCTATCGGGCTCGAAATCAGTAGCGCGAGGATTGCGCTTCTGCCAGGCTTCAGGTGAGAAATATTGACCAGGTAAAGCGCGATTGCGGCGGGAATGACGACCAGGTACCAGCCAAACTGAAACAGCGTCGTCGGCCAGCTTGCCGAGAACAGGTAATCGAGGCCATCGGCCGCGTTCGCGGCGAGGTAATGGCACAGGTATACCAGGCACACCGAAGTCACGAGTTGCCTGATTTCCCAGCGATTGACCAGCAGGCGCTCCAGCACTGCCAGCACCAGCACGAAGGCGCCGATGGTGAGCACGGTCTCGCGCAACACGATCTTGAACAGGTCACCCCATTTGAAACTGGTGTAGGAGCCCAGGTAAAAATCGAGCCCGCTGACCAGCAGGCAGGCCAGCACCAGTGCGACGCTCCACGAGGCGTGCCCAAACAAATGTCCGCGACGATCCCTGCCCGCGAGCGGTCGGGTTGCCGCCACGGCGAAATTCCGCGGTAGTATACGCGCCTCGATGCGGCCGATTTCGAGGCATACCGGCAGATCCCGGGTCACCAGCGAAGCCAGCTTCTGATGATCGACGCGGGTGGGATTGACGTCGGTCAGGTTGACGATTTCCAGCGAGTCGTCGCCGTGGCGGATAATTTTCAGGTGGTGTGGTGCGACGGTCGGGTCGGAAAGGATGA
>JAOTTY010000296.1 GCA_029864185.1 Gammaproteobacteria bacterium
CGCCAGCGACCGCGTGGTGTTCATCAACACGGGCTTTCTCGATCGCACCGGGGACGAAATTCACACCAGCATGGAAGCCGACGCGATGATCCCGAAAAACGAAATCAAGACGTCGCGCTGGCTGCTCGCCTACGAAGACTGGAATGTCGACATTGGCCTGGAGACGGGATTACCCGGACACGGCCAGATCGGCAAGGGAATGTGGGCCGCGCCCGACAACATGGCCGCGATGATGGAGCAGAAAATCGCGCATCCTCGTGCCGGCGCCAGCACCGCCTGGGTGCCTTCGGCGGTGGCGGCCTGCCTGCATGCGATACATTATCACCAGGTAGACGTCGGCGCGCGCCAGCAACAGCTGGCGACCTGCGTGCGCGCCAGTCTCGACGATATTCTGACCATCCCGGTGCTTGACGGTCGCAAGATCGGCAGGCGCGAACTGATTCACGAGCTCGAAAACAACGCGCAGGGGATCCTGGGCTACGTGGTGCGCTGGATCGAGCAGGGTATCGGTTGCTCCAAGGTGCCGGATATCTCCGACGTCAACCTGATGGAAGACCGGGCAACGCTGCGGATATCGAGCCAGCATATCGCCAACTGGCTGCATCACGGCGTCACCGATGCGGCGCAGGTGCGCGAGGTATTCGAAAAGATGGCCGAAATCGTCGACCGTCAGAACGCGGGCGATCCCGAATACCGCGATATGGCGCCGGATTTCGACAGCAGCATCGCTTTCCAGGCCGCGCTGGACCTGGTGTTCAAGGGTCGGGATGTCGCGAACGGCTACACCGAATTCACGCTGCACGCAAGGCGCAGGGAATTCAAGGCATCATCGCGAAGATGAGCGTCGATTGAAACTGAGCGCGCCGCGCGCGCGTAATTCGAGCGAGCGCAATCCGTAAAGGAAAAACCGGTTGACCGGGGTCGCCAGGTCGACCTCGCTCGCCAGGCGCACGACGGCGCCATTCTGCGCATCCAGCTCCGATGGCCTGCCGCGCACCAGGTCGCGCTGCATCGATGTCGTCGAGTTGGGAGGCAGTCCCTCGAGCAACGCAATCGTCCTTGCGACGCTGTCGTCGGGCAGCGCGATCCCGCGAGCGCGTCCGAGCCGATAGATTTCCTCGGTCGCCTCGGTCAACAGCTCGCGGGTTTCGGGCTGTTCGAGCAGCACGCCGAGGGGCGCGCGCGAAACGGCGCCGAGGCCGCTCCACGGCGTGATCAGCATGAACTTTTGCCACATCGCGACGACGATATCTTCGGGGATACTCGACTTGACACCGCTGCAATGGTTGAACACCTCGGACAGGGTATTGACCCTCGGGTCGGCATGATTATCGAGATGGCCGAATCGAACCAGCGGGTTGCCGCCGCTGTGCTTGATATGCCCCGGCGCGGCCTGGAACGCGACGATCGCGCACAGGCCGCCGAGTACGTTGGCGGGATCGAGCACCGCGGCGAGCTGGTCCGGTGCCTCGACGCCGTTCTGTAACGGCACCACCAGCGTTTCCTCACCCACCATCGGTTTCATGGCGCGGGCCGCCGCCGGCACCTGCCAGGCCTTGACGCAGCACAGAACGTAGTCGACGACGCCTACGTCGGCGGGATTGTTGGTGACCTTGATCCTGTCGATACTGAAATCGCCGGCGATGCTGCCGACCTTGAGGCCCTGGGTGCGCAGTGCCGTGAGGCTCTCCTTGCGCGCGATGAAAGTGACGTCCTGTCCGATCTGCGCCAGCCGGCCACCGAAATAACCGCCCACGCCTCCACAGCCATAAACCGCTATCCGCATTCTGTAACCCCAGCAGTAAGATTAACGCGTCATTATGGCCCAGTGTTGTTGAATTGTAAGAAAAATTCCTGAACTGGCGTCACGTTACCCGAAGAATGACAGACCTGCGGAATTAATGCGAAAAATTTACTTTATCGGAAATGCTCTCCTCAGCGACGGCCTCCAGAATCCGGATCAGACGATAATCATTCGCGATCACGCGGCGGCGAATGCACCCATTCCGGTGAAAGCCGTTACGGCACGATACCGGGAGGGAAGGCTCATCGCAGTGAACGGATGGGTTCGTCTCCGAGATCGCCAGTGCGCAACTCCGTGGATTTCGAGGATCTCGGAAATTAAAAAATGGAAATTATTTCCAATTTTCAGAATATATGTAATAATCAAAATTTAAGGTATTTTATTAATATAAAACAATAACTTATATTTAATTTGAGAAGGCTCTATATCTATTTTGGAATATATTTTTAAAAATAAGTGTGTCGCTCACAAGCATGTTTTTACCCCGTCATGCTGTTAGATTACAAACCATGAACAATACCGTTGCCAATATTGCCAGAAAACGCGGCCGGCCGCCGGGCTCGAAATCTCGCGCCGGCGATGGCAAAAACCAATCCCTGACGCGTGCGCTGACGCTGCTCGAGCGCCTGTCCGAATCGCCGACGGGAATGCACCTGACCGACCTGTCCTACCAGCTGGGTATGCCGGCCGCCACCGTGCATCGCCTGCTGAGCACTTTCGAAGAACTGGATTTTGTCGAGCAGGACGAAGCGCAGGGGTTGTGGTTTATCGGTTTGAAGACTTTTATCGTCGGCAACGCTTTTCTGCATCGGCGCGATTTCGTCGCCAGCGCGAGGCCGTACATGCGTGCGCTGGTCGACCAGTGCGGTGAAACGGTAAACCTCGGCGTCATCGACGACGGTGAGGTGGTTTTTATCAGTCAGGTCGAATCGCGCGAGGTGATGCGCATGATCGTAAGGCTCGGCAGCCGCTCTCCTGTCCATGCCTCCGGGGTCGGCAAGGCGCTGCTGGCGAGTATGCCCGCGCAGGGCGTCGCGCGCATCCTGCAACGCCGCGGACTGGCGCGCTACACCGATCACACCATCGTCAGCCCGGCCTCGCTGAACGACGAGCTAGAGCAGATCCGGCAACAGGGATACGCCCTCGACGACGAGGAACACGCGGTCGGACTGCGCTGCGTGGCCGCGCCGATCTTCGATGAAAACGGCCAGGCGCTGGCGGCGATTTCGCTGTCCGGTCCAAAGGCGCGTATCGTCGACAGTCGCCTCGGCGAGCTCGGCAACTCGATCCGGCAGACCGCCACCGAAATCACGCGCGAGCTCGGCGGGCGCATACCCGTCAACCGGGATTGATCCTTACCCTGAGCGGAGCTGAAATGGAACAGAAAAACGTAATCGACCTCGAAACCGCAAAGGCAGTCGCCGCCGCGGCGCAGCGGGAGGCTGACGCGAACGGCTGGGACGTGGTCATCGCGATCGTCGACGACGGCGGCCACCTGATGTACCTGCAACGCAGCAGGGCGCAACTCGGCAGCATCGATGTCGCGATCAAGAAGGCCAGGGCGGCCGTGTTGTTCCGGCGCCCCACCAGCGTGTTCGCCGACCGCGTCAACAACGGTCAGCCAGGCTACCTGGAAATGCCCGGAATAATGCCGCTGGAAGGCGGCGAGCCGCTCGAATACGACGGCGAAATCGTTGGTGCAATCGGCATCAGCGGCGCCAAAGCGAATGAAGACGGCATTGTCGCGCGCGCGGGATGCGTGGCAATGCCCCGATAACCTTAGAACGGAGTTTAATCACATGTCTCGACAGGCAAACCTGAACCACACAACCGAAGAGGATTTTGCAGTGTTCCCACAACTTGAAATTCCGGACACGCTGGCCGCCGGCCCGGGTCCGGGTAATACCGACCCCCGCGTGCTCGAGCGCTTTGCCGCCGCCGGCGTTGCCGACCACATGCAGGCGGACGTCGTGCGCGGCATGAAAGAAGCCAAGTTCATGCTACGTGAAGTATTCGGCACCGGTAACGCTTACACCTTCGGTGTCTGTGGAACCGGCTGGGACGGGCTCGATTGCGTGTTCTCGCCAATCCTGCCTGGCGATACCGTGGTCAGCTTCGTCAACGGCACCTTCAGCGGCATCGACGATTTCAATATCCGACTCAAGGCATCTACCGTCGAAGAACTCGCCGGGGATCCGTTGGATCCGCGCCCGGCCAACGTGGTCACGATCAAAGTACCGCACGGCGAGTCCGTGACCGGCGAGATCATCGAGGCCGCGCTTGCCGAACACAAACCGATGTGGGCCTTCATGGCGCACTTCGAGACCGGCAGCGGCCGCATCAACGATATCCAGGGTTTCAACGACGCCTGCGCCAGGCACGGCGCCATGGGTATCGTCGACGCGGTTTCGAGCCTGGGTATCGCCTACTTCAATATCGACGATTACCCCGCGGTGACCAGTTGGGCCTCGTGTCCGCAAAAAGGTATTCTCGGCCTGCCGCTGACCTACGCGCCGGTCAGCTTCAATGACAGGGTGATCGACCTGCTCAGGAAGCGCGGCTGTTACACCTACGTGCATCACCCGATTCTCGAGGCGCGTCACTGGTGTATCGCCGACGGCAAGGACGTGGAGACCGCTGCCTATCACCGAACCCATTCGGGTTACGCGGTCGCCTCTTTCCACGAGGCGTTGCGCCTGTTGCTGGAGCATGGCCGCGAACAAAAGGCCGCAGATTACGAGTTCTACGAAAAAGGCCTGCGCAATGCGATCGAGGCGATGGGCTGC
>JAOTTY010000297.1 GCA_029864185.1 Gammaproteobacteria bacterium
CAACAGCAACGTGCATAGCGCCGGATCGATTGTCGGCGTCAGCAATGTCCTGACGGTCCGGCCGTTCGGCATCGCCGTAACCGGTATCATGGCCGGAGCGACCGCAAATCCGGGCGGTAGCGCGCCCACGGATCCGATTTTCACCGTGGCCGGCGGCGGCTTCGAAGCCACCGTTGCCGCCGTGCTGTGGGACGCTGCCGACGATGGCGACAACGATGGCGTGCTCGACAGCGGAACCTATGCCAATAATGCGGTCGCTCCCAGTTATGCCTGGGATACGACGCTGCAGGTCTCGAGCGCGGCGGCAAGCTATACGCCAGATCCGGGCGTGCCCGGCGTACTCAACAACGGCAGCATATTGCTTGCCGAGTTCGGCGGCGGCGTTTTCAACGTCGTCGATCTGCAATACACCGAGGTCGGCAGTTTTACGCTGCTGTCGTCGGCGCTCGATTTTCTGGGCGAACCCAGCGCCGATATCGTCGGCGATGATATCGTCATCGGACGTTTTATACCGGCTTCTTTCGACGTGACGCATCCCGGGGCCGCGAACGGATTGCTCGGCGAGGGCTGTGTTGCCTTTACCTATATCGGGCAGGATTTTACCTACGCTACCGCACCCATCTTTACCGTTACCGCCAAAAACCTGCTCGGTGACACCACGGCGCAGTATCGCGATACATTCGCCAAGCTTGGCGGCGGCAGCGTCAGCGCCGATGTCGGCCAGGATACGACCACCCTCGGTAGCGACTCGAACCCGCTGCTGGTCAGCTATACCGCGGCCCCGATGACTTTCGTCGTCAACAACGACGGCAGCGTCGATTATACCTTCGGGCCGGATACCTTTCGTTATGGCCCCGATGCCCCGGTCACGTTCAGCAAGTTTGCCAACAGCGAGGTGGATCAGTTTACCGGGGATATCCAGCCCGAAATCAGCGCGGTAACCGACGGGGAAGCCACGACCGTCTATCCCGCCGGCAGCATCCTGATCGATCCTGACGGCAACACCAACCGATTTGGGCGGTTGCGCATGGACAATATTTTCGGTTCGGAGTTGAACCCGTTGCTGATGCCGGTTTTCGTGGAGTACCTGGATATGGGCTTCTGGCAGAAGAGCCTCGGCGACAGCTGTACCACGATTGTCGACGCCGATTTGACGTATAGCGCAACGCCGGCCGGATTGTCGACGCCGACGGTTGTCTCGAGCCCGGCTGCCGCGGGCGATATCGACCTGTCGTTTTCCGCACCGGGCGCCGGCAACGAGGGATACGTCGATGCGTCCGTCGATCTGGCCTCGGCGGCGCACCTGTGGTTGCGCTATGACTGGGATGCCGATGGGGTATTCGACAATGACCCGGGCGCCCGCGCCAGCTTCGGTATATTCGAAGGTAATCCGGTGCAGATTTACATTCAACAGATTTACGAGTAGCCTGTTCGGCGCAGGGGCCGATACGACGTTTATCATGAAAAGTATTTACCTGTTACGCCACGCCAAGTCGAGCTGGGACGACAGTAGGCTTAGCGACAAGCAGCGCCCGTTGAGCGGGCGCGGGCTGAAAAACGCGCCGCAGATGGGGCAGCGTTTCGCCGCACGCGGCGAGCAGCTGGAACGGGTGCTGTCGAGCCCCGCGTTGCGCGCCCTCAACACCGCTCAGCTGTTCTGCGAAGCCTGCGGATACCCGCCCGACGATATCGTCATCGAACCGGACCTTTACTTCTCGGGTATTACGTCGATCGAAGACCTGATCTGTGCGCAGGACGATCAGCTGCGTGCGCTGATGCTGGTGTTCCATAACCCGGATATCACTTATTTCGCCAATTCGATCGATTACGATTTTCATATCGACAACGTGCCCACCTGTGGGCTGGTCAGACTGGTTAGCGATATTGCGCAATGGCGCGACTGGACCCGCGACAATACCGATGTCGAATACTTCGACTATCCCAGAAACACCGGGGAGGTAGTGCGCAAGTAGGCCGTCGAAGGGGGAGGCCGCTCAGTTCGAGCGCAGGTGAATATTACGGTGGCGCAGGCCCTCGGGTTTGCGCCGCTTGAGCCGGTTGGCCTCGCGCATGCGGTCCTGCGCTTCGCGTATCAGCGCCTGCTGGCTGCCTTCGCCGGATTCGCTCTTGCCCTTGAGCTGGATGTAGGAACCGTCGCCCTGCATCTGCCAGATATCGTATTGGTCCGACAACTGCGTGTCGATGATATTGCGCAACCGTGCCTGCAGTTCGGGGTCTTCCACCGGCGCCAGTACCTCGACGCGGTGCTCCAGGTTGCGCATCATCGTGTCCGCGGAGCCGATGTAGTACTCGGGATTGCCGGCGTTCTTGAAGTAATAAATGCGGCTGTGCTCCAGAAAACGGCCGATTACGCTGAACACGCGGATATTGTCCGACAGACCGGGAACGCCGGGGCGCAGGCGGCAGGTGTCACGCACGATCAGGTCCACCGTAACCCCGGCCTGCGAGGCCTGGTACAGCGCGCGCACGATATCCTTGTCCTCGAGCGCGTTGATCTTGAGCTGGATGTGGCCGTTCGAATCACCGCTGTGCTGGTCGACCTCGCGCTGTATCTTGTCGAGCAGCGCGCGCTTCAGCAGCTTCGGTGCGGGCAGGATCTTGCGGTAATTGCGCTTCGGCGTGAACCCGGTGGTCAGGTAGTTGAACAACTCGGTGATATCGCTGCCGATGTCGGGGTCGCTGGTCAGCAGGCCGAGATCGGTATAGAGCCGCGCGTTGCCGGCGTGATAATTGCCGGTGCCGATATGCACATAACGGCGCAGACCGCTGTAGTCGTTGCGTACCACGAGAATGACCTTGCAGTGGGTTTTGAGGTCCATCACGCCGTAGGTCACGTGGATACCGGCCTCCTCCAGCCGGCTCGACCAGCGGATATTGGCGGCCTCGTCGAAGCGCGCCTTCAGTTCCACCACCACCGCGACCTGTTTACCATTTTGCGCCGCGTCGACCAGGTAGTCGATGACCTTGGTCTCGCCCGAGGTGCGGTACAGCGTCATCTTGATCGCGCGCACCTTCGGGTCGCGGCTGGCCTCGCGCAGCAGTCGTTCGACCGAGGTCGAAAACGATTCGTATGGGTGATGCAGCAGGATCGAGCCGATGTCGCGCACCGCGTGAAAAATGTTGGGCATATGCGCGAGCTTGGGATGATCGATCGGGTGGTGCGGCGGATCGCGTAGCGCCGGGATTTCCAGCCCGCAAAGGCTCAGCAGGTCGCGGGTTGCCAGCAGTCCTCTCTTTTCGAAAACGTCGGCGGGGTCCAGCCCGAGTTCGGCCGCGAGCATGCCGCGGCGGGTTACGTCCATGTCGTGCTGCACGACGACGCGCACGATCCTGGCGAAACGGCGGTGGCGGACCTCGGACTCGATGATCGCGAGCAGGTCGTCGGCCTCGTCCTCGTCGCGCGCGGTATTGGCGTTGCGCGTCACGTAAAAAGTTTCGCAGGCGACGATTTCCATGTTCGGGAACAGGACATCGAGGTTTTTCGCCATGACGCTTTCCAGCGGCACGAAGGTATAGGTATTCGGCACCTGCAGAAAGCGCGGAATGCCGAGGCCGACCGGCACCTTGACGCGCGCGCGCAGCTCCTCCTCGCTGTCGCTGTGACGCAGCGTGATCAGCAGGTTCAGCGACAGGTTGGAAATAAACGGAAACGGGTGCGCCGGGTCGACCCCCTGCGGCGTCACCAGCGGATAGATGTTGTCGAAATAGTAGCTGCGGATAAATTCCCGATCGGCACCTTCGAGCGAATCATAGGGCGTGATATGTATGCCGCTCTCGGCAAGCCCCGCGATCAGCCGCGGCACCAGTTCGGATTTTTCTTCCTCGAGTTCGCGAACCTTAACGTAGCATTCCTCGATCTGCTGCGCGGGCAGGCGACCGTCGACGCTGTAATCCATGACGCCGGCGCCGACCTGCTGTTTCAGGCCGCCGATGCGTTTCATGAAAAACTCGTCGAGGTTGGAACTGACGATGCCGACGAACTTGAGGCGCTCCAGCAGGGGATTGCTTTCGTCCTGCGCTTCGTGCAGCACACGGCGGTTGAACTCGAGCCAGGTGAGCTCGCGATTGAGGTAGAGTTCGGGCGCGTCCAGGTCCGAATAGTCGGTCTCTTGCGCTACTGCGGTTATTTCCGTTGTGACTTCGGACGGTGCTGCCGCGTCGTCGGAGACGACCGTCAGGGTGTCCTTGATACCGGGGGTGGTAGCCATGTTTGTCAGGTTAGTCCGTTCGGTTAATGATGCTCGGGCACGAAAGTCTGGTCTTCCATCGGCGGTCGGATATAGCCGCCAGCAGTTTTACGCGGTTCGAGCTCGATCGGTGCCGGGGTCAGGTCCTCGTAGGGAATCATACTCAGCAGGTGCTTGATACAGTTCAGCCGCGCGTGTTTCTTGACATCGGCGTTGACCACGTACCACGGCGCCTGCTTGATATCAGTATAGGCGAACATCTGGTCCTTGGCCTTCGAATACTCGAGCCACTTGTTGCGCGATTCGAGGTCCATCGGGCTAAGTTTCCAGCGCTTGGTCGGATCCTTGATGCGTCCCTGGAAGCGACGT
>JAOTTY010000056.1 GCA_029864185.1 Gammaproteobacteria bacterium
CCGGCCGCGGCAGTCCCGACGTGGTGACCTGATGATCCATATCCTGATGGTCGCGGCGGAAAACGGGGCCCTGCCAGGCGGCAAGGTCGGCGGTATCGGCGACGTCGTGCGCGACGTTCCGACGGCGCTGGCGCGGCGCAGCTGCAGGGTTTCGGTGATCACGCCGGCCTACGGGGTTTTTGCCCGCCTGCCCGGCGCCAGGCAGCTGCAAACGCTCAGGGTCAGGTTTGGCGGCCAGATCGAGGCGCCGGTGCTTTACCGGCTTGACGAGGTCGGCGGCGACAAGGTCAGACATTACGTGATCGATCACCCGCTGTTCAGCAGCTGCGGTGCCGGCCGCATTTATTGCGACGACCCGCCCGGGCAGCCCTTCCGCACCGACGCGGGCAAGTTCGCGCTGTTTTGTCGCGCCGTGGCGGTGGCGATCGAGAGCGGCAGCTTCGCCGATCCCGACGTGCTGCACCTGCACGACTGGCATGCCGCCTTCCTGCTGATCCTGCGTCGTTACGATCCCGGCTGCGCATCGCTGCGGAAGCTGCGTTGCGTATACAGCATCCATAACCTGGCGGTGCAGGGCATTCGACCCTTCGCCAACGATGCGTCGTCGCTCGAGGCGTGGTATCCGGACCTGGTCTACGTGCGTAGGCAGCTGGCGGATCCGCGCTGGTCCGACTGCGTCAACCCGATGGCCAGTGCGATTCGTCTCGCCGACGCGGTGCACACGGTATCGCCGAGTTATGCCGAGGAAATCCTGTCTCCGGGAGATTCCGAGAATGGCATCCATGGCGGCGAGGGCCTCGAGCAGGACCTGCGTGCCGCCCGCGACGAGAAGCGCCTGTTCGGCATTCTCAACGGTTGCGAATATCCGGCGCAGCCGAACCCGGCATTGCCCGACTGGCCTGCGCTATTGCGGCGCATGCGGGAGCTTGTTCTGTTCTGGGCCAGCGGCAGCCCTGTCCTCGCCAGCACCCTTTTCCTCGCCCATCACGCGCTGGCACGGCTGAGCGACGAGCGTCCGCATATGCTGCTGACCAGCGTAGGTCGTATCACCGATCAGAAAATTGGCCTGATGCGCCAGCCGACGACTTCCGGGCGGCCCGCGCTGCACCTGGCGCTGGAAGCGCTCGGCGACAGGGGCATGCTGCTGATGGTAGGCACCGGCGATCCCGCATGCGAGCAATTCCTCGGCGCGACCATGGCGGCCGAGCGCAATTTCGTCTACCTGCGCGGCTACTCGGACGAGCTCGGTGACGCCTTTTACCGCCAGGGAGACCTGTTTTTCATGCCGAGTTCGTTCGAACCCTGCGGTATCAGCCAGATGCTGGCGCTACGCGCCGGTCAGCCCTGCCTGGTGCACAACGTCGGCGGGCTGCGTGATACCGTCAGGGACAACCGTACCGGGTTTGTCTTCGGCGGTAACAACCTGACCGAGCAGGCCGACGCGCTGGTGGCGACGCTGCGGCGCGCCATCGACCAGTTCGACAAGAAATCGAGCAAGTGGCAAACCATGCGCGAAGCGGCGGCGGCGGCGAGATTCGACTGGGCCGACAGCATCGATGCCTACCTGCAGCATCTTTACCGGCAATCGTAGATTACCGCAGCGATGACATCCCTGGAATCCGGTTTCGAAGCCATTGCGCAGGGGCGTCACGGCGACCCGTTCAAGGTCCTCGGGCCGCACAGCGCGATCAAGTACTGGACGGTGCGCAGCTGGCAACCGCAGGCCCAGCGCGTCGATCTCGTCGACGCAGACGGCGAATTGCTGATACAGATGAAACCGGTGCACCGCGACGGGCTGTTCGAAGCGCGCCTGCCGCTACCCGCCGTCTTTTATCGGCTGCGCCTGCACGAAAACGGTAACAGCCGTGTCATCGAAGACCCGTATCGCTTCGCCTCGCCGTTCGGCGACCTCGATCGTCACCTGATGCGCGAGGGCAAGCTGCGCAATCTGGCCGACAAGCTCGGCGCGCATATCATCGAAATCGATGGCGTCCTGGGCGTGCATTTCGCGGTCTGGGCGCCGAACGCGAGCCGGGTCAGCGTCATCGGATTGTTCAACGGCTGGGACGGACGCCGCCACCCGATGCGACTGCACCCCACCGGTGGCGTCTGGGATATCTTCATTCCGGGCCTCGGCCATGGCGATTACTACAAGTACGAAATCCTCGACGCCCGCGGCAGGCTGTTGCCGCAGAAGGCCGATCCATTCGCGCGCCACATGGAACCGGCTCCGGGCAACGCGTCCATCGTGTACGCGGACGATTACCGCTGGCAGGACAGCGACTGGATGGAAACGCGGCGCGGCAGCAGCACGCTCGACCAGCCTATGTCGATTTACGAGGTGCACCTCGGTTCGTGGCGCCGGCACGCCGCGGATAACCGCATGTTCGGCTATCGCGAACTCGCTGCAAGCCTCGTCTCCTACGTCGGACAGATGGGCTATACGCATATCGAGCTGCTGCCGGTCAGCGAACACCCCTTCGACGGTTCCTGGGGTTACCAGCCGATCGGGCTGTTCGCGCCGACCAGCCGCTTCGGCAACCCACAGGATTTCAAGTTCCTGGTCGACTGCTGCCACCGGCAGGGCATCGGCGTCATCATGGACTGGGTCCCGGCACATTTTCCGCGCGACGAATTCGGCCTGGCGCGTTTCGACGGCACCCACCTCTACGAGCACGCCGACCCGCGCCAGGGCGCGCACCCCGACTGGGGCACGCTGATCTTCAATTTCAATCGCCCCGAGGTCGTCAATTACCTGGTCGCGAACGCGCTGTTCTGGGTCGAGGAATACCACATCGACGCGTTGCGCGTCGATGCCGTGGCCTCGATGCTGTACCTGGACTACTCGCGCAAGCCCGGCGAGTGGGTGCCCAATCGATATGGCGGCAACGAAAATCTCGAAGCGGTCGAGTTCCTGCGATTGATGAACGAGCAGGTGCACGCCAGCGGCGCGGTCACCATCGCCGAGGAATCGACCGCATGGCCAGGCGTTTCGCACCCGGTCTACAGGGGCGGCCTCGGCTTCAGTTACAAGTGGAACATGGGCTGGATGCACGACAGCCTGGGCTATTTCAGCGAGGATCCGATACATCGGCGCTACCACCACGACAAGCTGACCTTCGGTCTGCTCTATGCGTTCAGCGAGAACTTCATCCTGCCGCTGTCGCACGACGAGGTCGTGCACGGCAAGGGCTCGCTGATCAGGCGCATGCCCGGGGACGACTGGCAGGCGTTCGCCAACCTGCGCCTCTACTTCGCGTTCATGTACGCGCACCCCGGCAAGAAGCTGCTGTTCATGGGCGGCGAATTCGCGCAACGGCGCGAATGGAACCACGACGTTTCGCTCGACTGGCACCTGCTCGACCAGCCCGCGCACGCCGGTGTCCAGCAGCTGGTCCGGGACCTGAACCATTTCTACCGCGACACCGCCGCGTTGTATCAGCTGGACTTCAGCGCCGCCGGCTTCGAATGGATCGACTGCAGCGACAACCTGCAGGGCGTGATTGCGTTCATACGCCGCGGCGCGAGCCAGGCCGACCTGGTGGTTGCGGTCTGCAATATGACGCCGGTGGTGCGTCGCGACTATCGCATCGGCGTGCCGCGCGCCGGCCGCTACCGCGAGCGCATCAACAGCGACGCGAGCGTCTACGGCGGCAGCGGCGTCGGCAATCTCGGCGAGATCGGCTCCGACGAGATCCCCGCCCATGGCCGCGATCACTCGCTAAATTTGACCTTGCCGCCGTTGGCGACTTTAATCATGACTATCGAATAACAGAAAACGATTACCTGCTTACCCGCAATGAATATGCACAATAAATCCAGAATCGCGGCGCTGGCACCGCCCGGACATGACAGCGCGAGCCTGATGCGCGACTTTCGCCACTATTTCAATCACACGCTCGGGCGTGACCACTACCAGCGTACGCCGCATTACGAATTCCTGGCGCTCGCCATGACGCTGCGCGACCGGCTGATGGAGGGCATCAACAACACCCGGCACAGCTATGAACATTACGAGAGTCGACGGGTCTGTTATCTGTCGATGGAATACCTGCTCGGACGCAGCCTGCGCAACGCCGCGATGAACCTCGATCTCGACGCAGAACTCGAAACCGCGCTCGAACAGCTGGGCCTCGACGAGGAAGAGTTGATCGAACAGGAACACGACGCCGGTCTCGGCAACGGCGGGCTTGGACGGCTGGCGGCCTGTTTTCTCGATAGCTGCGCGACGCTGGGCCTGCCCGTCATCGGTTACGGCATCCGCTACCAGTACGGCATGTTTCGCCAGAAAATCGTCGACGGCTACCAGGTCGAGGAACCCGATCCGTGGCTGCGCGGCGGTCATCCGTGGGAAATCGAGCGCTCCGAGTACGAACAGCGTATCCACTTCGGCGGACGCGTGGAACGCTATCTCGACGAGAACGGCCGCAGCCACGCGCGCTGGGTCGATACCCACGACGTGCTGGCGGTTCCATTCGATATCCCGGTGCCCGGTTACCGCAACGGTACGGTCAACACGCTGAGACTCTGGTCGGCCCTGGCCACCGACGAACTGGATCTCGACGAGTTCAACGCCGGCAGCTATACCGAGGCGGTCGCCGCCAGGACCGCGGCGGAGAACATCACGATGGTGCTGTATCCCAACGACGCCAGCGAAAACGGCAAGGAACTGCGGCTGCGGCAACAGTTCTTTCTCGCGTCGGCCAGCCTCAAGGACGTGTTTCGGCAATGGGTAAACCGTCACGGCGAGAACTTCGACCAGTTTGCCGAGAAACACTGCTTCCAATTGAACGATACGCATCCCAGCATCGCGGTGGCCGAGTTGATGCGCCTGCTGATCGACGTGCACGGCCTCGAGTGGGACGACGCCTGGAAAATCACCGGCAACTGCATGGCCTATACCAACCATACGCTGCTGCCGGAGGCGCTCGAGCGCTGGCCGGTGAGGCTGTTCGGTCAGCTGTTGCCACGGGTGCTGGAAATCATCGGCGAGATCAACAATCGCTTCGTTGCGGAAATCGCGGCGCGCTGGCCGGGCGACGTGAAACGGCGCGAGCGCATGGCGATCATCGAAGACGGAGCCGAACCGATGGTGCGCATGGCGCACCTCGCCATCGTCGGCAGTTACTCGGTCAACGGCGTCGCCGAGCTTCATTCGCGCTTGCTGAAAGAAGGCCTGTTCCGCGATTTTCACGAACTCTGGCCGACGCGGATGAATAACAAGACCAACGGCGTCACGCAGCGCCGCTGGCTCAGGGCCTGTAACCCCGGGCTGTCAAAACTGATTACGGCGAGTATCGGCGACGGCTGGGTTACCGACCTCGACGAGCTCGGCAAGCTGGCCCCTCTCGCGCGCGACGCCGCCTTTCGCGAGTCCTGGCACTCGGTGAAACAGGCCAACAAGCACAGAATTATCGAACTGGTACGGCAGGGCTGCGGGATCGAGCTCTACGCGGATGCGATTTTCGACGTACAGGTCAAGCGCATGCACGAATACAAGCGTCAACTGCTCAACGTCCTGCACGTCATTCATTTGCTGCAGAGAATCCACCGCGGCGATACCGCCGACTGGACCCCGCGCTGCGTACTGATCGGCGGCAAGGCGGCGCCCGGTTACTTCATGGCCAAGCTCACGATCAAGCTGATCAATAGTGTTGCCCGCGTGGTCGACTCGGACCCCCGCACCCGGGGCCTGTTGCGGCTCGTTTTCCTGCCCAATTACAACGTCAGCACGATGGAGACCATCTGCCCGGGCTGCGATCTTTCCGAGCAGATATCGACCGCGGGCAAGGAGGCCTCAGGCACCGGCAACATGAAGTTCATGATCAACGGTGCGCTCACCATCGGTACTCTCGACGGCGCCAATATCGAAATCCGCGACGCCGTCGGTGCCGACAATTTTTTTCTCTGCGGGATGACCGCCGAAGAAGTCGTGCAAATGCGCAGGCAATACGATCCGAAAGCGATCGTCGCCGCCGACGACGACCTGCGCGAGGTTATGGAGGTACTGCAGAGCGGGCAGTTCAACCAGTCGGAACCCGGCATCTTCGATCCGATCATCGACAGCATACTTAGCCCGCATGACGCCTGGATGACGGCCGCCGATTTCGCCAGTTTCGTCGCCGCGCAGCGGCGGGTGGCCACCAGTTTCCGCGACCGCGAGCGCTGGACCGAGATGAGCATTCTCAATACCGCGGCGAGCGGCCGCTTCTCGTCCGATCGCACCATCCGCGAATACAACCGGGACATCTGGCGGCTCGAGCCGGTAACCTCTGGCGCGGGTGCCGACTACCAGCCATGAGCCACGCCAGGCTGCCCGGAACACCACGGCCGCTCGGCGCCAGCTGGGACGGCCACGGGGTAAATTTCGCGCTGTTCTCGGCGCATGCGGATAAAGTAGAACTATGCCTGTTCGACGCCGCTAACGGCGCCGAACTGGAGCGCGTCGTGCTCGAGGCCAGCGGCGATGTCTGGCATGTCTACCTGCCGAATTGCGGACCGGGCACGGTTTACGGTTATCGCGTCTACGGCCCCTATGACCCGGAAAAGGGCCACCGCTTCAATCCGCACAAGCTATTGCTCGATCCCTACGCCAGGCAGCTCAGCGGCAAGCTGACCTGGGACGATTCGGTCTATGGGTTCGATGTCGACGACGACCAGCAGGACCTGAGTTTCAGCGATACCGACAGCGCCCGCTTCGTCCCCAGGTCCGTGGTCGTCGACGAGACTTTCGACTGGGGCAGCGATCCCCGTCCGCGGGTGCCCTGGGCCTGTACCGTGATCTACGAAGCCCACGTTCGCGGATTTACGATGCTGAACGCAGCCATCGCCGAGGAACAGCGCGGCAGCTTTGCGGGGCTGGCCTCGGATAGCGCGATCTCCTACCTGCAATCGCTCGGGATTACCACGCTGGAACTGCAACCGGTGCAGGCTTTTGTCGACGATCACTTCCTTGTCAGGAAAAATCTCGTGAACTACTGGGGATATAACAGCATCGGCTATTTCGCGGTCGAATCCCGCTACCTGTCCGGCGCCGACCGCAACGAGTTCAAGGCCATGTGCGGCGCCTGCACGAGGCCGGCATCGAGGTCATTCTCGACGTCGTCTACAACCATACCGCAGAAGGCGACCAGTCGGGACCGACACTCGGTTTCCGCGGCATCGACAACCTCAGCTACTACCGGCTCGAGCACCAGGACCAGCGCTTCTACGTCAACGACAGCGGTTGCGGAAATACGCTCAACGTCAATCATCCGCGGGTTCTGCAAATGATCATCGACAGCCTGCGACACTGGGTGGTCGACATGCATGTCGACGGTTTCCGCTTCGACCTCGCGGCCAGTCTCGGCCGCGAGGCGCACGGCTTCGATGGCGACGGTGCGTTTTTCAGGGCGATCCGCGAGGATTCCGTGCTATCGCAGGTGAAGCTCATCGCCGAACCCTGGGATATCGGCCCCGGGGGTTATCAACTCGGCGGCTTCCCGCCGGGATGGTCGGAGTGGAACGACCGCTTCCGCGACTGCCTGCGCCGCTACTGGCGCGGCGAGGCCGGATTCCTGCCCGAACTCGCGCGTAGCCTGCACGGTTCCAGCGACCTGTTCGAGCATAACGGGCGACGCCCATCGGCGAGCATCAACCTCGTCACCAGCCACGACGGATTCACGCTCGCCGACCTGGTCAGCTACAACGAACGTCATAACGAGGCCAACGGCGAAAACAACAACGATGGCCACCATGCGAATTTCAGCGACAACTGCGGCGTCGAGGGCCCGAGCGACGATCCCGTGATCGAGCGGCTGCGGCGGCGCCAGCGCCGCAACCTGCTGGCGACCCTGTTTCTCGCCCAGGGCACCCCGATGCTGCTCGGTGGCGACGAGTTCGGGCGCAGCCAGCTCGGCAACAACAACGCCTATTGCCAGGATAACGCGATTACCTGGCTGGACTGGTCCGCGCAGGCGCGGGAATCGGACATGGTCGATTTCGTGCGCAAGTTGATTCGTCTCAGAAACAAATACCCGCTGCTCAGGCGCGATCTCTTCGTGCATGGCAAACAGCGCATCGAATCGAACGGTTTCAGCGATATCCAGTGGCTGCGCGCCGACGGGGCAAGCATGCGCGACGCCGACTGGCACGACGAGCGCCACAATTTTCTTGCGATGCTGCTGGCGGGGGAAATCATGCCTGCCCGCGATCCGCGTTTCGATAACAGCAAGGAAGCGGCGCTGCTGATCGTTTTTAACGCCGACCCGACGCCCGTGGAATTCGTATTGCCACCGAGCGATTTTCACTGGCAGTGCCTGCTCACCACCGCGGAAAGTGATCCGGCGATGACCGCAAAGGGTCGCGTGGCAATCGAGCCGCGCTCGGTGCAGCTGTTCGAGCTGTTGATGTGACTCCGCCTGCACCGCGAAACTCGCAGCACCCGGTGACAACCCCGGCCCCCGGCAGCGGTAACCGTCTGCCGGTTGCGAAAGCGGGTTAGTATCCCGGTGCCGATTACCGACCATGCTGCACTCGACAGGCTCTGCGACCGCTGCGGCATCGTGCTCGAATACCACGATATCCGCGGCCAGCGTCACGAGCCCGGTGTCGACGTCAAGAGATCGCTGCTCGCGGCGCTGCAGTTGCCGATCGACGACGACGACGATATCCATCGCGGTCTCGGCGAACTGGAATCCCGAAGCTGGCGCCGGGCCGTCGCCGCGGCGGTCGTCCAGCGGCAGGGCGAGTTGCCGATACGCGTTACCCTGAATCTTGACGCGAGTCAGATCGACGGGCCGATAAGCTGGCAGCTGCACGAGGAATCCGGTCGACAGCACCGGGGGCAATGGGAAATCGATGCGCGGGATGCGATCGGCGCAGCGGAGGTCGACGGCGCGAGCATGCTGCGCTTCGAGGTTACGCTGCCGGACCTGGCGGACCCTGGATATCACCATCTGGTCCTGGTAACCGCTGACGGCGGCGAGGCGCATAGCACCGTCATCGTCGCACCGCAAACCTGCTACCAGCCGCCCGAGCTCGTCCAGGGCGGCAAAGCCTGGGGCGTAAGCCTGCAGCTGTTTTCGCTGCGTTCGCGCCGCAACTGGGGGATCGGAGATTTTACCGACCTGCATGCCGTGGTCGAAATCCTTGCCCCGCTCGGCATCGACGTGCTCGGCCTGAACCCGCTGCACGCGCTGTATCCGCACCTGCCCGAAAACGCGAGCCCCTACAGCCCGTCGAGCCGTGACTTCGTCAATCCCGTTTACCTCGATATCGAGGCGATCGACGAGTTCGGCCACAACCGGGAAGCGCAAAGACGGGTAAACGACAGCGCATTCCAGTCGACCCTCGGGGCGTTGCGAGAACTCGAGTTGATCGATTATCGCCGCGTCTGGGCGCTCAAGCTGGAGTTGCTCAAAATGCTTTACCGGGGATTCAGGCAAGATGCCGATGCGGCGCGGATCGAGGCATTCGACCGCTTCCGGCAGGACGGTGGAGACGCTTTGTTCAAGTTCTCGCTGTTCGAGGCGCTGCAGGCATTCTTTTACCGGCAGGACCCCGCCATCGACGGCTGGCATAAATGGCCGGAGACCTACCAGGATCCAGACTCGGCAGCGGTTGTCGCCTGGGCCGAGCGGCATCGCGACGAAATCGAGTTTCACCAGTACCTGCAGTGGAACGCCGAGCTGCAGCTGTCCGCAGTCCAGCAAAGCTGTAAAAGCCACGGCATGTTTATCGGCATTTACCGCGATCTGGCGGTCGGCGTCGAAAAATCTTCGGCGCAGTGCTGGGCCGAACAATCCGATTACGCGCAGAATATCGGCACCGGCGCGCCGCCCGATGATTTCAATTTAAAAGGACAGAACTGGGAGCTGCCGCCCCCGCAACCCGCAGCGCTTGCCGATCGGGCTTATCGATCGTTCATTCTCACATTACGCGCCAATATGCGGCACGCGGGCGCATTGCGTATCGACCATATCATGGGATTGATGCGTCTATACTGGGTGCCGCCGGGCTGCCAGGCCGACGCGGGAACCTACGTCTCCTACCCATTCATGGACCTGCTGGGGATCCTCGCGCTGGAAAGCCAGCGCAATAGTTGTCTCGTCATCGGCGAAGACCTGGGCACCGTCCCGAACGACGTTCGCCACGCGCTATATGTCAACAGGATCCTCTCGTTTCGAATCCTTTACTTCGAGAAAGACTGGCAGCGGGGCACGATGAAGCCGCCGATGGACTATCCGCGCTATGCCCTGTGCACGTCGGGATCGCACGACCTGCCGACGCTGCACGGCTACTGGCAGGGCTCCGACCTGGATCTGCGAGAGCGACTCGACCTGTACCCGTCCGACGACTTCGAGGATCTGCAGCGGCAGACTCGCGCGCGGGACCGCTACGAGATCCTGGAGGCGCTGGCGCGGGAAAACCTGATCGCGGCAGACGAGGTAAACGAGCACAACGCGGAGAATGGGCTCAGCGAGGCAGTGGCGCGGGCCATCCAGCGCTACCTCGCGAGGTCGGAGGCGATGCTGATGATGGTACAGCTGGAAGACCTGCTGGCGCAGACCCGCCAGGTAAACGTACCCGGCACCGTCGACGAGTATCCGAACTGGCGCGGCAGGCTTACGCTGAACCTGGAAGATTGGGGGAACCGGGTCGATCTAGCGGGTTTTGCGCTTGCCATCAACACCGAGCGCAACGCCTGACACCGACATACCCGGAAAGGTCGGTCGCGGCTTTTATCCACACGATGGCTGGCATATGCCGAATCCTTAGATCCCCATCAGTATGTTACGGTAATACGCTGAACCAGGTTGTGGCTTTGCCGCGGTTCCAGCAGACGGGTATCGCTGGCCGCGTTGGCGGATTCGACGCATACCATGCGGCGATAACCATCGTCGTCAAAATCGGGAATTTGCAGTGCGCCGGCCAGCCCCGGGTTCCAGACGACGGTCGAACGGCTGCCCGACTTGCCGACAATGATTCTGCGTGCCAGGACGGGGTCGTGAATCCTGCAGTCGGCGGTGGTTTCGATGTAGACGCGGTCGACCTCTCCGTCGAGCAATATGTCGCCGTGCTGTCTTTTCGATACGAAGTTATCCGGCTTGTCGAGGTAATCGCAGCCGTCCAGCCCGCTGATTCGAATCGAATCGCGATCGCCAACCCTGAAATAGCTGTGCAGGGCCGCGCCGAATTCCAGCGCGACGTCCGCATTGTTTCGCGCTGTCAGGGACAGGGTCAGTGCTTTCCCGACGGTCACCGCCAGGCAGAGGCGGAAAGGGTGCGGCCACAGGTCGAGGCTGCCGTCGCCTTCGAGAACCAGGCTAATGCTGGTAGTCCCGTCCGTTCCCGATGCGGTTGCAACAACGGACCATTCGGAAACGCGCGCGAAACCGTGCTGCGGAAATTCCGGATTTGTCGCATGCACCCCGAACCAGGGCCAGCAGACAGGCACACCTCCGCGTATGGCTTTACCAGCGGCAAAAACTGCGCTATCGCTGATCCACAGAACAGGCCCTGTTTCAACGGGCTGGTAATGCGTGACGTGGGCGCCATGCAGGTAGACCTCGGCAGCGGCGTGGGCGTTTGCGATGACGGCTTTCACCAGGCCGCCGTTGCCCCGCCGGAAGGTGAGATGCCCTTCCAGTCCGAACTGGTTATTTAATATCTCGATCATGGTCGACGTGCGTCTAATCGCGACGATGTAAAACTAATAGTTTACCCGCCTGGAAGCTAATGATTTGAACTAAGTAAACTGTCCCCGAATATCCTGGATATTCGTATTCGGGGACAGTTTACCTAAATGCGGCGAAAATCCTTTACGCCAGGAAACCTTTTTCCGGATTTCAGGTTGCGGTTCGCAAAATCATTTCGCCGCGATGTTCAGGGCAGCGAGCGCATCCAGTATCGGTATTACGTAATTGATATTGCGCGAGCCACCGTCCTTCGTGAATAGCCCTGCCACGGTGATTCCGATCACATTGCCCGAACTATTGAATACGGGCCCACCCGAGTTGCCGGGATTGACCGCCGCATCGGTCTGATAGTAGCTTCGCTCGTCAAGCACTCTGCGTGCGGAAATGATGCCGCGACTGATGGAAAAATTGAGGCGCTCGTCCAGCGGCGTACCGACAACATAAATTTCCTCACCCAGGGTTACGTCGTTGGTGTCGATATGCATCGGCTCGGCATCGAAGCGCTGCTCGAGTTTCAGCAGGGCTACGTCCCTGCCGGGGTTGCTGCGCACCACCACTGCCCGCTGTTCCCTGCCGTCCATGATGACGATTACCTCCCGGTTCCGTGCGACCACGTGGTGGTTGGTCAGTACGTAGCCCGGAGCGGAAATCACGAATCCGCTGCCATGGCCACCGGCGGTTCTTATGGTCACCGAGGCTTTTTCGATAGCGCCGGTTTGGCTGATGAACCTGGTGTCCGGATTCCCGTAAACAATATCGATATCCTGCAGGTTTACGCCGTCATCCATGTATCCCGTGTCGAGCGCCGGGCTTGCCAGCAGCAGATCTACGAATTCCGGTTGCGCGAGTAAATGCTCGGTGGCCTGGCGAAACGCCAGCGACGCGCTGATGGCCGCGCCATTGAATCTCGGGGATTTTTTGAAACTGTCGTCGAGGCCTTCCGTGGTGGTCTTGAATACGACCCGCCTGGCGAGGTTGTCGAATACCGTCCACTCGATTTTCAGGTAGGTGGAATTTTGCGTAAAGCTGCGCAGGTCGGGCGCGCTTCTGCTGCCGCAATGCGACAGGCGAATATCGGTGACGACCGCTGCAAGGCTCAGATCGTTGCTCGCGCTCTCCTGCAGGGCAAAGGTCTTGTCTGCGGCGACGAGGTAGCCATTTTCCTCGAAAACCTCGTCGAAGGGCTTACCGAAATCCACCTGCTTTATGATGTATTTCGCATTGTTAAGCGTCAGGTTGCCTTCGGATATGCACGGCAGGGCCGATGGCGGGGCTTTATCGCTCTGGCGCAAACGGGCAGCCTTTAGTCCCGCTTCCCGCGTGTAGCGGTAGGTTCGACCGAGCGTGCTGGCATCGTTGGCATTGCCCTGGTATTCAATCGACAAATGCTCGAGCACCACCGTCTTGGCATCGGCCGATCTGCTATTTTTTATCGGCTCGAGTTTCGCGATCGAAGGAAACGCGGCAGCCGACACGGGCTTACCGGTAGTGATCTCGATGACTTCGGGCTCCACCTCGGGTTGCCGGGGTGGTTTATCGGTAAAATGCACCTTGCCATTTTCATCGACCCACTTATAGACTTCGGCGCGGGCTGTTTGCGCGGCAAAAAAAGACACCGTCACCACTGCGATAAGTAAATAACGCATCGCCTTGATCATGTTCGGTCCTGAATGAGCACTTGAATTTTCCTATCTGGGTATCGATCGATCGGCCAGGATTTCGCCAACAGTTTGATTCGAGTATAGTAAATGCAGGGCATTTTTTCGTGGCAGTGAAAAATCCGTGACCACTCTTCTTGATTCAAATAACATTCTGCCGGATGGGCAAAACGGCCTCCATTATCCATTTCTCGTCAGGACAGGTGCCCGGCAGGCTCTTTTACCTGCCTGCAGAGAGTCCCGCCGTGAACACCGGGCAACGCGCAGTAACATTTCGTAAACCTGAAAAAGTCTACAGTGACGTCGTCCATCGATAAAAAAATACCAGCGGGGCCCAACCCGGCAACCTTAAATGATCGAGGCTATGGAAACATCGAGAAAGCAGTTTGTATTAGCAGTTATTGCCGCGGGGCTGTGGATGAATTTTTCCGAGTTTATCCGCAATGAAATACTGCTGAAGGAATATTGGCTCGATGGATTCAACGATATCGGCCTGACTTTTCCGTCCGCACCGGTCAACGGAGCTACCTGGGGTCTCTGGGCAATGATTTTTGCCGCGTTTCTCACATGGTTGATTACAAGATTCAGCATTCTGCAAAGCACGGTAATTTCCTGGGTGCTCGGATTTGTCCTGCTGTGGATTGCGATGTGGAACCTGGGCGTATTGCCAGAGGGGATTTTATACTGGGCCATACCATGGAGTTTTGCCGAAGTCTACGTGGCTGGTTTTATCAGCAGGCGATTAATGGGTAAACACGCCTGACCGGCGCCTTCGAGGTGCCACATAAAACCCGCCAGTTGCCAGGCCGGTACAGCATGGCGCAATTTCCTCAGGTGCAGGGCGTCGCTGGAAGAACTTCAGGTAATGATCGCGCTCCCTGTCGGATATGTGGTTCAGGTAGCCGAGCCATTGCGCGCGGGTCGAGATAATCGCGGATGTCCCAGTGTCTGAAATTATCGTCGCAATGGCGGGTTGCGGCCGTCTTTGATCAACTCGGGGCCTGGCGCCTGAATTTGCCGGTCTTCAGGTAATGGATGACCTGGTCGATGACCTTGTTGTTACGCATCATGAAGGTATGCGTCACTTCCATCTCGAGGTGATCGCGCATGCCCTCGAGACGGGTGTTTTCGACCGATACCTTGCCGTCGTCGACGCCCGGAATCAGGGTTGACAGGAACAGGTTGATGCTGCGCGTGCCGGCGATCACGCCGAGGTCGAAATCGGCCTGGCCGAGCCGGTTAGGCAAACTGGTTGCGCCGGTCCCGAGTTCGACGCCGGCCTCGCCGTGGAAAAAACGCAACACGGGCAAGTCGCGCAGCTTGTCGATGACCTCGCTCCCCTTGTTGGGTGGCCCGAGCATGACCACGCGCCCGAGATTATCGATATCGTGATGTTTGAGATATTGCCGCACCAGTATGCCGCCCAGCGAATGCGTAACGAAGTTGACTTTCTGGCCCACCGGGCAGTCCGCGAGCGCCGGCCCGATCGCCTGTTCGGCCAGCGTCTCGACGTTGTTGCGGGTCGATTCGTAGCTGACGTTGAATACGCGATAACCTTCTTTCGCCAACGCTTTCTCGAGTTTGCGCATCGACCTGTCGCTGCGTATCAGGCCGTGCAGCAGGATTACGTTCTCGTCAGGCGAGGTCATCGGTACAGCAAGGGGTGACGGCAGGATTGCGCGGCCTAACCCTCGATTTCATCGGTATCGTACTGCCCCGATATCCTGCGGCGCACGTGCGACCAGGACATGCCGACCGCGAGCACGCCGGTCAGCACGACCAGCACTATCCACTGGATTATCGCGGTGTCATCGAGCGCGAAAAAACCCCACTCGATAAACAGCCAGATGATAATTGCGAAAAACGCCGCGGCCAGTATCGTGCCGACCGCGCCGAGCGAATTCCAGGTGGCGCGTAAATACATGACCCAGCCGATCAGCAATACGATGCCTGTTGCCGCCTTGTAAACCACCGGCGTATCGGAGCTTAACCAGCCGATCCAGGAGTAACCGCTCGGGTTGTAGGTCAGGAATACCAGCGCCATCGCAAAAAGCAGGCGCATCAGGAAACTGCCAATGTCGAATTCGTTTCGTGCCATGATTTGGACTCGCTCAAAAAACGTAATGTTACCAGACATTTTCATGATGGTTATCAATTCACATAGCAATCCGAAGGAACTAGAATTCTCGCCAAACGGCAGGGATTTTTACGCCGGCCTTTCATCGCGGTGACCAACACAGGAGAAACCACGGATGCGCGCGTTGACCAGACCAAACCCGGAGCACACCTATGATCCGCAAACCGAAATCGACCGGCTGAAAAATTACCGCGACGCGCTGCCGGCCACGAACCCCGACAGCCGCAGAATTCCCCCTCCCGGCCAGCCCGGCACGGTTCTGATCGCGACCTGGAATATTGCCAACCTCGGGGTACACAAGCGCCGCGGCAGCGATCTCAAGGTCATCGCCGCGGTGCTCGGCTGGTTCGAAATCATCGCGCTACAGGAAATCGCCGATAACCTCGACGACTTCGTCGGCCTGATCGCGCATCTACCCGACCATTTCGACTGGATCTTCAACGATCGCGCCGGCAATGACGAGCGTTCGGCCTATATTTTCGACACGCGGCGCGTCAGCCTGAGCCCGAAGATCGGCGAGGTCGTCATCGTCGACAGCGACCGTAAAAATATCACCCTGCCCGGCATAAACCGTAATTTCGAGGGATTCAACCGCAACCCCTACCTGGCCGGTTTTTACGTGGAGAACGCGCAACTCCTGCTGGCCAACTGCCACCTGTTGTATGGACCGCAAGGCTCGTCGGCCGAACGGCTGGAATCGCTCGAACGCAGGCAACTGGAAGCCTACGCAATCGCGCGCTGGTGCGACCTGCGGCGCCGGGACAGGCACCGCTGGACCAGCAACATCCTCGCGCTCGGTGATTTCAACCTGCCGCGGGCGCAGCCGGGCGACCCGATTCACGACGCCTTGACAAAACGCGGCCTGAACCTGCCGGCGCATACCACGCGCATCCCGACCAACGTTTCCAACAGCGCCGACTACGACCAGATCGCGGTGACGCCCGGGCTCAAGTCGAGGGTTCGCGACATGGGCGTATTCGATTTCGACGGCGCCATCTTTGCCGATATCTATAACCCGTCGGCGCCTGGATACTGGCGTAGCTGCGCGAAATACTATATTTCGGACCATCGCCCGTTATGGATGCAGCTCGCGTTATAGTCGACGCCAGGGCATCTATTTTCACGTTCCTGGCTCTTGAACGGCCTGGACGCGGAACGATATTTGAAATATGGCTGTAACGACCGAATCCATGCATATCGTCTGCCCGCATTGCGATGCGGTTAACCGCATCCCGCGGGCGCGTATCGACGAGGGGCCGAACTGCGGCAAATGCCATCGACCGCTGTTCGACGGCCACCCGGTCGAACTGACCCAGGCCAATTTTGACAAACACGCCAGCCGCAGCGACATTCCGCTGCTGGTCGATTTCTGGGCGCCGTGGTGCGGACCCTGCAGGATGATGGCACCCGCGTTCGAACAGGCCGCGCAGGCGCTGGAACCGCGTTTGCGACTGGCCAAAGTGAATACCGAGAGCGAGAACCCGCTCGGCGCCCGGCATGCAATCCGCAGCATTCCCACGATGGTGCTGCTCCGCCACGGGCGTGAGCTGGCGCGACAGTCGGGCGCGATGGGCGCCGCCGATATCGTCAACTGGGTGCGCGGCAAGCTGTAAACAGCTGACAGACCGCGATTTTTCCCGATTTTATTCGTCCTGGTTCAAAGTCTTGATCTGCGCGCGCCGGTCGATCGCCCAGGCGTACTGCGTCGGCCACATGCGGTAGTCGGGATCGACCCCGAGCGCCTCGGCGGCGTGCAGCGGCCAGAACGGGTCGTACATCAGTTCCCGGCCCAGCGCGACCAGGTCTGCCCCGCCGCTCTGCAGGATTTCCTCTGCCTGATGCGGATCGATGATGACCCCGACCGCCATCGACTTGATGCCGGTGTCTTCGCGCAGCCGCCGCGAAAACGGCACCTGGAAACCCGGGCTGCGCGCCGAGGCGGCGGGCAACGGCTTGCCGCTGTCGTCGCTGCGAAACCTCGGCGCGCCGCCGATGCCGCCCGACGAGCAGTCGACGACATCGACGCCGACCTGCAGCATTTTGTCGCTGAATACAACCGAATCCTCGATGGTCCAGCCGCCTTCCCTGCCGTCGATCGCCGAAATGCGCGAGAACAGCGGTATGCCGTCCGGAATTGCGGCGCGCACCGCGCTCGCTACTTCGAGGGGGAAGCGCATGCGACCCTCGAGGTCGCCGCCGTAGGCATCGCCGCGCTGGTTGCCGAGCGGCGACAGGAAACTGTGCAACAGGTAACCATGCGCCATGTGCAGTTCGAGCACGCGAAACCCGGCATCGACCGCGCGGCGCGCGGCGTCGACGAAAGCCTGCCGTACCTGCTGCAAACCGGCGGCGTCGAGTTCGGCAGGCAGGTGCCAGCCGTCCGCGACCGGCAGCGCCGACGGGGCTACCGTCTGCCACGGCGCACCGTCGGATTCGCGGTCCGCCTCGCTCAGCGGAATCGGTCCCTTGGCAGCGAAAGGCGGACGCGTCGAGGCCTTGCGGCCGGCGTGCGCCAGCTGCATACCGGGCACGCAACCCATCGATTCGATGAAAGCGGTGATCGGGCGCAGGGCGTCGGCCTGCGCATCGTTCCAGATGCCGAGGCAGGCCGGCGTGATGCGGCCACGCTCCTCGACCGCGGTCGCCTCGGTGAATACCAGCCCGGCCTTGCCACGCGCGAAGGTGCTCAGGTGGGCAAAATGCCAGGGTTGCGCGACGCCGTCGACGGCCGAGTACTGGCACAGCGGCGACACCACGATACGGTTGGGCAAGCGGGTATCGCGAAGCGTCAGCGGTTCGAACAGTTTGACTGGTTTGGTCATTGAAATCCCGGGGCAATACGAAAGGGCGCAATTATTATGCTTCGCGCGGCAAATATCAAAGCGCCGGTCGCCGCCAGGGTCGGGTAACGGCAGGCGGCTGGTTAACCGCGCTCCTTG
>JAOTTY010000298.1 GCA_029864185.1 Gammaproteobacteria bacterium
TAACCAATTTGACTGATAAGTACTTCGCTAGGCAACCGGCGGCTCAAACTCAGATAAAGCTATCAATATAGCGATGCCCAGGGTATTTAGAGCAGCCTATTAAGCAAATACCGAAGTACACTCCCTAGTCCACTTCGAGATGGGAAAAATGGTGCCGGCACGAGGAATCGAACCCCGGACCTACTGATTACAAGTCAGTTGCTCTACCAACTGAGCTACGCCGGCATAATCATCTTTAATTGCGACCGTTGCGGTCGTTGATGGGGCTTGTTCCTCCCCTTTTCGAGGGCGAGGATTTTATTGCGTTTAACCTAGCTTGGCAAGCATTGGGTCGGGATCTGGCTGATGCCGCTCTCGTTCTCGGTGGTTCCCAGCAGTTCCAGCAAATCGGCTTCGCTCGATTGCTCCGCGTATATCCAGTAGATTGTACGTTCCCGATAGCGCGGTTCGGTTTCGACCTTGAACTTGAGTTTTTCGACGCGCGCCTTGAGCCGGTCGGCGTTGCGTTTCAGCCCGAAAACGCCCAGCGACAGAATGTTTGGTTCATCGGGATTGTTGACAATAATGTGGTCGGTAATGCCGTTGGCAGCGAGTATGTTGGCGGTTTTGACCGCGTCGGCCCGCGTCTCATGGCCATCGATATAGACCATGACGCCCTGGTACTCCTTTTCAAGGTTGGACTTCAGCGCCGTCACCGCCTGCCTGCCGCTGTAGCGCCCGCTGATTTCGATCGCACGCGCCTTGTCCTTGAACGGCCCGATGGTGTAGCACACGCGCTTGTCGCTGCTGTCCTCGGTGACGAGGCTCGACCGCTGTGCGTCCTTCGTAGACTTTGTTTCGCTTGACCGTTGCGCCTCGTTCGAGCGCTGGGCCGCGACTTCTTTCTCGATTCGCGCCACCGCTTCGGCGAGCGCATCGGTCTCGGCCTCGACGCGGGCTACCACTTCTGCTTCGCTGACAATCTGCGTGTTGGCGTCGGTCAAAAGTTGCAGCTTTTCGGCCGCCGGAAATTTCTTCTGTTCGACAAACAGTTGATCGTAAGGCACCAGCCATTGAAAAACGGCGAAAGCGATATTAAAGATCAGCAGTAAAGCGAAAAATACTTTCATTGTCGGGCCAACCGCAGCATGCCGCGGAACACCAGGTCGGGGACGATACGTCCGGGCATCTCGAGGCTTTGCTGTACCCGCCAGGCATCGCCGCCCGCGAGCAGCAGGGATGCATTGTGGTCGAGAAGTTCAGTCCAACGTGTCACCAGGTCGTTCAATCCCACGAGTGAGTTCCCGACGTAGTCTATCCGAATCGCGGCTTCGGTTGAACAGCCCGGCGCCCCGGTTGCGGAGATCCGCGGATCGTCGAAATCGATATAGCTGAAGATCTGCCGGAAGCGCTCGAGCGAGGTGTTGATCCCGGGCAGTATAGCGCCGCCCAGGTGTTGGCCATCGCCGCGCACCAGGTCGAGCGTGATCGCGCTGCCGGCGTCGATGACGATGCAGTCGCCGTCGACCATCCCGGCGGCGCCAATCAATGCCAGCCAGCGATCAACCCCGAGGCGCTCGGGTTGCGCGTAGGCATTGATTACGCCACCAGCCCGTGCCCGCGAAACGAAACGCGTAACCGCGTCACCAAAGCGATCCGCCAGGCATTTATCGAGTTCCGCCTGGCGCGTCGCGTCGAGTACCGAGGCCAGCAGACAACGCTGCGCCGGGAATCCCGATATCCACCGCGCCAGGCGCCGGGGCCAGCCTTCCCGGTAACCGATCGTAAAACTGGCCCGCAGGCTCCCGGCCTCCTGGAATTGCGCCTTGAGCGTGCTATTGCCGCAATCGAGCAGGATCATCGGCGTGCGGGCCGCAATGAAATTTCGGCAGCAGAGAAAAGCTGCAGGCCTTGGCCGGTTTCGAGCCGCAGTTGCCCGCCATCGGTGATTCCGCGGTTTACTCCGTGTAACCGGCCGCTGCTGGTGATCACCTCGACTTCCTGTCCATGATAAGCGTCCACGGACTCGAACTCGGCAACCAGGCCCTGCGACGCCGCGTGATCGAAGCCGCGGATCGAGTCGACCACCTCGTCGATCGCCGCGATCAATACCCGGGTGCGATCGAGCGGAAGCTTCGACGCCCGGTCGAGGCTGGCGGCGGGCTGCCCGATGGCATCGAGCGCGTCCTCGTCCATATGCAGGTTCAATCCGAAACCGATCGCGAAAAAGATAGACGCCGCATCGTGCGGACGCGATTCGATCAGGATGCCGCCGAGCTTGCGCCCGTCGAACAGCAGGTCGTTGGGCCACTTGAGATCGACCGCCGCAGCCGCACTGCGGCGCAACGCGCGGCACAGCGCCAGGCCGGTCACGATGCTGAGCAAGCCCTGGCGATCCGCCGGCAACGTCTTTAACAGGCCGACGGTGCAGTAGATATTGCGCGCGGGCGGCGAGTGCCATTGCCGGCCCCGGCGGCCGCGCCCAGCGCTCTGCGCCTCGCTGACCGCGACCAGTTCGCGCCGGTGGCGGTCATAGTGCAGCAGTACGTCGGCATTGGTGGATTCGGTATCCTGCGTGTAATGCCAGTCGAGGCCGTGGCGCCGTGCCGCCTGTTCAGCCAGTTGCTGATCGAAGGGTACGGCGACCATCAAAGACTCAGCCAGGCTCGGCTCTGATCCGTCCGCGGGTCTTTCAATTTGAGCACGAAGCTGTCTTCCGCGGCCGGCTGCAAAACGACCTCGACCAGGTGCAGTTCGTCGCGGCGGAAGGCGTGCACCCACCACCGATCCCCGGGCTGGGCCCGCTGAATTTTCTTTTCGAGCTTGCCGAGATCGAGCTTGATACCATCGACGGCGATGATCTCGTCGCCGGCGGCGAGTCCCGCGGTTTGCGCCGAGCCGGCCTCGCTGACACGCTGGATCGCGATTCCGCTCTCGCCGGCTTTCAGCATCGCGCCGAAATCCACGCGCGGCAGCGCGTCGCTGACTTCCTTTCCGCCCTTGTCCTGCAGGTTACTCGCGGCGCGACGCGTGACGTCGATACCGGTCGCTTCGAGTAATCCGCCGAGCGGCAAATCGCCGGTGCCGTAAATCAGCCCGTCGAGAAATGAGCCCAGATCCGCGCCCGCCAGCTCGCAGACCAGCTGCTGAATGCGATCTGACGCCACGCCCTGGTCGTGCTCGACGAAGTCTCGCCAGAGCCTGCGCATGACGTCGTCGAGGCTCTTGCGGCCGGCGCTCAGGTCGCGCATTTTCAGATCGATACAGGCAGCGATCAGGCAGCCCTTGGCGTAGTAGCTGACGATCGCATTAGCCGCGTTCTCGTCCTGCTTGTAAAATTTGGTCCACGCGTTGAAACTCGATTCCGCGGCCGACTGGCGGCTGCGCCCGAGACCACGCTGTACCCTGGTCATGGTTTGCCCGAGCAGCTCGAGATAACTTTCCGCGCCGATCAACCCGCTGCGCACCAGCGCGAGGTCGTCGTAGTAGGACGTAATGCCCTCGAAGGCCCATAGTAAATCGGTGTATACCTCCCGTTGCAAATCGTAGGGACGGTATACCTCGGGTCTGATACGCTTGACGTTCCAGGTATGAAAATATTCGTGGCTGCAAAGCCCGAGGAATTCGCGGTAATCGTCGTCGACCTTGTCCTGCCCCGGTTTCGGCAGGCTGTCGCGGCTGGCGATCAGGCTGGTGCTGGCGCGGTGCTCGAGGCCGCCGTAGCCGTCGCCGACCACCATCACCTGGAACTGGTAGTAATCCATGGGCGCCGGTTCGCCGAAGAAGCGGATATGGTGTTCGCAAATCTTCCTGAGGTCCACGGCGAGGCGCTCCTCGTCGCATTCGAAGCGGCCGCTCAGAATGATATCGTGGGGCACGCCGCAGGCCTCGAAATCGACACGGACGAATTCACCCATCTCGACGGGGTGATCGATAAGGTCGTCATAGTCGAGCGCCTCGTACAATCCGAAATCGAAGGGTTCGGCCTGCTTGCGTTTGAGCGAAGTCGCAAGGCGCCAGCCGCTGCAGATTTCGGCCGGCGGCTTTTCGATCAGTACCTCGCAGGGTCGATCCGCATGCCCGACTACTTCGAGGAACACGCTACTGCCATTGTAGTAACCGTGGGTATGATCGAGGTGGGCGGCACGCACCGACAAATCCTTCGCGTATACCTTGTATTCGATGACCAGCGCCCCGGATTTCGCGCTGACCTGCCAGTTTGATTTATCGATCTGCCGTATCGGCAGCGACTCTTTTTCGTCGCGGGCGCGCAGCTCGAGCAGGTTGCGCGCAAAATCGCGAATCATGTAGCTGCCGGGAATCCAGTTGGGCAGCCGCAGCCGCTGGCCCGCGGGATCGGGTCTGTCGATGTGGATCGCGACATCGAAGTAATGGCTGGCTGGATTCTGGCTGCTAATCTGGTAACGGATCATCTTGAAACACTGCGCATCGAACGAGGCCGAAGTGTATCATTGACCGCGGAGACACCAAACGCATCGAACCGAAATATGAATGATTCACTGAAACACCTGCAGCGAAAATCGACCCCGGCTCGCGCGCTG
>JAOTTY010000299.1 GCA_029864185.1 Gammaproteobacteria bacterium
TGCAGGCGCTCCCTGGCAGCAGGGATGTCCATCAGGAAGCGGGACAAAACGTATCCTTGCTTGCCGCCAGCGGTTTCGACCAGCGAATACTGGGAGGGGAGGTCTTCATCTATCACGGTAACCGCCTCGCCACTGCGCAGCATGCGTACGATACTGTTCGCGGTGCTGGTTCCGCTGCGCATCGTGACCTCGAATTCATCGGTTATGTATTTGGTTTCGGCGCCTTGCAACGGGCCAACAATACAAACTGTGAGGAATGCCGTCAGGACAGCTCGTTTATTCAAGTCATTCACCTTGGAAGCGATGGAAGAAGTCGACGGAGTAGACTTCGCCGGTAATATTGCTGGCTGGATCCGCATCGCGGTTAGCATCTCGCGTGCCGGTTTTAACGCAGCCGAGCACGCCGACGCGATTGCTAATCCGATACGATACCGACAGGATCTGAGTTGTAGTCGATGCATCGCAGATGTCTGCCGACATACATGCTGCGCTATGGCTAAGCCCTGGCGAATCAGTAGTCGAGTGAAACCCGGTCTGCAGGGTGTAGGTAGCAGGTAGCGCGAAAACGTAGGTCGGCAGCAGTGTCAATAATGCCGCGGATATTGATCGCAATCCTCGAGTTACCAATGATCTGTCCTCACGCAAATTATCGCCTGGTCGATTCCATTCCGGGCATCATTATTGACAGCCTTGCGGCGAGTTGCAACCGCAAATATGGCTTTGGCGGTCTCATTGTGAAATTTTCAATTTCCGGACGAGTCACTAAAGTACGCTTGAAGACATGGCAGGGCATATCGGTGAGAAAAGATATCGACGATCCAGGGCGGGAATTTCTGGTCAGTGCGCTATCGATGGGCCTTGCTGCCCGTGGCTACCAGGTCCCGCGCAAAAACAGCCGCCAGGTTTTATTGATCGATGACGGGCTGCGCGCCGTTGTTTTGCGATGCCTGTTCCTGGTAAGGCGTTATCAGAATCATCATTGCATACTCGGGGTTATCGAGATAATGCAGGGTCTTGCTGCGCATGCGCCGGTGTTCCTTGAGCACGTGGTTGTTCAGGATTCTCGTATCGGCGGCGTATGCGCCCAGGTAGGCTTGCTGCGCCGAGCTGTTCGGCGGGGAGTCGGCGGAAACCCGTGGGCGCCTCAGAACCAGGTCGGTGTAGGCGTGCAGGTAGCGCGACAGCGTGATCGTGATTTTCCCTTCCAGTTCATACAGACCGCGGTGCGGCTTCGTTACGTTTCGCTCGAGTACCTGCAGCTCAAGCGCCTCGGGGGTTTGTTCGTTGAATTCGTAGGTTTTTGCGAGTGCGGGATCCTTGCTGTCGACTTTAGCAGCCTTCTCCATCGTTTCGATGCGGTTGTCGATCGACGTGTACTCGGGACCGTAGATGCGCCCGCCCCTGATCCAGACCGGCATGGCCCGCTCCAGTTCTACCCCTGGCTGCCGCCAGGCGACGTGCAGCAGTAACTCGTAGCGTGGCGATTCGACCAGCCGGGAAACCACGTCCACCAACCGCAAATTGTCTTTCGCGAGAAGTTCGTAACCGGATTTGCGCGCGGCAGCGATGCTGGCGCGCGAGGAAAGGTCGAAAATTCGTTCATCCTTGCCGGGAGAACTGACTGGCAGGATGAATTCCCGGCTCTTCGGGACCTCGATATTCTTGAATATCACGACCTCGACGTCGTAGCGCTGGGTGGGTTCGGTTTCGGCCCCGATGTCGGTTTCGGTCTGCGCCAACACGGACCCGTAGGTTAGTGTGCAGAACAGTAGAGAAATGAGAATTGGAGGTTTCATGCTAGCCTGTAGTCAATTGTTCGAGCAGGGATTCGACCTGTCTGAAGCGCGCCTCAAGTTCAACATTTTGACAGGTAATACGCAAGGTTTGTTTGCCATCGAAGCGGTATTGCTGCGGTTGGGTCTGGATAAGCTCGATGATTTTGAGTGGGTCGATTTTGGGATTTCGATTGAATACGATTTTTCCTTGCTGATCGCCAACGTCGATCTTGTCGACGCCTAGCGCCAGTGTTTGCAGCTTGATATGGGTAACCCGAAACAGGTGTTTGAGCGGCTCGGGCAGCAGTCCGAAGCGGTCGATCAGTTCCATCTGGATTTCCCGCAAGCCGTCGTCGTCGGTTGCCGACGCAATCCGCTTGTACTCGATTAGACGCCGGTGAATGTCGGGAATGAAGGTTTCCGGGATCAACGCGGGAATATGGAAATCGACCTCGGAGGCACGCATAATCGGCTGGTCGAAATCGATGGGCAGATTGGCCCTGAGCGACTTGACCGCGCGTTCCAGCAGCTCCGAATACAGACTGAACCCGATCTCGGTAATCTGGCCACTTTGCTCCTCGCCGAGAATTTCGCCGGCGCCGCGGATTTCGAGGTCGTGGGTGGCGAGCGTAAAGCCGACGCCGAGATCTTCCAGCGATTCTATCGCCAGTAAGCGTTTACGCGCGTCGTTCGTCATCGCGCGTTCCTGAGGCACGATCAGATAAGCGTAGGCACGATGGTGGGAACGCCCGACCCTGCCGCGAATCTGGTGCAATTGCGCCAGCCCGAGCTTGTCGGCGCGATTGATGAAGATCGTGTTCGCAGTGGGTACGTCGATGCCACTTTCGATGATCGTGGTGCATACCAGCAGATTGCAGCGGTGGTGGTAAAAGTCGAGCATCACGCGCTCCAGCTCGCGCTCCTTCATACGCCCGTGCACGATGCCGATGCGCGCATCGGGCAGCATTTTCTGTAGCTCCTGCGCGTTTTTCTCGATGCTCTTGATCTCGTTGTGCAGGAAATAGATCTGGCCGCCGCGCTTCAGCTCGCGCTGGCAACCTTCGATAATCGTGTCGCGGTTCCAGCGTGTAACAAATGTTTTGATCGCGTGGCGCTGCAACGGCGGTGTTGCGATTATCGAAAGATCTCGCATCCCGGACAGCGACATGTTAAGCGTCCGGGGAATAGGGGTGGCGGTCATCGTCAGCAGGTCGACGTTGGCGCGCAGCGCCTTGAGCTTCTCCTTGTGTCGAACACCGAAACGATGTTCCTCGTCGATAATGACGAGACCCAGATTGCGGTAGCGGATATCGTCGGACAGCAGTTTATGGGTACCGATTACGATATCGATAAGGCCGCTTTCGATCTGCCTGAGCTTTTCCTGCAGGGGTTTTTGCGCGGTAAAACGGGTCAGGGCGGTAATGCGGATCGGCCAGTCGGCGAAGCGGTCGAGGAAGTTCTGGTAATGCTGTTGCGCGAGCAGGGTCGTCGGTACCAGCACGGCGACCTGGGAACCCGAATTGGCCGCAATGAACGCGGCGCGCATGCACACCTCGGTTTTGCCGAAACCGACGTCTCCGCAGACGATACGATCCATGGGTTGCGGCGACTGCATGTCGCTGATCACGGCTTCGATAGCGGTTTCCTGGTCGGGGGTCTCCTCGAACGGAAATTCGCTGGCAAACTGGTGATACTCGTCGAGCACGACCGGGTGCGCAAATCCCTGCATGGCCTCGCGCCTCGCCTGGATATCGAGCAGTTCGACGGCGATGTCGTGTATTTTTTGCTGCGCTTTCTTGCGCGAACGCTGCCACTGATCGCCCCCGAGCCGGTGCAGCGGCGCATTTTCCTCGCTGGCGCCGGCATAGCGGTTGATCAGGTGCAGCGACGAAACTGGTACATAGAGCTTGTCCTGGTTGGCGTACTCGATACACAAAAACTCGGTTGCGAGCCCGGACACGGTCAGCGTCTTCAATCCCTGGTAGCGGCCGACGCCATGGTCTTCGTGGACCACTGGCGCTCCCGGTTGCAGGTCGGCGAGGCTCTGGATGGTGGATTCGGCATCGCGCGTTTTGCGATACCTGCGCCGGCGCTTCTGCACCGCACGCTCGCCGAAAAGCTGGTTTTCGGCAACGATCGCGAGACCTTTACCGGTCAGCGTCATGCCGTTCTGCAATGGCGACTCGATGATGAAGTAGCGGTTATCGTCGCGGTTCACAAACTCGTCCCAGGTATCGACCTGGCTGGCGTGAATGGAGTAATGGCGTAGCATCTCGTTGAGAAATTCGCGCCTGCCCGCCGATTCCGCGCTGAACAGAATCCTGTTGAATTCCGGTTTTTCGATGAAGCGGCGCAGCGCCCGGTCCGGTTGCTCTGCCTTGGATTGCAGGATTAGCTGTGGAATCGCTTGCGTGTCGCAGTTGATGCCGGGCCGATCCGAATCCTCCAGCTTGAAGGCCGAAAAATACAGGCGCGGGAAGTCGGCTATTCTTGCGTACAGCGAATCGATATCGAGGAACAACTCGTCGGGCTCCAACAGCGGCCATTCGAGGTTGTAGCGTCGCGACTCGTAGCGTTCACAAACCTGCTCCCTGAAACTATTGGCATGAGATATAGCGGAATCGTCGATCAGCAGGCGGCTCGTTGCCGGCAGGTAGTCGAACAGGCTGACCAGCTGATCGAAAAACAGCGGCAGGTAGTACTCAACTCCGGGCGAGGAAATGCCTGCCGAAATATCGACGTATACCGGGCAGGT
>JAOTTY010000300.1 GCA_029864185.1 Gammaproteobacteria bacterium
GCACCATGCGCTGCGTAACCGCCCGGTACGACGAGCATCAGGCATAGGCACAGCGAATATCTTTTAACGGTAGTCAACATCGGGTACTCCTAAGTATCACAGGCTAATCAACCTGGTCGCAGGTTTCGCAAGGGTCAGAATAATACAGGATTTTCGTGAATAATGGCGCCCGCAGACCGCGCTCTCGTTTTTTTACTTTCCGGCTCTTCGAGGCTGAAGCTTCGGCTGCGAAATCCGGATCGATTGATGTTCTAGAACCTGTATTTCAGGGCGAACCAGGCTACGCCAATTTTATAATCGGGCGATGTCTCTCCGAGATTCAATACATTATCGATGGTTCCCGGGATGACGCCATCCAGGTTCCAGTTCTTTTCCTGATACACTTCATAGGCGTAACTTGCCCTGTAAGTCAGATTCTCGGAGTGCTGGAAATCTGCATAGAAAGTGATGTTGTCCAGGGTGCTTTTCAGGTCAGGAAACGGCGTTATCGACGCATTCGAAAATGAAAAACGACCGGTTGCATCGCTGCGCATGTAATCGACGCCGAACTCGAAGGCTTCGTCCATTGGATGGTAACCGAGGCCAAAACCCAGGGTATTAACGCCGTCTTCGTTTTCGGCGAACCAGCTGGGATCGCTCGCGGTCGTGCTGCCCGCCTGGCTAGACGAAATCGAGGCCCGCTGCAGGTAGCCGGTAACCGAAATCTCGTCGCTGACACGGTACTGCGCATCGATGCCGAGAGACAGATCGTCGCTTTCTGTCAGGCCCACCGTAGAGTTGGAGTAATCGGCGCTGGACCGATGGAGGCTGACGATAATGAATAAATCGTCACGCGCGGTAAGGTCGATATCGAATGAAGCGCCAAGCGTATCCCTGTCGGCCAGGTTGTACTTGCGCAATTGCGGGTTTTCGGGCGGACTGACTTCGGCCAGCACTTCGTAACTGTCGGCGCTGCGCGACCCTGACTCGATCTTAAGGCTGTAGTTGACTTTCATCGATACCCTGTTCGCGTACCTGGCCCAGACCAGGGTTTCGGTTGCATGGTCTACTTCCTGGTAGGTTCGATCAAAGATACCGTATTCGATTCCTCCGGAAACCCTGTCATCCCGTTCGAGTGTGTAGGATGCCTCGGCCTTCAGCTTCTGGGTGCGGAAGTCGTAGGGAAAGTTGGCGCGAGGTATGCCCGTTACGGCGTTATCGGCGATCACGTAGGTATAGGTTGCGCGATCCGTGTCGTTGACATGTTCCAGGTATTCGTAAGACAGTTTCGCTTGCGTTTTATCGCTTATGGTCCAGTTTGCGTTAGTGCTGATCCTGGCGATGTCGACCCTGGCATCGAGCGAGTTCCTCGGCAACGGTGGCGGCGACAGGATACTGTTGACGGTGTAGGGCAGGAAAGGCTCGTTCTGCGTCAGTCTGGCATATGAAATCGAGCCGTTCAGAAATAGATTTTCGAATCCGCGGTACTGGCCGATTGCCGAGATTTGCTGCATATCGTTGTCCGGTTCCAGCGCCACCTGGCCGGAATTCGCTCCGGTGGTAAAAGCATTTTCCCAGCCCAACGCGCTATTGTTATTGTCGAATACGGATACGAGGTACGAGACCGTGCCGGTAACGTCGTTGTCCCGGTAATTAGCCGCGAGTTCGAAGCTGTCGGTTACGTAATCGATGGGTTTGGCCAATATTGCGGCCCTGGCATCCGCGAAGGTGGTACCGATGGTGGCTCCGAAAGGAATTTCCCCTTCCCTCGTCTGTCTCTGGAAACGGGCGTCGTAATTCCAGTGCGCGTTCCGAATAATATTCCCACTCAATCCAATCAGATGACGTCGCGTCGAGAAATCGACGTCTCTCAGGTCGGTCGACAGGGAGGTCATCGCCGACGTCGTAGAACCAGCGACCCAGCTGCCGGGCAGGACTTGAGACGTTGTTCCCGTATAAGGAGTCCGAGCCCCGTCGAGGTTGAATCTTTCGATCTGATCTAGCAGGATTTTTACACGGTATTTGCCCTGAGTACCACCCCACATGTCAATGCGCCGGTTCGAGAGGCCGAGGTCATCCGCACGGATATCGAGATAGTTTGCGTTTTCGTCCCGATAGGTTGCATCGAGATCGAGAATCGGGAAAGTTCCGGCCTCGTTGAGTCCGTTATATTCACCGAACTTGCTCGAATCGTTGCTGACATAGCCCGCTCCGACGTCGATTTCGGCAACCCAGGGCTCGTCGGCAGGATCGGGACAAAACCTGCAGCTCCACTTCGATATATCCACCTCTGGATTCGATGTTTCATTGAACGTGGCGACAGCCGAATTTACGGCCTCGACCGATTCGTCGCTGGCCGCATAAGCGGCCGCATTCATGACAAACAGAACTGCAAGAAGTAACTTCGAACTACGGAATCCCGCCATTACCCCTCTCCACTTGTGCATGGTTTGAGCCGCATCGGTCACCTGTTATCGCAACAATTTAACCCCTGAGGGATGGTTACTGCCGTGAACCTGCGAGTGACAGTTGAGGCAGCTCCTGGCCAGTAAAAATTTTCGCTGGCTGGGCACGGAACCACCCGGCAAACCGTCTCCGGAGTAAAGGGGGCTGGGATGACCCGCATTGTTGTGGCACTGCTGGCATAAAAACGGCGGTCGCTTGTTAAGCAGCGCGTTATTTACCGATCCATGCGAATTGTGACAAAGCGTGCAATCTTCCAGTACCGGCGCATGCGGCCAGAGCACGGGGCCGCGCTTTTCGGCATGACACTGGTTGCAGAGTTCGTTCTTGGTTGCGGTCCTGATTAACTTGTCGCCGAAACTGCCGTGAGCATTGTGGCAATCGCTGCAGCGCATTTTGTCAAACCTGAGCGGATGTGAAGACCTGCGGTAAAACTCGGCCTTTTGTTTCAAATGGCACTGATTGCATTTCTCGACCTGGTTTCTCGCGGTCAGCATCGGATCGCGCCGCGCATGGGTCTGGTGGCAGTCGGCGCAAGCCACGGATTCCGTTTCATGAATACCGCCATGCCAGTTGATACGATTCGTGTCGTTGTGGCATTTAAGGCAGATAGCATTCTGCTCGGTAACGGGTGTCCAGGCGCCCGAACCGAAGGCGCGTATCGGCGCCCTGATCTCTCCCTGTTTAACTTTTTCGGTATGGTTTCCCGCGGGACCATGGCAAGTCTCGCACTGCAATATCGCCATCGGGGAACGACTGTCGTTACGCTCACCGTGCCCGGTTCTGAAGACAGGTAATACCGGGTACTCGTTATCTTCGTCATGGCATTTCAGGCAGGTATCCGCGCCTTTCCCGGAGTATTCCGCGGGCTCGGCGTCAGCGGCGAAGCCCGGGCTTACCATGGAACAGGCCAGTATCAGAAACAGGGCAGGCCGCAGCAGGCTGGCAATCTGGTATCGGCCGATGAGTTTATTCGGATCGAGCACCCGGTCAGCGAGACCGGATTCTTCGCGGTAATCCGATTTTCCCACCCTAGAGTCCCGACAGGTATTTTTTCAAATCGTCCACACGGGCCTGATCGACATTGGTGAAACGACCCATCATGTTGTAGGTCTGATCGAAGTGGGACATGTCGCTGGAAATTCTCGAATTCTGATTTGCCAGGTCGATGGCGCCGAACGCGCTGGTCGAATCGTCACTTCCCGCGGCATGACAAACCGAGCAGTTCTGCCGATAAAAAATTCGACCGTTTGCCGCGATGCCGGGCGGCAGGATGACGCCAGGAGAAACATTGACCGCGGGAGGTGCGGCCTGCTCGGCGTCACTCTCGTAACAGGATAGCAGGCTTGCGCTCAGTACCGTCAGGGTTGTCAGCCAGAGCATCATGCACAAAGGTCTGGACTTTTTCATCGCTTTTATCATGCCCTTCATAACAGCCTCCCTGGGCCCGCTTGCCTGGCTCTGGCCGCTCGTTTCGAAGTAATGGCCATCACGGTTCAACCTCCACCGCCATTCAGGTAATTCTGAATCGCCTGCGCTTCGCTGCTGTTGAGTAATATTCCGTCCATCTCTCTCTTTTCGTTGATCGCCTTGAGATACTCCGATGAACTCTCGCCACGGATGCCGCCACCGTTGTAAGGCCCGCTATCGCCGTTACCGTCCTGCCCATGGCAAATCAGGCACCGGTTAACGTAAAAGTCCTGCCCGGTCGAGCCGCCGCTGCCGAGATAATCCGCGATCTGTTGTGACTGCTGACTGGAGATCAGGATCCCGTTCATTTCGGTAACCCGGCTCACCTCGCCGAGAATCATGTAGCGGGTGGCTCCTTTTACGAACGGAGCGCTGCCACCGATGCCCGAATCGCCGTGGCATATCTCGCATTTATTGAGATAGAAATCCTGTCCCGTGGTACCGCCCGATCCCAGATAATCGGCAACCAGCTGCGCATCGCTATTCGGCAGAATGATCCCGTTCATAATAGGGTAAACGGATATCGCATCGATAATCATGGATTGGGTCGCGCCCTTCACGGCAGGCCCGACGCCGCTGATACCCGTGCCGGAATTGCCGTGGCAGATGGCACACTT
>JAOTTY010000301.1 GCA_029864185.1 Gammaproteobacteria bacterium
TTGTCGCAACAGGGCCTTGGCCTGTTCGCAGTGCGCGCAGCCAGGCCCGGTAAAAATTTCGATATCCTTCATAATGTTATTCGCCTCGTGAACGGGGGGACAGATCAATTTTGCCTTGAAAAAAGATCTGTCCGCCAAGGAGGCTAATGCCTGACCTTCAGTTGTGGTTCGACGCCATCGAACATTGGCTCGAGTTCGACGCCAAGGGCGTCTCCGAACTTGGATACCGCGATGTAAATCGTTATTACGAATACCGCATCGACGATCTGCGGTTCGCTCCAATTGGCGTGCAGGCGTTTCCAGAGCTCGTTCGAAACCCGGTTTGCGTCTTCACCAATCTGTACGGTCAAATCCAGCAAGGCCTTCTCGCCGTCGGTGAAGTGAGGACTGGTTTTATACTTGTCTCCGTCGAGATCGGCGATTTTTTCCGGTGGTATGCCGAGCATATCCGAGACCCGTTCATGTTGCACGACGCAGTACTGACAGTCGTTACGCTGGGTCGCCTTCAGGATCAGCAATTCCTTGGTCTTCCAGTCGAGGACACCATCTTTCAGGATTGCCATGATCAGATCGGTAAAAGCAGTGCCGTACTCGGGCTGGTGACCGAACACTTTGAAAATGTTTAATAGTGCCTGAAAACGTTCTTCCGCCTTGTCGTAAAATGCCAGGGTTTCTGCATCTGCCTGGTCTCTCTCTACATATGAAACACTCATTGTTGGTTCTCCTCTTGGTTTTGAACGATCGTTCTACATTGGGCCAAATTTTTTAATCCAGCATCACCCTGGCCTGTGAGGTGACGGCATCGATTGTCGTTCGACTGGCATTCGCGCGTGTCAATACACGCAAACCCAAAAACAGGCTAAGTAATCCTTTTGCGGTAGTAAACGAGTCAATCGACTGCCTGATGCTGCCTTCCTGCTGGGCGGCCTCGATTCTCTCAACAAAAAATGCCTCGACGCACTTGAGGCTATGATCGACTAATTTACTGACCTCGATGTCATGGGGTGATAATTCCAGTGCCGTATTTACCAACAGGCAGCCCCACGGGATATCCTCGTCCTGCGGTTTTTTTGCCGCTTCGGCAAATACCGCAGTGATCGCTTCGCGCGGGCTGTGCGCGGCGGCTAGACGTTCCAGGTGTCTGGCGCGATATTTCTGATCGTAATAACGTAATGCGCAGATGAACAGGGCATGCTTGTTCGGGAAGGAAGCATAAATACTACCGCGATTGATTCCAGTCGCAGCCACCAGGTCATTAATAGATGTGCCTTCGTAACCATGACACCAGAAAGCCTTCATAGCTTTTTCCAGTACCTGGGTTTTGTCGTAATTTTTGTGCCAGGGCATATTTTTTCCAGGTAGGAGGATTCATGTTATTGAGTCTGGAACGATCGGTCAAATGAAAATATGCAATTTTTTTTCCAAACCTGAAGATAATTGGTTAACCAGGTCGGGCCGAGAATTTAGGGAAGGCGTGGCCGAGAGATCGTTCGTTGGCATCGGCAATCCCGGACTCGGTAATCAGCCCGGATATGAGCCTGGCCGGCGTCACGTCGAAAGCGTAGTTCACCACCGGCGTGCCATCGGGCGCTATCGCCACCGCCGCGATCTGTCCGTCGGAAGTCTTGCCGATCACCTGCGAAACCTCGCTGCCGTCGCGTTGCTCGATCGGTATTTCGGCGCGCCCGTCGCTTATGGTCCAGTCGATGGTGGTGCTCGGCAGGCAGACGTAGAAAGGCACGTCGTTGTCGTTAGCCGCGAGCGCTTTCAGATAGGTGCCGATCTTGTTGCAGACGTCGCCGCTACGTGTGGTGCGGTCGCTGCCGACCAGGCACAGGTCCACCAGGCCGTGCTGCATCAGGTGGCCGCCGGCGTTGTCGACGACCAGACTGTGAGGCACGCCATGATGCCCGAGTTCCCACGCGGTCAGGCTTGCGCCCTGGTTGCGGGGCCGCGTTTCGTCGACCCAGACGTGGATCGGGATGCCCGCGTCATGCGCCATATAGATCGGCGCGGTCGCGGTGCCCCAGTCGACCGTCGCGAGCCAGCCGGCGTTGCAGTGGGTCAGGATGTTGATGGTCTCGCCGGGCTTTTTTTTCATCGCGATGCTTTCGATCAGAACCAGGCCGAAACGACCGATACCCTGGTTGGTTTCGACGTCAAGTGCGGCGATCGCACCGGCTTCCGCATAAGCGCGCGCGGCGCGTTCTTCGGGTTCCAGACGCCGCACGGTCTGATGCATCCTGTCGAGCGCCCAGCGCAGGTTTACCGCGGTCGGGCGTGTTGCGTAGAGTAGGTCGTAGGCGGTTTGCATGCCCCTGTCCGAAGCGTCATGCCGCAGCGCAAGGTAAAATCCGAAAGCCGCGGTGGCACCGATCAGGGGCGCACCGCGCACCACCATATCGCGAATCGCCACGCAGGCGTCATCGAGCGTCTTTAGATTCATGATTTCGAATGCGTGCGGCAGCCGGGTCTGGTCGATGACGTCGACCGAGATGCCGTCACCGTTAACCCAGATACTGCGATACGGTACCCCGTCGACATTCATCAGTCAGCCCTCGCGTCCGGGTTGCTTGCCATAGTCGGCGAAGCTGGCGATCACCTCCTGCATCTGCGCATCGCTCAGTATCACCGGCTCCCCTGCCTGGCGCGCATGCCAGTACTGCCGTGCCAGCGTCTCGACTTCGATCCCGAGCCATAACGCCCGCTCGATGTCGTCATGGAAGCAGATCATGCCGTGGGTGCCGAGCAGGCAGGCACGCCGCCCCTCGAGGGCGACCAGCATGTTATCGGACAGATCCTGTGTCCCGAACAGCGCATAGTCGGCGCAGCGGATATCGGTGCCGCCGGCGACCGCGATCATGTAATGAAAGGCCGGTATATCGATACGCAGGCAGGATAGCGCGGTGGCGAAGGTCGAATGCACGTGCAGCACCGCGCCGGCCTCGGGCCGACGGGCATATATGTCGCGATGCATACGCCATTCGCTCGATGGCCGCAGGACACCGGACGGTTTGCCGCCCAGATCGACGAAGACGATGTCGTCGGGCGCCAGTCGATCGTATGGCATACCCGATGGCGTGATCAGGAAACCGTCCCGGTAACGCAGGCTGACGTTGCCGGAGCTGCCCTGATTGATACCATGGGTATTCATCGCGATGCAGGTGTCGATAACCTGTTGCGCAAGCGACCCGCGTGCTCGAGTTTCCGGTTTCATGCGAATGCGTCTACTCGGTCGTCTGGCGCTGCTGCAGGCGCCAGGCCTGGTAATCGATATTTTTTTCGTATCCACGCCGGTTGACGTAATCGAGCACTCCCCACAGCCGGTAAAACTGGACTACCGAATCGATGCGCATGATTTCCTTACCCCCGGGGCTGAAAAATACGATGGTCGGAGTATAAAACAGGTTGAGGTCCTTACCCCACTGTTTGGCCGTGGTGGTCCTGCCAGCAGGCGTGATCACCTCGGTGTCGGCAAGCAGGTTCAACTGCACGACGTCCATCTTTTCGATTTCGGCGAGAATCTCTTGCTGGGACAGCGGACCGGTATGCAGCAGCTCGCAGGCGTGGCAGGAACCCTGCGCGAAGATGACGGCGAGTGGTCTGTCCGACTCGCGCCTGCTGCGATCGAGATCGTAGGGCGGGGCGGAAAAAAAGTCGCGCTCGATCAGCTCTCCCGTCGTGAAAAACAGGTCGGGATCCGCGCGCTCGAGGTAATCGCGAAACTTCTCGACGCGGTAAAAGCCCTCGATCACGTAACGCAGCACTGCGCCAAACTGATAGGGAGGGTAGTAACCGCGCAGGCGGTATACAGGTTTGCCGTTGCGATCGTAAAACACCAGCGACGGCGTAAAGTTGGTTTCGTAGCGCAACGACAATTCGCGCTCGCTGTACGGTTTTCCATCGGTGTCGACAAATTCCTCGATGCCCCAGATATCGACCGGCACGACGTCGAAATGTTTTCGAACATAGTGCTGGATAGTTTCGTCGGCGAGGTTGACATCGAAAAACCTTGCGCAATAGGCGCAGCGGCTTTGCCCGTAATAAACCATGATGCCGAACTTGCCGGCGGCGCGCGCCTCGGCGATGTCGTCGTTCAGATCACCGAGGCTGATCTTGAACCAGTCGGGGTATTCGAGCTCGTTTTCGAGCAGTGTGTCGTCGAACTGGTTCGGGATTTGATCGCTCATCGTGAATGAATAACCGATTTGGTGGTGAAACGAGGCTGATCCAGGTCAATTGTTGTCGAATTACCGGTCGCTGCGCCCGTATATATCGTCGAAGCGGACGATGTCGTCCTCGCCGAGGTATGAGCCCGACTGTACCTCGATGATATCGAGCGGTTCGTCGCCCGGGTTTTCCAGGTAGTGGGTTGCGCCGAGCGGGATAAATACCGATTCGTTCTCGTGCAGGTCGAATACCTTGTCGTCACGAAACACGCGCGCGGTGCCCCTGACGACAACCCAGTGCTCGGCGCGATGATGATGCATTTGTTTCGACAGCCGCGCGCCGGGCTTGACGCTAATG
>JAOTTY010000057.1 GCA_029864185.1 Gammaproteobacteria bacterium
TTTTCCGCAACGAATTGAAACCGGCCGTGATTTGTCACAGCAATATTCGGGAACAGTTTACTTAATTTGCAGAATCACGAGTTGAATTAAGTAAACTGTCCCTCGATATTCAGGCCGGGCGGCTTCCCCCTGCCAACCTTATTTCGATAATACTAGAAATATAGTTGACAGGAGCAGCGTAAGCGCTTAGCATGCACGCATGAATCTCGAAACCGCCGCCAATATTCTCGCCAAGATCGGCAACCCGACCCGACTCAAGATCGTGCGCCTGCTGGTGCGCGCCGGCGACGACGGCCTGCCGGTTGGCATGATTCAAAAGAAACTGGGTATCCCCGGTTCGACACTGACGCATCACGTAACACACCTGAAAACGGCCGGCGTGATCCGCCAGGAGCGACAGCAGGCGACCCTGCTGTGCAAGATCGAGTTCGATTTGCTACGTGGGCTGGTCGACTACCTGACCGAGGAATGCTGTGCCGACGTCCAGAACAGGGACAACGCCGCCTGATTATTAATCTTATTATTTCGAAATTCCGAGAAATATGAATACCCTAACCAGTATCGAAAATCGCCAGGGCCAATTGCTGACGCTTGCCGGTAAGATAGCGAAAGACAGGGTGTTCCAGGTGATGCTGCTGTCGATTGTGCTGATCGGGCTGATCGATTCACCGCAGATGCAGGTAAGTATCGTATCGACGCTCGAATCCGCCTGGGAGATGCTGCCGTTTTTCGCGATCGCGATCGGGATCGCTGCATTTGCGAAAGCGACTGGTTCCGACGCGTTGATCGCGAAAGCCTTCAGCGGCCACCCCGTACGGGCGACCGTGCTGGCTGCATTGGTGGGCGCATTTTCACCGTTTTGCTCTTGCGGCGTCATTCCGCTGATCGCGGCAATGCTCGGTGCCGGTGTGCCGCTGGCGCCGGTCATGGCATTCTGGATCGCGTCGCCGATCATGGATCCCGAAATGTTCGTGCTGACCGCAGCCGGCATCGGATTCGGTTTCGCGCTGGCCAAAACCATCGCCGCGATGGCAATGGGTTCGTTCGCCGGGCTTTCGATTCTGCTGATTCAACGCTACGGCGGTCTCGAATCACCGCTGCGCGCCGAGGTCACGAGCTGTAGCGCTAACAGCTGCGCAACCAGCGAACCGCAACGAGTGCTCTGGAAATTCTGGCGGGAGCCGTCGCGCGTCGGGGTGTTCAAAACCGAATCCGCATCGATCGGCATATTCCTCGGTAAATGGCTGACATTCGCATTTTTCCTCGAAAGCCTGATGCTGGCCTACCTGTCACCCGACTGGATCGCAGCATACGTCGGCGCCGACAATGCATTCGCAATACCGCTAGCCGCCTTCGTCGGCGCGCCGTCATACCTGAATGGATACGCGGCGATACCGCTGGTTTCGGGCCTTATCGAAATCGGCATGACACCCGGCGCGGCAATGGCTTTCGTTACCGCCGGTGCGGTGTCATCGATCCCGGCCGCAATCGCGGTCTGGGCGCTGGTCAAAAAGCGGGTATTCCTGCTTTACCTGGGGCTCGGCCTCGTCGGCGCCATGACCAGCGGCTGGATCTACCAGCTCACGGGTGGCGTCATATAGCGTTGCGGGTGATCCCGGCAGGCAGCTGATGCCCCGGTCCTGCCGTGGCGCCGCGCAGAAAACACCCTATCTCGCAGAGATGACACCGGCATCCACTAATCCCAACCTTTGCGCCCGGATCTATTGTCATTTCACCCGCTGCCCTCCGAAAATCCGTCAAGCCCGCTACCGAGCATCGCCATCACCTTGTACCAGATTTCGTCCACTAAGTGTCGGAGAGCAGTGGCGTTTACCTGGTGAAAAAAAGTCATTCCGGCACCAGCGGGAAATCCGGTAACGAGCACAATCTGGTTGTTTCAAGATTCCCCGCTTGCCCGGGGATAAAAGCCAAGGCAAACGCTATTCGTGACGGAGAGCAATTGTTTTTATATTCGAAAATGTCCCTCCAACACCTCGTTCCCGCGCGTTTGAAATCCGAACCATGGACCCACGGGCTTGCGTCAGAAAATTCCCCCGAATTGCCCGCGTGCAAGATGCTCGGGTAAGGTTAGTAAGAGATGGCGGGCCTGGAATGTTCAGGCAATTGCTAAAGGTTTTGATCCGATTTTTTAACCAGGTACTGGGCCAGCAATTCGATCAAACCCTTAACCCGCGGTATTTGATCGTCGTCGGAATAATCCGGATTCACCGTACCATCTAGAACCAGATGCTGGTCCTCGTTCGTATCGGTATTTTCTTTCGCACCTGTGTTTTCGGAGTAAGTCATGAGTACGCCCTGCAATCTCGTACCGCATTATTTTTGCCCGATCAAAAAGATATTGGCGTGAAATGGATCACGGTGACGGCGAAAAATGGGGGCTGAGAAATTGCCGGCAGATGGCAAAAAGCGACCTGTTAAGTTGAAAAACTCGATAAAATGGAGGGCTATATTTCTGCAGAAAGCCGAAACTTCCTGAATTCCGCGCAATGCTTAATATGTAAGCCCACCAGTCGCCCGGTCGGCAGAGATCGTTGGTTTTTGGTCTCCTTCGTAGGTTGAATTTTAGAAATCGTTAGATCGAAACTAAATTCTCCGGTGCAATAAAATTGGAGTTTTCCGACAAAATGGGGCGATCCCTGATGCTCTTAAAGCGCTATCGAATGTCTGCAAACGAGGGATCCAGCAAGGTCTAATCACCTTCAAATAACAAGATACCGGGCCTGGTTAGTCTGCATGTGTTACTTTCTCGTAAGCGAAACCAGCAATTTGGCATAACAATAATGAAACGGCTGTGGCTGATACTTGCAACGCTGACCCTTGCAAGAATGACGATGGGCTTCCAGTTTCAGTCGGTCGCGACTGTAGGCCCCTTATTGACCTCTGATTCAATCATCTCCTATACGGAGTTGGGCGCATTAATCGGCATTTACCTCTTACCCGGCGCATTTTTTGCCATCCCCGGCGGCTGGCTTGGAAAGCGATTCGGGGATAAGCGCATCGTCCTGACTGGGCTGGCTATGATGACCCTGGGCGGCGCGCTACTCGCGATATCGGATGTCTTCGAAATCATGTTCATCGGCAGGTTGGTTTCGGGAATGGGTGCCGTTTTACTTAATGTTCTGGTCACAAAAATGGTAACCGACTGGTTTGCCGAATATCGAATCACAACCGCCATGGGGGTACTGATATCGAGTTGGCCGCTCGGTATTGCCATTGCATTGCTTACCCTGGGTCCAATAGCCGGGGCGATCGGATTGCAGCTGGCGTTTTTCGTGTCGGTAGCAATATGCGCAATCGCGCTCCTGCTGGTCGCCAGCATTTACTCTAATCCGCCGGAGCCTGCTGATGCTGATTTGTCTTGCAGTCGGCCTGTTACGCCAAAATTGACACGCTTCGAGTTCCTGGGAGTTGTTCTGAGCGGATGTGTCTGGTGTTTTTACAATATCGCATTCATTCTGGTGTTGAGCTTTGGACCTGAATTTCTTGTTAGGGAGGGCATGACCCTCATCTCGGCGGGGGCGATTGTCAGTATAGCCAGCTGGCTCGTTATTCCGGCACTGCCTATTGGCGCGTGGGTCGCTGAACACATCGGGCGCCCCACTTTGACCATAGTGGTTACGTTTCTAGGCATTTCGCTTCTCATTATGGCGATTCCGTTTACTACGTCTTACGTCATGATATTTGCCGCTATCGGTATTATCTTCGGTCCCGCGGGAGGATTGATAATGGCGTTACCGGCGCAGGTGCTACAGAAGGAAAACAGAGCGATCGGAATGGGAATTTTCTTTACGATCTACTACGCAGGGATGGGAATATTTCCCGCAATCGCAGGCTACGCGAGAGAGGTTACTGGCAATCCTGTGGCCCCATTAGTCCTTGCCGGTGTTGCCATACTTTTCGCAATTTTAGCGCTGGCCAGTCTCCGTATCCTTCAGATCAGGCATAGGAGTAACACTTCGGTAGCGCAAAAAATTTAGCATCGGACTTATCTTTCCAAAGTTCTAATGTTCGCTACAGGTGTCGAGCAACTCATCAGTGATGAATTTTTCGGCCCCTCCCGTCATGATGCTCTGGAGTTGCGCATATTTCAAAGGATCGACAATAGGAAATCTTCGCGAGGAGATCCCTTCAAAATATTATTCAAGCAGTTCACTTATTGATAATGATGGTAATGCTATAAACAATATTTTGTGACAAAAGCCTAATACCGATTAGTGCCGGAAACAGAAGCTAAGGAATAAATTCTGGGGGTCCGGCCCTGGCCGAACAGAGAAACCCAGGCAACGCTTCTCAGCGTTTGTTTTGGAGCAAACAGACTAGAAAACCCTGAAAATCAGCGATGACAAAAGACCCAATTCGGACTACCGCGGATCATATACAATCCGATACGGGATTTGTTTCCTGATGACACGATTGTCAATAGCCGGCAAATAGGTAAATGAGAGCGGCCGTCAGGATTGCGACTAGCAGGGTCTGGACCCCGCTACGCAGCCACGATACGCCCGCGATGCTGCCAAGAAAAACACCGAGCAGGAATATCAGCAGCAGCGCTATCGCCACCGCTGCGTAAAGTGGCGACACCGGTAACGCAAGGCCGGCATTGGCGGCAATCAGAGGTATCAGGATTAGAAGGGATATAGCTAACGGTGCAAAACCGTTGACCAACGCTATCAAAACCGGTACCCCTCGCGCAGCCTCGCCATGAGCACTGTCGTGCAGGTCGGTGATCATCGCATCTTCGAGTTCTCCAAGCGCCCGTTTTCGCTCCGCGACCTCACTCACGTAGGCGCTGCTGACGCCGCTCATGCCCAGCGCAATGGCCGCTGCCAGGCAGACGTTGATGATCACCGACAAGGCAGTTGCACTACTGACAAGAAAGCCGAGGATGAGCCCTAGCATTGTCAGTGCGCCATCGAATCCATTAACGACAAAATAGCGTCGCATGATGTCATGTGTGCGGGTGATCCGCAGCAGAAACCGGGTCTGTTGCAGCAGGTTCATAAACCTAACCTGCTTGCGGCTCGCCTTGAACTTCAACCTCGTCGATACTGTGCAGCGAACCGCCCAGGTCGCTGATACCGGTCTGTACCGCGTCGAAATCGATGGCATTCCCTTCGACGACGACCTGCAGAGTTTCGGTATTTTCATCGACTTCGAGCACCGTGATGCAGACGCGATAATTACCACCTGCTTTGGCTATGGTCTGTGAAAATTCAAGCACGTTCGGTTGGTGAGGCTTGAGTACATCAAGCACAAGACGCTTAACAAGAACCATAGTTTATCCCCGGTGTCCGTCCACATTAGCCGTGGCAAGTATACACTCAATCAGGCTTATTGCTGGCGACCTACGAGCCTAGGTTTTACAAACTAAGAATAAAATATGCCCGATGATCTGATGACTATGAGCGATCGTTGTTGGCCGAAATTCGAAGCTCGGCAGGTGCGGCTGATCGTCGTCTTTGGGGGAAAAAGCCTCATAATTCGAATTTCGGCGGTGACTAAAGACACTATTCAGAAGCTGCTTTCGAGAAAAAATTTAAAAATTTAAACTGAATTACGAGCCAGGTTGTCCGCTATTTGATCCATATCACTACCGGAAAATATTTTTAACCCCATGATGTTGTTATTCGTCGGGGTCAGGGACCTGGGCCAAAATAAATGATTTCCTGTAGGTTCGATTCCGCTAATGCCTGTCGCATCTGTCGTCTTATCCACGATACCATGCCCCCAGGTAATGGCGGCTCGACGCCGGGGTAACCAGGCCGGCAGGGGTGTCGGGCCGCCAGGACTATAGGGAGTGAAAAAGTATGAACGCAGCCAGGAAGAAGTTACCGAAAAAGGTCGCCGCTATCGAGCGGTGTGGTCATGCTATCTTTGCGGATGACACGCTGCCCGAGGAATTTCGCGCTCATTTCGATACCGATCGAATACCGGTGGTGGCAATTCGCCACGTGCACGTGTGGGACGTACAGGTCGACGACGAGCGTGAGATTCTCGACCACGAACGAACCACGATTCCGGACGAAGAAATCTGGGAGGTAAGCCTTCGCGCCCGCGATGGCTCTACCTATGAAGTGAGCGCCGCACTACTGCTACCCTCGCCGGCGTGAAGCGCATCGAGGAAACCTCCCGGACAACTTCGATCTGTGTCATCAACCATTCATTATTAATTGTTAGAGATAGCAAACTTGTCATTCAAGTCTCGTATATTTCGCGCCTCCCTGTTTAGCCGGGGCCGTGTGAAGGTCGCTGTTCTGTAATTCCCTGTAAGTATCCGTTATCGGAAAACAGACACATAATAGAAATTTAACAGCGGTGAAAACCGATCCGAATCGAACCATTAGATCTAACAGTTCACCTGGTTGACGTTTCGATTGGATGGCGGCGGTCCGACGCTTCGGTATTTGCGGGCGCAAATAGCACAACGAAATCGCCACGATGCGATTTCGATTTACGCAATGACGCGGCCGCGGGGTGCTGGTCAGAGCCGCATGACGACCTTGCAGGCTTCGCCGGCATTGAGTTTCCTGAAGCCGATCTCGAAATCCTCGAAATCGATGTGATCGGTAATCACCGCGGTTACGTCCAGCCCGCTACCGAGCATCGCCACCATCTTGTGCCAGGTCTCGAACATTTCGCGCCCGTAAATCCCCTTCAGGCTCAAGCCCTTGAAAATCGCCAGGTTCAAATTGACCTGTGGGATGTTCGGGTAAATCCCGAGCAGCGCAATCTTGCCGCCGTGGTTGATGATATCGATCAGATCGTGCAGCGCGTTTTCGTTGCCGGACATTTCGAGGCCGACGTCGAAGCCCTCGAGCATGCCGAGTTCTTCCATGACGTCGTGCAGGTCTTCCTCGCCTGCGATAACGGTCCGCGTCGCGCCGAACTGGTGCGCCATCGCGAGGCGTTTTTCATTGATATCGGTAATCACGACGTGGCGCGCACCGACGTGGCGGGCCACGGCGGTCGCCATCAGGCCGATCGGGCCGGCGCCGGTAATCAGCACGTCCTCGCCGACCAGGTCGAAAGACAGTGCCGTGTGCACCGCGTTGCCGAGTGGATCGAGGATCGACGCGATATCGTCGCTGATCTGTTTCGGGATCTTGTAGGCGTTATCCCCCGGAATGCAGACGTATTCGGCGAAAGCGCCGGGACGATTTACGCCGACGCCGCGGGTATCTCGGCACAGGTGCCCGCGTCCGGCGCGGCAGTTGCGGCATTCGCCGCACATGATATGCCCCTCGCCGGAGACGCGGTCTCCGACCTTGACCGAATGCACCAGTTCGCCGACCTGGTCGATGACACCGATGTACTCGTGCCCTATCGTCATCGGCACCGGCACGTGCTCTCGCGCCCACTGATCCCAGTTGTAAATATGCAGATCGGTACCGCAGATCGCGACCTCGTTGACCTTGATCAGCACGTCCTCGGGACCGGGCTCGGGTTTCGGCACATCCTGCAACCACAGGCCAGGCTTGTCGTAGGCTTTCACCAGCGCTTTCATGTCACTCTCCTCGGGGAATCAGTTCGATTTGCCTGCCGACCGCGATGAAGGCGTCGATCGCGCGGTCGAGTTGCGCGCGGCTGTGCGCAGCGCTCAACTGGGTGCGCACCCGCGCCTGGCCTTTCGGCACCACCGGGAACGAAAAGGCGGTGACGTAAACGCCGTGCTGCATCAGGTCCGCGGCGAGCCGTTGCGCCTTGACCGCGTCGCCGGTCATGATCGGCACGATCGGGTGCGTACCGTCGATGACGTCGAAACCGGCGCTGCCGATGGCCGCGCGAAAGTAGCGCGTGTTGTCGGCAAGCGTTTCGCGCAGCTCGGCGCTTTGCTCGAGCAGGTCCAGCGCCGCGAGCGTCGCGCTGACGATACTCGGCGCGAGGCTGTTGGAAAACAGATAGGGCCGCGCGCGCTGGCGCAGCATATCGATCACCGCCTGTGGGCCAGTGATGTAGCCGCCGCTGGCGCCGCCGAGCGCCTTGCCGAAGGTGCCGCTGGTGATGTGGACGCGCCCTTCGACGCCGTGATATTCCGGCGTGCCCGCGCCGCGCGCGCCGATGAAGCCGATCGCGTGACTGTCGTCGACCATGACCAGTGCGTCGTGTTTCTCTGCCAGGTCGCAAATCGCCGGCAGCTTCGCCAGGGTTCCGTCCATCGAGAACACCCCGTCGGTCACGACCAGCCTGAACCGGGCGGCCTGCGCCTCGACCAGCTTCGCCTCGAGGTCCGCCATGTCGTTGTTGGCATAGCGGTAACGCTGCGCCTTGCACAGGCGGATGCCATCGATGATGGAGGCATGGTTGAGACTGTCGGAGATAACGGCGTCGCTTTCGTCGAGCAGGACTTCGAAAATGCCACCGTTGGCGTCGAAGCAGGACGAAAACAGGATGGCATCGTCCATCCTGACGAAATCAGCGATCTTCCTTTCCAGCGCCTTGTGGATGTCCTGGGTACCGCAGATGAAGCGTACCGAGGCCATGCCGAAGCCATGGCTGTCTAGACCCGCGCGCGCGGCGGCTAGCATATCGGGATGATTGGCGAGGCCCAGGTAATTGTTTGCGCACAGGTTGATCAGGTCGTCGTGCCAGCCCTGCGCGTGCACGCTGGCGCCCTGCGGCGACTCGAGCGGGCGCTCGTTCTTGAACAATCCCTGGTCCCTGATCGTTTCGAGGCTATGCTGCAGGTGCGTGATCAGTTGCTGTGACATGGCTGTTACCCCGCTATTGGATCGATTCCATAATACTAACCAAATTCAGGTCGCACCGGCGGTTTTTTGCGCGACCAGGTAAAGCCCCAGTCCCGACACGGCGATCAGCACCAGCCCCGGCAGCACCAGGTCGTATCCGCCCCAGGACCAGCCCAGCGATCCGAGAAACGGCGCCGACGCCGAGCCCGCCAGATACACCAGCGCCAGCGCCCCCGACTTGGCGCCGAACTGGCGCTCCCCCAGCAACTCGCGCGCGATGACCGGGCGGATGATGCTGACCATGCCGTAGGCGCCGCCGAACAGGATGACGAATCCTACCAGTAGCGCCGGCGTCTTGCCGGCCCCGATCAGGAACAGGATCGACATCGCCATCAGCACGAAGCAGGTGACCGCGATGCCATGATTGGAAACGTGGCGCTCGGCCGCCATCATCGCGAGACGCCCGGCCACCTGCATCGGCCCGATGAACGAGATGGCGACGACCGCGACCTCGGGGTGAATGTCGCGCTCGGACAGGATAGGCAATAAATGATGCAGCGTGACACCATGCATGACCGCGCCGAGACCGAAGCCCAGCGCGAGGCACCAGAACACCGGCGAGCGCAGGTAGCGCTGACCGGCAATGGACAGCTGCGGGTTGGCGCGATGGCGGTGCGCGCCGGCCTGCTCGACTGCGTTCGCACCAAGCCACATCATCGGCGCCACGACGAAAATTGCGGTCGCGCCGAAAAAAAGCACCGCGCCGCGCCAGCCAAACGTGCTGGCGAGGCTGTGCGCGACCGGAAAGCTTACCGTACCGGCAAAACCCGCGACCAGCGTCACCAGAATTATCGAACGTCGCGCATGCTCGCCGCGCGCGCGCGTGATCAGCGCGAAACAGGGTTCGTAAAGACTGCCGGACATGCAGATACCGATCACGCCCCAGACCAGGTAAAACTGCCAGCGATACTCGATCTGCGTCAGCAGTATCATGCAGCAACCGCCAATGACGCTCGCCGAGGTCATCATCAGCGCGCCCCTGCCGGCGTCGATCAGCCGCCCGTACAGCGGCGAGCAGAAGGCCGACACGAAAACCGCAAGCGTAATCGCGCCGGTCAGGTCGGCACGGCTCCACCCCAGCGCCTGCTCCCAGTGCAGCAGCAGCGCCGGAAAGCTGTAATAGATACAGGCCCAGATCAGCGTCTGCGCAACCGCGAGCAACAAGATCGGACGATCTTTCATCTATATGCGCGGCGCGCTCCCGTTACCTTGCGGGTCCCCATCGCGTTGTCTCGCAGGATCCTGTTGCGTCATCCCGGGGCAGGCCGGGCTCCGGTTCCGCGAAACGCGCGCGAGGCGCGCACAAAAGATTGAAATCGATGCTCCGGACGACATGCATGAACCCTCATAAATTCGTAGGCAATAAAAAAGGCTGTTGCTATGATGCCACCCAATTCCGGGCGTGGATACCGGCACGATTTCGGCCCATGGATAAACAGCTGAGTTTCGATTACATCATCGCCGGCGCCGGCTCCGCCGGTTGCGTGCTCGCCGCACGCCTGTGCGAGGATCCGACCGTAACCGTGTGCCTGGTCGAAGCCGGCGGCAACGGCGACAGCCTGTTCGTGCGCATGCCTGCCGGTAACGGCTTTTTATTTGGCAATGCCAGGTTCGACTGGGGTTACTGCAGCGTTGCGCAGCCCGGCCTCGACGGGCGTCGCATTTACTATCCTCGCGGCAAGGGGCTCGGCGGCACGTCGTTGATGAACGGGCTGATCTACGTGCGCGGCAATGCGCGCGACTTCGACCGCTGGCGCGACCTGGGCATACGCGGCTGGGGTTACGCCGACGTTCTGCCCTACTTCAAAAAATCGGAAACTGCGACGCACCGCGACCCCGCGTTTCACGGACACTCGGGTCCGCTCAAAGTCACTCCCGCGCTAAACTATTGCGAGGTAAGCCGCGGCTTCGTCGCGGCCGCGCAGCAGGCAGGCGCGGTTCTCAACGAAGATTTCAACGGGCAACAACAGGTCGGGGTCGGGCGCTTCGACGCCAAGGTGTTCGGCGGCCAGCGCCAGTCGACCTCGGCAACTTTTCTGCAGCGACGCCGCGCCAATCTAACCGTCATGATCGAAACCCGTGCGCTGAGAGTGGAGCTGTCGGGAGGCAAGGCGGTCGGACTGCGAATCAGTCACGGGGGCATCACGCAAACCCTGCATGCCGAGCGCGAAGTCATTTCATGCCTGGGCGCGTTCGAATCGCCCAAGTTGTTGATGCTGTCGGGTATCGGTCCGGCCGACCACCTGCGCGAGTTCGGCATCGACGTCGCGCAGGATTTACCGGGCGTCGGCGAATCCCTGCAGGATCATCCCAACATGCCGCTGACCTTCGAAATCAAGGATCCGATGCTGAGCTTTGCACGCTATCAGCGTCTCGATCGCACCCTCTGGCTGGGTCTGCAGTACCTGTTCAGCAAGAGCGGACCGGCGACCGGACCTTTCTGGAGCACGGCGTTGTTTCATGCCTTCGATGGCGGCGAACTGCCCGATCTCGAGGTGTTCTGCACGCCGATGGTGGTCAGGGAAGGCGCCGGCGGGGCCGGCTGGACGCTGCACCACCTGCTGCAACCGGGACGTGCAATCCTGGCGCGCGGAAAAACGGCCGCGCCCGGCATCCAGTTCGATATCAACCTGCTGCGTCCGGGGAGCAAGGGCAGGATTCGCCTCGCATCCGCTAATCCGGCCGAGCATCCGCAAATCGACCCGGCATATTTCAGCGCACCAGAAGATGTAGATCATTTGATCGACGGCGTGCGGCATGTCCGCGAAGTTACCCGGCAACCCGCTCTTGCGAAAATTATCGGCAAGGAAATCACTTTCGGCGCGCACATGACCTCGCGCACGGCCATGGCCGACGGCTTGCGTGAAAATGTCACGACCGGGCATCACCCGGTCGCAAGCTGCCATATCGGTGCGGAACAGGATCCCGGGGCGGTGCTCGATGCCGAGTTCCGCGTGCGCGGTATCGAAAGACTGCGCGTGGTCGACGCGTCGGCGTTTCCGGACCAGATCAGCGGCAATCCCAACGCCTGCGTCGTCATGATGGCGGAACGCGCGGCTGACATGTTGTCGGGCAGACCGCAGTTAGCGAGGGATGATCGTTCGTGACTCAATCAGCGGAAACCGCGCTACAGCGAATCGCCAATTACATATCGCGAACACCGATCAAACCCGGCGCGCAAAGCCTCGGCTTCGTGCGCGCCGCGCTGACTGATATCTATGGCTGCATGCTGGCCGGTGCCGGCCAGCCGGTCGCGCGCAACACCCGACAGGCGCTGATCAATTGCGGGCAAATCAACGAACACGCACACGCGCGTATCTACGGCACGACCTGTCACGCGACGCCGGGCGCCGCGGCCATGGCGAACGCGGTCGCCGGCCACGCGCTCGAGTTCGATGACTGGGAAGTGCCGGGCAACACGCATATCAGCGTGCTGCTGTTCCCGGCAATACTAGCGGCGAGCTGCGACCGGGCGCTGTCGGGCCAGGACGCAATCGCGGCATATCTGGCTGGCTACGAAACCATTGCCCGCATCGGCGAGGCGATCAATCTGGAACATTATGAACAGGGCTGGCATGCGACCGCGACGATCGGCACGATCGGTGTTGCCGCGTCGGTATCCCGGTTGATGGGGCTCGACGGCGAGCAAACCGCAAACGCGCTCGCCATCGCCACCAGCCGGGCGCTGGGCTACAACGCCCAGTTCGGATCGGAAGCCAAGCCGCTACAGGTGGGATTCGCCGTCGAAGGCGGCCTCGTCGCGGCCCATCTTGCCGCGACGGGCCTGACGGGCCAGCCGCACATGCTGGAACATGCCACCGGAATGGTTGCGCTGATGGGACACCGCTTTAGCGACCGGATCGAGACGGCGATGGCAAGAATCGGCCAGGCGCCGGCCATCGATCATTACCATATCGTGTTTAAACCCTGGCCCAGCTGCGGCTACACGCATCGAATCATGACCGGTATGCTGGAATTGCGGTCCCGCGGCATCGATCCTGCCGCCATCGACCAACTGGAACTGCATCTGCCCGACTTGCACGCGGGCATCCTGCCGTTCAGGCATCCGAAAAACCGCAGCGAGGCGCTATTCAGCCTGCCTTACTGCGCGGCGACGATACTGCTCAGAGGAGACATGACGGTCGCCGATCTCGACAACCAGGGCTGGCGGGACGAGGATATCCGGCAGTTGATCGATAAAACATCGGTGACGGGATTCGCGCCCAATCGGCCCGAGCTCAATTACGATCCGGAGCAACCCGACCGGGTCGTTGCCACGATGGGCGACGCGATCCATGCGGTGAATATACCCTACCCGCTCGGTTCGCCGCAGAAGCCGATGTCTGAAAACCGGCATTTTCGCAAGTTTCAGATGAATACCGGCCTGGACGAAACTCGGGCGCAGGCGCTCTGGGAGCGGCTCGGCACATGGCCGTCGGCCGCCAATATACACGACCTGCTTGTCATGTCGCCGGGCTCGGACTGAGCCCCTTGTTCATCGCCGGTGCGGCCGACTTATCCGGCTAAGATGTCGACGAACCCGGGCAGGTCTCCCCCGTCAGGGTGCGGTCAGGGCCCTGATCAGCTCGCGCAGGGATTGCCAGCTATGCTCGAGTTCGGACTTGAAGTGCTCCCAGTCAGCTTCGTTTGCCTGTTTTAGCAGCTCGAGTTTCTGCTCGGCCGATTCGAGCCTGACATGCAGTTCGTCGAGCAAGGTGAAGTATTCCAGCTCGAGGTTTACTTCGGCTTTCTCGGCCTTTTGCCTGAGCGCTATGGTCTCGGCCTTGAGTTCGTCGAACTCGTCTCGCATCTTTTTTTCGTAGAAACTTCGTAAACTCATCTGGCTTACACAGGATTCGTTGGTTGAAACTACCGACCGCGCAAACCCGGCCCTGAGCGGCCCGGCATCCCGACAATCGTTTAATCCGCAGCCGGCAACGCCAGCGGTTCGGTGAAGCGGATGATCTGTTTGCTGCCGTCCGCCGCGGTCACCATCAGGCTGCCCACGCCCTGCGTCGCATCGGTCACGAACACCTGTCGTGGCGAGCGGATCACATGCTCGATTTGCTCGGTGCTGACGACAAATGAATCGTCCTTGCGATCATAAGTCAAGCCGTTGAGCGATAACCTGGTGGCTTCGATCTGGGCGCCGAGTTCGAGACTGTCGACCTCGATTTCGACCAGTTTGCCCTGCAACGCCGACGTCACCCGATCGAAAAAGTCGGGCCAGTCCTGTTTTGCGATTTCTCTGTCCTGCATGGCTCTCTCCCGGGTAAATATTGCCGGATTACGCTCGGAATCTAGACGAAATCCGGCTGCTGGATATTGATTACCGTCAAAAAGAACCGGGGTTCTGACCAATTACACCCGACGCTGGAACGTCTGCTCCGTTTACGGTGGCTTGATTTGAGTCAATGCTCCGATTTGCGTTACGATTAGCCTTGGATCCCAGAATCTTGAGCTGGAGGGGGTGGGTTCAGACCAGGGCAGGAATGCATTGGAAGCTCCCTGGTCTCGACAAAAAGCGATGCCGGTTGCCGAGACCATCTATGTACTGACAGTACTGCTGGGTATCGCCATGCTCATCAACGGCACCTGCCGTAACCTGCCGGTACCGTTTACCGTCATTCTCGTCGTCATCGGCATGCTGCTGGGCGAGATGTCGCACCTGCTACCGTTCATGGAGCCGCTGCAGGGGTTCAGCCTGAGCCCCGATATTATGCTATTTATCTTCCTGCCAGCGTTGATATTCGAATCCGGGTTCGCGCTCGACGCGCGCCAGATGATCAAGGACCTGCCCCCGATACTGGTACTCGCGATACCGGCCATGCTGATGTCCACTTTCGTGGTCGGGCTCGGACTATGGTGGGCGCTCGATATCAAGCTGATCGTCGCGCTGGTGTTCGGTGCACTCATCTCCGCGACCGACCCGGTCGCCGTGGTCGCGCTGTTCAAGGAACTGGGTGCACCGAACCGGTTGAACGTGCTGGTCGAGGGCGAATCCCTGCTCAACGATGCCACCGCGATCGTGACCTTTTCGATACTGCTCGGCATCGCCGTCGAGGGTAGCGGCATCGGCTGGTCGGACGCGGATAACATAATGCTGGATTTTCTGCGCGTATTCGTCGGCGGCGCACTGTTCGGCGCCCTGCTCGGTTTCGTGGTCTGCGAACTGCTGTATCGCATGGGTAGCGGCCTGCCGGTAATTCTAACGTCGTCAGTCATCATCGCTTACGCCAGCTTTATCATCGCCGAGCACAGTTTTCACGTATCGGGTGTTATGGCGGTAGTCGGATCGGCGATCGCTTTGCGGCGCTTCGGCGTAACGCGGTTCCGCCAGGATACGACCCACGCAATCAGTGAAATCTGGGAGGTTCTCGCCCTGTCCTGCAACTCGCTGCTGTTCCTGCTGGTGGGTTTGTCGGTGAGCGTCGGCGCGCTGTTCGACCGGCTCGGGCCGATACTGATTGCCCTCGGCCTGGTGCTCAGCGCACGAGCATTATCGGTTTATAGCCTGGTTCCGCTGGCGGTGAAATGGTTCCGCCTGCCGCCGATCAGTTTCGGTGAGCGCCACATCATGTGGTGGGGCGGTCTCAAGGGGGGGCTCGCGATTGCGGTGGTGCTGTCGATCCCGAGCGATCTGCCGGAGCGTCAGATGCTGTTCGAGATAACCCTCGGTATCGTGCTGTTCACGCTGCTATTCAGCGCGCCCACGATCCGTCCGCTGATGCACCTGCTCGGTCTGAACAGGATATCGAGCGGTGAAAGCCTCGAGTATCGAAACTCGCTGCACGGCGCCGAAATCAGGTCCGGGCTATACCTGGCGAATCTGGCCGACAGCAAGGTCGTGCCGCGCGCGGCGGTCGAGACACTGCGCGACCGGGTCCACCAGACGTTCTCCAGCGGCATCGAAGACGATGAAAAAAGCGCGCACCTGGACGACGAGTATTTCGCCGAATTTCGCGCCTACCGGGTGGAGCGGGAATCCCTGAAGTCACTGTACGAGACCGGCGTGATCAGCCAGTATATTTATCTCGACATGAACCATCAGCTCGATTCGGTGCAGGAAGCATTGCGCCTCGGGATTGCCAGGCTCGGCGAGCCGGACAGCCAGGACAACCGGCAAAGCCTGTTCCAGCGGCTCGAAGAGGCGGTGCTCGGTCGTATCAGGGAAAAATCGCGCCTCGCCCGGATCCTGTCGCGCTACCAGGAGCTGCGCACCGTGCAACGCATACAGCGCAACCTCGCCCATATCCTGCTGTGCGACGACGCCATCTCGATGCTCGAGGAGCAGCAGGACTTGCTCGAAGACATCAGGAATAAGGTGATAGCCGTCTACAGGCAGCGCAAGAAATACTATCGCAGGCAATTGAAGCAAATCAGAAAGTACTTCCCCGATTTCTACCTCGAGTACGTCGAACGACTGACGACACGGGCCATCATCACCAGCGGCTGGAACCAGGTTCAGGCCGAATTTCACCACGGCGACCTGGGTGCAAAAGGCTTCAACCTGATCCAGCGCAAGGTCGCGCCGTTGCTTGCCGAAATCGACAGGTCACCGCTCGTTTTCTCGACCACCGTCAGCACCATTTCGGAGTATCTCGAGGATATTGACCTGTTCAACGAATTGACCGAGAAGGATTTCGACTACCTGGAGCAGAACGCCTCCCTGGTCACTTACCTGGCCGGGGATACGATCATGGGACGCTTCGAAAAAGGCGAGGATTTCTACGTGCTTGTCGACGGCATTGCAACCGTCTGGATCAAGGACGCCTTCAGCCGCGAACACTGCATGGCCGAGTTCCAGAAGGGAGACTTCATGGGCGAATCGGCACTACTGGCCAGGCAAAAAAATCGCAAACACGTGAGATCCGCGACCGTAAAGGCGGAGACGCCCTGCACGCTGGTCAGAATCGCACCGGACTCGATGACGACGATCCTGTGGCGCTACCCGAAGATGCTCAAATTGATTCGCGAAGTCAACGAGGAAAGAATCAGCGTGGTGCCGAAAAGCACCGACGAGCTGCGCGTCTACAAGCACAGGCGCAAACCCGAACCGGAAAAATGATACGGGATCACGACGTTCGGCACGGTCACCGACGGTACCGGCTGGCTACCCCGCCTGCTCGAGAACCAGGCTGGTAATCAAGGTCGTGTATTTCGATGCGCTGTCGTCGCCGTCGATCGACAGCCATATGGCAATTACCCGCTCCGGCCTGCCGAGGGTATGACTGAGTTCGAAATCACCGGCCCTGTCTAACAGCCAGACGTTTTCTTCGTGAATGATTTGCGCCAGGGGATGCTGACGCCGCCGGCCGAGCAATGCCTCGCTCTGCACGGCGTTCAAAAACTGGATCCTGTCGATACCGGTGCCCGCCGGCGCGAGTTCGAACAGGGTTTTCACCCAGCGCGCGCTGAACATGCGCTGGAACGCGTTCAGTGTTTTATCGCCGGCGATAACGAGCCCGACCTTGAGACAATAATCGTCGCCGCCCTCCAGACCCTGCGACTCCTCGGATAACGCCAGCAGGTTGCTGAGCCTGCCCTTCACCTCGACCTTGCGAATTCCTATTGGTTCGTGCAGCGGAAAAATAACGGGACTCGCGGAGCCGTCGACGCTGACCTGCATTCCCCGTTCGGTGAAGCTGACTTCATTGGGTTTGATGCTGGAATATTGCAGTACCTGCCACGCGCCTGGCTGATGCAACGGCAATGCGATTACACCAGCCAGCGCCCACGATTTGATCTTTCGCAAGCGGATTCTCCTGCATTTTCTAGATTGTGACATGCCGCAACGGTGGCTGGATCGGCGGACGGTGGAGACCGATCGTCGCAAGGATGCCTCATGTCCCCCGGACCTGTCTCTCGATAACCGCTCAATCGGCTTTGTCATCCTGCGCTTCCTCGGGGTACCGGACAAAAAGGGTTTCGAAACCGTCCGGGCACTGGACGCTTACTCCTTCGTCGCAGGGTTCGTCAAAACTGATCCACAGCTCCCCGTCCTCGAGTTCCCACTTGACGAAGTAGCTGCCGGTAAAGGCAAAGGCCGGTTGACTCGTTTGGTGCATCGGGTCGATGACGGCGAGATATTGCGAGTGCGCGCCGACGTTGCAGGTTACGATCAGCAGCCCGTCGGGATTCGAGGCCGGTTTGACCAGTTCCAGGCTGGCGCCATTCCCGGGCACCCCGCTCTCGACAGCGTCGGTCAGGTCGCAGCTGAAATCGAAAATGCCGACCAGGTCGCGCTGGCGATAGATCGCCACCCGACTCTCGTCCAGCCCGGCGGCCACCACGTGCCATGACAAATCTGCCCCGGAATCGTGATGTGCGCCGGCGTCGGCGTCAAGCGCCAGCAGCAGCAAAGCCAGGACGCGGTAACGGTTCATAGCGTCGATTGATCGTTGCTGTGGCATTGCACGCCGCCGCCATCGTACCAGGATTCGAGGACCGGGATCACGTAGACGTCGCGTCCGGGAAAATAGCTTTCGGTGCGTTGCTTCGCGGCGGCATCGAAA
>JAOTTY010000302.1 GCA_029864185.1 Gammaproteobacteria bacterium
GCGTCTGCAGCCACTGCTGAAACAGCTCGCTGACCTCGAGCGGCAGGCGCAGCAGGATATACCCGGCCGATTGCGCGCCCGCGTCTTTTACCGCGCCGAGAATCGAATCCAGTTCCGGGTCGGTCAGCACCGGAATCACCGGCGCGACCAGCGCGGCGACCGGGATGCCCGCATCGGCCAGCGCCCGGATGGTTCGCAGGCGGCGATGCGGCGCGGCCGCGCGCGGTTCCAGTTTGCGCGCGAGCTCTGCATCCAGGGTAGTGACGCTTATGTTGACCGAAACGAGGTGGTCCTGCGCCATCTCGCGCAGGATATCGATGTCACGCTCGACCAGCGCCGACTTGGTGACGATCGCCACCGGGTGGCGCAAACGCTGCAGTAGCTCCAGCACCGAGCGCGTGATTTCCAGCTTGCGCTCGACGGGTTGGTAGGCGTCGGTATTGACGCCGAGCGCCAGCGGCTGGCAGACGTAGCCGGTTTTGCCGAGCGCGCTTTCCAGCAGTGCGGCGGCATCGGGCTTGCTGAACAGCCGGGTTTCGAAATCGAGTCCCGGCGACAGGCCGAGATAGGCGTGGGTAGGTCGCGCGAAGCAGTAAATGCAGCCATGCTCACAGCCGCGGTAAGGATTCACCGAGCGGTCGAAGGGCAGGTCCGGAGATTCGTTGAAAACCAGGACGCTGCGGCTGCTGTCGGCCTGAACCCGTGTTTTCGGCCGCGTTTCGTCGATGGGCGCGTCCCAGCCATCGTCGAATCCCTCGCGTCGTTGCTTTTCGAAGCGGCCGCTGGCGTTGCTGACCGCTCCGCGCCCCTTGATGGCGCCGCTTTTTGGGGAACCGGATTCGTCCATAGGGACGTAACCATATCCCGCGTCGATCCCCACATCAATGCCTGGGGATAATTGCAGCGGGTCTAAATGTTTCGCGTAGCGCGATATTTTCGGTTAAATTCCGATGGCAGAAGTCACGAATCTACCGGGTAATGCACATGTTGTTAATCGACAGCCTCGCCGAGGAAAAGATACTGGCGGCGGTGCGCCGCGGCGAGTTCGAGGATTTGCCCGGCAGCGGCAAGCCCCTGGCGCTGGATCAGGATATTTCGATACCGGAGGAATTGCGGGTCGGCTACCGGCTCCTCAGGAACGCCGGTTGCCTGCCGCCGGAGCTGAGCCTGCGGCGCGAAATTCGCGAGGTCGAGGCGCTGCTGCAGCAGGCCGAGGCGCACGCCGAGCAGGCCGCCATCCGGCGCCGGCTGCAGCTGCTGCGGCTGCGGCTCGCCGCGCGCGGTCGCGAAATCAACCTGCTCGTCGAGGAAGGCGCTTACCGGGAAAAACTGATCCGTAAGCTGGCTGGCGCAACCTCGGCGGATATCCAGGACTAACGGTGCGGTTCGAGTCGTCACGCGACCGCCGGTTGCGGGCGGCGCGCGAGATACTGTCGAGCAGCCGCCGCGTTGCCGCGTTTTCGGGCGCGGGTCTAAGCGCCGATTCGGGTCTTGCGACCTTTCGCGATCCCGATCCCGATGCCCTCTGGTCGCGCTTCGATCCGATCGAACTGGCGTCGGCCGAGGGTTTCGCGGCGAATCCGCAACGCGTCATCGACTGGTATAACTGGCGGCGGGGTAACTATGCCAGCGTGCATCCCAACGCCGCGCACCGGGCGCTCGCGGGCCAGCAGCGGATGATACAGATCACGCAGAATGTCGATCATCTGCTCGAGCAGGCCGGTGTTGCCCCGCAGCGGGTTTATCACCTGCACGGCAGTATCCTGCAGGATCGCTGCCACAATTCCGCTTGCGTCCATCGCGAACAGGTCGACCTCGAAAAGCCGCCGGGCCTGCGCGCCTGCCCCCGCTGCGGTGACCGCCTGCGCCCGGCGGTGGTCTGGTTCGGCGAGAATCTGCCGCAAGAGACCTGGGCGCTGGCGCGGCGTCTGTGCACGGCGCTCGATTGCTTGCTGGTGATCGGCACCAGCGCAACGGTTTACCCGGCGGCGGGCCTGATCGCGCTGGCGCGGCAGCACGGCAGCCGCGTGATCGTGGTCGATCCCAATCCGGGCGCGGCGAGCGGCGCGGCGGATGTGCATCTCGACCGCTCCGCGGCAGACATACTGCCTGCGCTGCTCGATGGCTTCGATCTCGGCTCGGGTCCCTGAGCGGTTCAGGGTCCGCGTTGTTTCCGGGCCTTTGCCGAGTCGATGCGGCCGCTAGCCTCGGGAGTTTCGAGGCAGCTGAAAAACAATTAAGTAAACTGTCCCCGAAATTCCGATATAAGTAAACTGTCCCCGGATTTTGGCTCCCAGGGGTGTCGCGGGGTTGCTCGAACACTTGGGGAATATCGCTGCAGGCCGGGCTCGATGTCATGCCGCGGCTGGTAATGTAACCGAGCGGTAACCTTGCCCGTCTCGAAAAACCGGATTATGACCGCTGGATTCGCGCTTCCTGCGGGTCCGGGGCCGGTTAAATCAAAACCTTGGCAATTGCCCGGACTTTGGCTATCTGCCCCCGCAACTGTTCAAAGACATTCGCGAAACTTTCTTTTTCGATCGCGAGGCCGGTGAGGCGGTCGTCCGCTTCGGGGCAGGATTCTTCTTTCAAAACCGCCGAAACCAGTTTGGCTGCCAGGCCCACGGTGGTTACGATTTGCCCCCGGGGACCCCGGTAGTCGACTTCCGGGTAGTGGGTAATCGCCGCGACCAGTGGCTCCGGCAGGTTCCAGGCTCTGGCCAGGTGACCGCCGGCCTGCGCCTGGTCGAATCCGAGGATCCGCAGCAGCGCCTGTCGCAGGGATTCCGCGCGATTCTGTCTAACCATGGTCAAGGCACGATCGACCTCGGCCGGCAACCTGTCGACCAGCCACAGCAGGCCCAGGTTGTATAACAGGCCCGCCGCACGGGCGGTCGAGGGCTCCGGGTCGTTGTTGGAGGATGAAACAGGCACCAGTCTGGACGCGGCATCGGCGGTCATCAATGCGCTACACCAGAAGTATTCGGCGTCGAAAGACAGACATTTGGCCGGATTGAAAGGTGTCGCGATGGCGAGCGCAATACTGGTGCTTCTGACGACGCCGAATCCCAGGCGTGAGCAGGTGGCCTCTAGCGAGGTAATCGGGGTGGCCGGAGCGGACCAGGCCGAATTTACCAGCGATATCAATTTGCCGGCAATACCCGGAAACTTTTCGACAACCGCCGCGAGTTCGACGAAGTCAATATTTTCATCGGTCAGCGATTTCAATAAAAATGGCGTCCCGGCCGGCAGGGTGGGTAGCTGGATGGCGCCTGGCTGATCCAGCGCCGGCACGACGGATCGCTGCAGGGGCGCGCTCACAGCGCTTTCATCCGGCGGAGCGATGGCGATTCGGTCGGAAACTGCGCTTCAGGCAGAAAACTGGCATTTGCCAGAGCGGGTATCTCCTGTGCAGGAACCGGTTTGCTGAAATAATAACCCTGAATGATGTCGCAGTCGACGGCGCTCAATACCTTCAACTGGTCCGCGTCCTCCACTCCTTCTGCGATGACGGTTTGCCCGAGCGCATGGGCGACTCCGACAATCGTGCCGAGCAAGATCGACGATTTCGGATCCTGCAACATATCGATGATGAAGACCCGGTCTATCTTGAGGTGATCGATCGGTAAATGCTTGAGCGACGCCAGCGACGAGTAACCCGTGCCAAAATCATCGATCGCGATCTTGATCCCCATTTTCTTGAGGCGACTGAATATGGACAGGTTCTCGACGGTTGGCTGGGTAACGCTCTCGGTAATTTCGATTTCGAGCGATGAACCGGGAAAATCGCATTCCCTCAGCGTTTGTTCGACCGTATCGCTGAATTCCGCGTCCTGGAAATGGCTGGACGAAATATTGACCGCCAGTTGCAGATGCGGCAGGCCCATTTCGTTCCAGGCCCTGGCCTGATGGCAGGCAGTTTTCAGCACCCATTGCCCGAGAGGCTTGATAAAACCGATGCGCTCGGCGATATCGATAAACTCCAGCGGGGGTATCATGCCCCGCGTGGGGTGATTCCAGCGAACCAGCGCCTCGACTCCCGTCATGCGGCCGGTCCTGAGATCGATCTGGGGTTGGTAATGCAATTCCAGCTCGTCGTTATCGATCGTCAGGCGTAAATCATGTTCGATCTGTAATCGGTTCTCGGCCTTCTCGGTAAATTCAGGCTGGTAGAAGACGTAACGATGCTTGCCGGTTTCCTTGGCGGCGTACATGGCGCTATCGGCGGCTTTCAACAGTGACTTCGAGTCTTCGCCGTCATCGGGGTAGTAGGCAATACCGATGCTGCACCTGGGGCGAATGCTTTGCCGGCCCAGGTCGATCGGCTCGTTCAATCCCGCGAGGCAACGAGCGGCGACATGCGCGGCATCGTACTGGTCGCAGATGTTGTCCACCATGATGCAAAATTCGTCACCGCTCAGGCGCGCCAGGAAATCCGTATCCCTGAGCACGTTCTGCAGGCGCTGGGCGATCTGTTTGAGCAACAGGTCGCCGACATCGTGTCCCAGGGTATC
>JAOTTY010000303.1 GCA_029864185.1 Gammaproteobacteria bacterium
AGCCGTGATCAGGATAAAGACCACCACGTGGACAAAGCTCGGGAGATGGGCGCCCAGGGATCCGAATAACTGGCCGCTATACGTGCCGGTTTGCCAACCGTCGGGAATGAAATAAACCCGATCCGCGGGTCGATCGAACAGGTAAACCGACAGGCCCAGTGCCAGAAAAACGGTGGCCACAAGGGCAGGAACAAGTTGCGAGCGCGTATTCATCGGTCAAGGGAAAAAGGATATTTATAACCTTCCCTTGTCATCCAAAAAATGGACGACGCCTTAAAAAAACAATACTCTAGCGCCATCGGTAAAAAGAAAGCTGATCCAGATCAATCTTGGTGGGAAAGATGGCTCGACAGTTGGTCCCCATCTATCCTCCGCGAGGAAAAAGGCAGGTATACCGCTCCTCGAATGCAGCAACGCGGTAGCAGCCTTGCCTCTTATGCAAGCTGTGGCCGATTCATTAATGCGGTCTCTACGAGGTCACAGATATGGGCGCGCTCGGCCCCATCAAGCGCCTGACGTGGCGCGCGACAACGGTCATTTGACTCGATCACCAGCGTCTCGACCAATTTGATGTTTTGTACCAGTTTCGTGGAGACATCTACATCCAGCAGGGGGCGGAACCAGCGGTACAATTCAAGCGCTTCCCGGTAGCGGCCTTGCCGATAAAACTGCCAGATCGCAACGGTTTCTCTGGGAAAGGCGACCACCAGCCCGGCAACCCAGCCGACGGCCCCCATGAAAATACTTTCCATCGCCAGGTTATCGACACCCGTGAAAACCTGATACCGATCGCCGTTCAAATTTATTATTTCCGTAATCCTGCGCACGTCATCAGAGCTTTCCTTTATCGAGGTGAATAACGGTTCAGAGGCCATCTCGACAAGCATTCGGGGGGTAATATCGACGCCATAGGCGACCGGATTATTGTATATCATTACCGGCAGCCCGCCGGCTCGAGCGACGGATGTGTAGTGCGCTATCGTCTCTCCAGGATCAGACTTGTAAGGTATCCCGGGAAGCACCATCAGGCCCGTGGCCCCGGAATCTGCCGCCATCTCCGCGGCCTTTTGCGCATTGCGGGTCGAGCCGTCGGATACAGTGAATAATACCGGCCGCCCATCACTGACTTCACAGGCTAGCTGCAGGATCCCCAGCTTCTCATCCAGGTCGAGGGTCGATGCCTCTCCTAAGGAACCACACACGATGAGCCCATCGACCCCGGCATCGATCTGCAGCCTGAAGCATCTTTCCATTTCGGTGTAATCGAGATCGCCATTCTCGGTAAACTTGGTGGTGACCGCCGGGAAAACACCTTCCCATTTACTGTTTTCGTTCATACTTTTACGCCTTGCCTGTTATCGAATTCCCGGGTAGTCCGATTATCGACTCGCGAGCTTGAAACACTGCTCCGGAAAGCACGCGAGACAGTCGAAGACCACACTGCCACGCGGACGGCATTCCATTGCCCGACCCGTAAATTTTGCTCAGTTAAGAGATCTTTCCAGGAATTTTATGGTTTCTACCTCCCTGGGGTTATCAATTATGTCACCGGGAGGACCGCTTTCTATCACCTTTCCTTTATGTAAAAAGGACACCGTGTCCGAAACCTCTTTGGCGAAACGAATTTCATGGGTAACAATCATCATGGTCATACCGTTTTCTTTCAGGCCTCTCAATGCATCCAGCACTTCGCCGACCAGCATCGGGTCCAAAGCCGAAGTGATTTCATCAAACAGCATATAAGAGGGTGACATAGCCAAAGCCCTGGCAATCGCCAGCCTTTGTTGTTGACCACCGGATAATTTACTCGGATACACATCCACCTTATCGCCCAGACCGATGCGTTCGAGTTGTAATACAGCGATCTCCTTTGCTTCTTTTGTAGTCTTCTTCATCACCACCTTCAGGGCCAGGGTAATATTTTCCAGGGTGGTCAAATGCGGGAAAACATTAAATTGCTGGAATACGATTCCGATCTTGGTTCTTAGCGCGTTCAAGTTTGTGGCTTTGTCACCAACGTCTATTCCGTCAACCGAAATTCTTCCCTGTTGAATACTTTCCAGACCATTGATGCATTGCAGAAGCGTTGATTTCCCCGATCCGCTTGCTCCCAGAATCGAGTGCACCTTATTTTTTTCAACTTCCATGTTGATACCTCGAAGAATTTCAAGCCTCCCAAAAGACTTATGGACGTCGATGATTTCAATCATAATTCATATTGTTCCCATTTTTTCTCCACCCGCTTGGCCACTCTGGTGAAGCCGAAACTAACAATAAAATATAATAGTCCCGCAATACTCAGGATGAGTATCGGCTCCTGGGTTCTCGTGATTATAATTTGTGACGATTTCAGAAGCTCTATGATTCCGATCCAGAGAACCAGCGAAGTATCTTTGAAAACGCCGAGGGTGATACCAACCCAGGTCGGGAAAGATACTCTTAGCGCAAGTGGAAATACAATTTCTCTTAATGTCTGAAAGTAAGTTAATCCCAGCGAACGGGCGCTTCTGAGCAACGCCGGGGGAACACTCAGGATTCCGGATCTCACGGCTTCAGACACATAAGCTGCGGTGTAAACCGATAGAACAATACACGACACCTGAAACGGGCTAAATCCTAACTTAAGAATAGAGCCAAGGGCGTTAAACAGGATGAGCTGTATTAGCAAGGGAACCGATCTGAAAACATCAAGTATCGAACCCATAAAAAAGTTCAGCAAGGCTCCCACCCCGCTTCTGATAAATCCGAAGATAATGCCTAATATAGTCCCGCATACGACTGCCCACAGCGTGAGCGATATGGAAATGCCCAATCCTTTGAGCATGTACAAAAAGTCGTTGGTGGAAAATTCACTAACAAAGTTCATTATGCTAATACCTGAACAGTTTCACGTTCAGCAGATACGCCAGGCCTAAAAATAATTTTGTAATCAGGTAATACAAAACCGCGGCAAGTGAAAAGTATTCGAAGGTTCTAAACGACAATGCATTGAGTTCGTTTGTAACCCCCATAAGATCGGTATTCATTCCCACTATGACCCCCAAGGAAGTCATCAATATCGCCCACACGGTTTGATTGGTAACCGAATGAAAAACAGTTTTGAGCAATTGCGGGAAGATAACATAGATAAAAGCCTGGAAATAATTCATCCCGAGGGATCTCGCGGTCTTCATTTGCGTAGCCGGTATCGCGCGCAGACCACCCCTGAAAGTTTCGGCGAGGTAACCGGCATTGTTAAACGTAATTCCGATAAGAAGCGCGCCGAAAGAACCCACGTAAATGCCGAATGTACCCAGGCCAAAGTAAGCCATGTAGATCTGGTACAACGCCGGGGTGTTCCTGGACACTTCGATCCAGGCGCCTGCGAACGAAGAGAGGATTTTACTATCGCTGTTTTTGGCAAGTGCCAGTGACGCGCCAATAATGATACCGAACAGCATCGACAAAAAAGCAATTTCAATGGTCGTAATCGAGCCAACAAGCATTTTGGGCAAAAGCTTGAAGGCGGGATACCAGTGAAAGGTATAATCCATTTCGAGTTTCAGACCGAATCTAACTTAGCATGCAAAGGGTGATATATATCCACTAACAGGCTCGATTCTGTTAAACGCAAGCCGGCATACTGCCGGCATTGTAGAGTTCCGGTCAATCGGGACCGAACGATCGGAATAATTCACCGACGAGAACGCCGGCGCAAGTAATCGATCTGCCGTAACCCCACCAGCACAAACAGCTTTATCGTGCAAAACGCCCAAAATCAGGCCTGACAAGATTTAAGGAATGGTTACCATCAGGTAACCACCCCTTGGCGGAAACTTACTGACCCCTAGTAGTAGGCTCCCGGAATCAAATAAGCAGGCATATTGCCTTCCCCGATCCACTTATTGAATAATTCCTGAGCCCTGCCCGTTCTAATCTGCTGATTAACAAACAGATTCAGGTAATTGATCATCCCGTATTCACTTCTTACGGTGATCAGGCTGACGTAGTCAGTGTCATACGGGGCCTTGCCGGCAACGGTCAATGTCGGGTATTTACCGGATTTGACATGCGCCCATGCGACTGTACTGGTGACAACCGTTGCCTCGATTTGTTTCTGTTTTAGCGCCAATAGCAAGTCAGCTTCGCTCTGGTAGGCGCTGAACGAACCACCGCAGCCCTTGATAAATGGCTCAAGCCGGATTGCCTCGTAGGTTCCGGCAACGTTACCGACTTTTTTTCCACACATGTCTTCGTAGGTTTTAATCCCTGTCTCTTTTCTGGTTAAAACATTAAATTCAAACGCGAAATACGGTATGGAAAAGCCGATTGTTTTGGCTCTTTCCAGCGTGTCGGAGGTAGAGGCGATGCCAACATCGGCCCTGCCTGACACCAGCGCGGGGATTCTGTCCGGGAAGGGTGTTTCAACAATTTCAAGTTCGACACCCAATACCTTGGCGAGATCCCTGCACATATCCACATCATAACCATCGGGTTCATTTCTGTCGTTTCTGAAACCCATTGGC
>JAOTTY010000058.1 GCA_029864185.1 Gammaproteobacteria bacterium
GGGCCATCGCTCAACGGATAAAAGGTACTCCGGGGATAACAGGCTGATACCGCCCAAGAGTTCATATCGACGGCGGTGTTTGGCACCTCGATGTCGGCTCATCTCATCCTGGGGCTGAAGCAGGTCCCAAGGGTATGGCTGTTCGCCATTTAAAGAGGTACGCGAGCTGGGTTTAGAACGTCGTGAGACAGTTCGGTCCCTATCTGCCGTGGGCGTTTGAGAATTGAGGGAAGCTGCTCCTAGTACGAGAGGACCGGAGTGGACGAACCTCTGGTGTTCCGGTTGTCACGCCAGTGGCATTGCCGGGTAGCTACGTTCGGAAGGGATAACCGCTGAAAGCATCTAAGCGGGAAGCCCCTCCCAAGATTAGTTCTCACTAGACTCTCGAAGTCTCTAAAGGTCCGTCGAAGACTACGACGTTGATAGGCCAGGTGTGGAAGCACAGTAATGTGTGTAGCTAACTGGTACTAATTGACCGTGCGGCTTGACCATATAACACCCAAGCAACTTTTGGCTGGTGTTATGTCGCGTCAACTGATGCAACATTAACTTTATTACAGAATTCAAATTGAGGTTTGTAATTCGGGGACAGTTTACTTATATAAGCCGTCTTCGAATGAATCGGGGAGATTAACTTTGAAATAAGTAAACTGTCCCCGAAATACAAACCATAACCGAATTGCTTGGCAACAATAGCGTTCTGGACCCACCTGATCCCATCCCGAACTCAGAAGTGAAACGGAACCGCGCCGATGATAGTGTGGGGTCTCCCCATGTGAAAGTAGGTCATTGCCAGGCATTTAACTTCAAAACCCCAGCCGACATTGTCGACTGGGGTTTTTTTTGAGATCTATGGCAACAACCTGTAGGTAGCTCGAGGAAGGTCAGGTCCGGAGCGTCGACCGTTCTCGCGGAGAGAGGCTGGCCCTTCGCAGGTATTATTCTGAAAGCCCCTGATCGTTATTATGATACAGCGGGACTATCGATCACGATAGACAGTTCAGCGAGTCAGACGACCTTGCATTTCAGGTCGCCGACACCATCGATATGCCCCTCCAGCAGATCACCTCGCTCAACCGGACCAACGCCGGAAGGCGTGCCGGAAAGTATCACGTCGCCCGGCGCGAGAGCGAACAGGCTGGACAGGTAGGCAATCATCTCCGGAACTTTCCAGATCATCTGGTTGAGGTCGCCTTGCTGGCGAATTTCGCTGTTCACCTTGAGCCAAATTGCGCCTTGCGACGGGTGTCCGGATTCGCTGACCGGTACGAGTTCGGATGCTGGCGCGGAATGATCGAAGGCCTTGCCTATTTCCCATGGACGCCCGGCTTTCTTACATTCACCCTGCAGGTCGCGTCGCGTCATATCAAGCGCCACACCATATCCCCAGACACAGTCCAGAGCAGATTCGAGCGGTATGTTATAACCCCCCTTTTTTAGCGCCACGATCATCTCGATCTCGTGGTGAACATCGGCGGACTTGTCGGGATAGGGAAAATCGGCGCCATCGCTTAGAAGGTTGTCGGGATTCTTCTGGAAAAAGAATGGTTCTTCCCGGTCAGGGTCGCCGCCCATTTCGATCGTGTGAGCTGCGTAGTTGCGGCCGACACAATAAACACGGCGGACTGGAAACCTTGTGTCGGATCCGCGGATGGGCAGGCTTGCCTGTGGAGCTGGCTCTATAATGTATTTTGTCATTCATTGTCTCCTGGTGATTCAGTTTGATTTTTTACTTACCTGTTTGAGATTCATCGACGAGCGGCGTAGTACTCGACTCGTCTCTCGAGATGAGCGAGAAATTCCGCAATGGTAAATGCAATCGCGAATAAAACGATCAGCACCGCCCAGAAGTGTTTCATCAGAAAATTCGATGAGTAAAGCTCGAACAGTGCGCCAAATCCGACAATCGAAATCAGCAATTGACCGATGATGACACCTTTGACGGCGCGGATGAAACCGATGCGCACGCCGCCGAGGATTTCGGGCAACGCGGCCCAAAGATAAATCTTGAAGAAGGCGTCTTTCGGAGAGGCGCCGAATGATCGTGCCATTTCGATCAGTGAGCGGTTGATCTGCATGACGCCTGCACGTGAATTCAATACGATTATCCAGATCGCAAACAGTGCGGTCGTGATGATGATTGACTTCATGCCAAATCCGAACAAGACCATCAGCACTGGAACCAGTGCGGTAAGTGGTGCACTGAGAAACATATTCACCCAAGGCAACAACAGTTCGTCAATGAAGCGGTTCTTCCCCATCAGAATTCCGACGGGGATGCCGATTATAATGGCGGAGAATGTGCCTATAAAAAATGCGTAACCGGTGTCCGCGAGTGCTTGCAGAAACACCTTGGTCGTGCCGATCTCCATCAGGGTTGTAAAAATTGCCGACAGTGGTGGGAGAAAGAAGGTGAGCTCTAACTGGCCGACGATCTCCCACAGCAATCCCCACAGGATGAGTGACGACATTGCCGGCAACTGATAACCAAATAACTTCATCGTCTCGCGTTATTCCACATAGGTGCGAAGTGACGCCCAGATGCGATCGACGATGTCGAGATACTCGGGATCACGCCTGATGCTGTTGGCGTCCTTGTGCCTGAATCCCTCGGGCCGGATGACTTCCGAAACCCGACTCGGCCGGGCCAGCAACAGGGCGACCTGGTCTGAAACGTAGACCGCCTCCTCGATCGAGTGGGTAACAAATATGAAGGTCTTGTTCTCGTTCTTGACGAGGTTGAGCAGGTCTTCCTGAAATTTACGCCGGGTTTGCTCGTCGACGGCAGAAAAGGGTTCATCCATCAGCAATACCTCGGCATCGACGCTCAATGCGCGGGCGAGGCCCACGCGTTGCCGCATGCCACCCGATAATTCGTGGGGAAAACTGTTCTCGAAACCCTTCAGGCCCACGTTGGCGATATAGGTTTCGGCGATCGCCTCGCGTTCTGACCTGTCGATACCGCGTAGTTCCAAGCCGAAGGCAACATTGCGCATCACGTTCGCCCATGGCAGCAGGGCGAAATCCTGAAAAACAAATGCGCGATCCGGGCCTGGCCCGGTAACCGGCTGATTGTTCACCTGGATATCACCGCTGGTTGCCGGTAAAAGACCGGCAATGATCTTCAGCAATGTCGTTTTGCCGCACCCGGACGGGCCGAGGAGCGACGTGAGTTGCCCTCGCGGAAAGTCGAGCGACAGGTCTTTCAGGGCCTCGACATCGCCGTAGTTCTTGTAGACATTGCGGACCGTTACGGCATTGTCGATATCGCCTTTGCTGTCGTTCATCAGCTGTCTTTTCCTGCCATTATCATTCGGATACATAGGTTTGCCGGCTGCCCTTGAACAGGTAATCCTCGAGACGTTCGAGCACGTTCAGGAAAATGACGGCGAGAACGATGATCGACATGATCGCAGCATACATACTGGGATAGTCGGCAATCGAGCGGCTATAGGTGATGATGTCACCGACGCCCGTGGGCGTGATTTTAAGCTCGGACAGAATTGCACCGATAAATCCAGCCGATACGCCGAGTCGCAGCCCGGCGAAAATAATGGGTGACGCAGCCGGCAGGATGATTTTAAGAATAACGTCGAGTTTCGTTCCCAGAAACGCCTGGCCCATTTCAATCATCGATGCGGGCGTATTACGAACCGCGCCGCTGGTGTTGAGAACGATGACCGGCATCGCCATGATACAGACCACGAACACCTTCGATGTCAGTCCAATACCATAAACCATGACGAGAAGCGGGATGAGTGCCGCCAGCGGCGCCGTCTGCATCACGATAAAGATCGGCGAAACCAGCCAGTCGAACTTGCGACTGAGACCTATTCCCAGACCGATGCCGATCCCCAGGAACGCGGATATCAGAACCCCGACCACCAGCGGTTTGAGAGTTTCCGCATAGGCTACGAACATGGTGCCGTTGGCCAGCAGGGCCCAGAAGGCGGCCATCGACTCGATAAATGTCGGAAACGCAAAACTCACAGGAATTCTTCCGGCGATCTCCCATGCGCCGAACACGATAAAAGCAGACAGAAATTTTAATAGCAGAGAGCGATAGCGCATGGCGATCAGTTTGCTCGGGGTGTCAAAGAAAGTCGAGCTGTCGGCTGCGCAAAGACGTTGCGCAATGCCGACCGCTCGACAGACTTGTTACTGGGTGGCCCGCTTCAGAGGCTCAAGGTACCAGAAATCCTCGATTTTCAGATTTGCCGGGTCACCGGTGAGTTGCCCGGCCTTCGAGTACCAGTCCATGTCCGCACGGGCCGCTTTTTCACCGCCACCGTTCGGATCATACAGGCCGCCCTCGACCGCATCTTTATAGAATCCGTCCAGTTCATCCAGCACTTCTTTGGGGAGCTGCCCGATCGGGCCGTTGGGGTTGGTCTCACGCCGAATGATCGTTGGGTCCTTGTGCATATCCCGATAAACGCTAACCAGGGCCTTGACGAAAATATCCACGTCCCGGGCGTTTGCCTTGATCCAGTTGAGGTTGGCAAATAACGCCTCATCGCTGGCATCGACTTCGAACATGGGCAGAACGTTAAATTCGTCGCCTTTTTGCTTGACCAGTTTGTTTTTGTTTGAAAGATCGACAATGGTAGCGTCTGTCTGGCCGGCAATTAGCGCGACGATGCGATTGGCCGAACCGGGCACGTAAGAACGTTTGCCAAACTTGATGCCGATGCGGTCCTCGATAACATTGGCGATCGAGTCAGTACCGCCACCGCGTGAATGCAGCAGGATCGGTTCTCCGTCCAGATCTTTCAGGCTGGAGTATTTTTTTGACGATACCGGGAAAAACTTGAGCTTGGACAATTGAAAAATGATTCGTACTGGCGCCTTGGATCTCTGCATAACCGAATAGGGCGTGCCAAAGCCGATATCCATTTGTCCGCTCAAAATCGCTTGAATGGCTAACTCTTCATCCGAAAATGCGGTCCACTCGTAATCGAGCCCCATGGCTTTGGCCCGGTCCAGGGCTACGAAAAATGCGGCAAGCTCGTCGGATGGTGTTTCGGCGAGCGCTATGCGTATCTTGCCCGCCTGCGCGTTACCGGTAAGACTCAGCATGATCAGCAAAAGCGACGCTAGCAACACACCAGGTTTGTTGGGAAAAAGTTTCATGATTTCACTCCTCTTTGGTTTCTGTTATTCGTCTGGTCTGACAGATGTACCTGAATTATGAGAGCCTCGACGAATGATCTCCGGTTGGGATTAAAGCCCAGCGAGGAACCTTGCAAAGCCTTTTGAATGCTCTGTTACGGTTTCCTTTTTTTATTTGTGGGGCTTTCTCCGGCAGGCCGCCACATGCTGCCCAATGCTTACCAATATCAAAATGGTTATGTATTAGATGGCTATTGGTTAACATATTATCGATGATTGGGTTACTATGGCATACCACTTTTTGCTTGTCGAGTATTGAATATTTGAGGTGCCAATGGGTTCAGTCGAAAGCGCACTAACGCAAGTGAAAGCCTGGCTCGCCCAGGCGGATCTGGCACCCGATGGCCGTTTGCCCCCGGAACGTGAGCTTTGCGATGTTCTCGGCGTTTCACGGGGTGAATTACGCAAGGCCCTGGCAAAACTCGAACAGGATGGCGAGATTTGGCGGCAGGTCGGAAAGGGTACTTTCCTGGGACCGCGTCCCATCGAAGCGTTCCTGTCGATCGCTACAATTGCCAAGGGCACAAGCCCGCTTGAGGTCATGCAGGCGCGTTTATTGGTTGAGCCGATGCTGGCGCGCGAGGCGGCGATCAATGCAACCGGCGCCCATCTCGACGAAATGCATCGTTGTGCGCGCCTGCAGCGCGAAGCGGCAACCTGGCGGCAATATGAAAACGCCGACAATCGGCTTCACCGTACCGTGGCCGAGGCCGCCGGTAATTCGGTTCTTACTGCCCTGTTCGACCAGTTGAATGCCGTACGAAGGGCTGTCGTCTGGGGGCGTCGGCGAAATAATTCGGATCGGCCATCTATCGATCACCATAGCTTCGCCCAGCACGACGCGATCGTGCGTGCGATCGTCGAACGCGATCAGGAAAACGCGTATAAGGCCATGTACGAGCATCTGACGAAGGTTCGGGATAATCTGCTGAAGTCTGGCTCCGCTACAGATCTGAAAATGCCTGGATGAAGGCCAGGGTTGCTGCCGTAGCGTTGATAGCGGCTTACCCCAAATATCGCAGCTGCCGGAGTTCGATATGATCCGGCGCTAAACGGGGAGCAGGGCAGAACCCGGGTGATTGTTTTAACTCGCTTCTGACTATTGAGTTACCAGGTTCGACTGGGTCGCAATGCTCAAGGGGTGCCGTTGCCGGGTATTTACTCCAGCGCACCGTGCCGGCGGGCAAGGGTATTTTTGGTAACAGCCGAGGGCCGCTAACCGGACAGAGTCCGGCGGCTGCCAGATTCGTCGTGAAGTTTGGCACGCGACTGCCGATCTATCTTACCGGGAATCAGGTATCGGGACATTGCATTGCCCGCTCGCAATCATAACCCTGGTTCCGCCATATGAAAATTTTCCTTATCCATCAATAAATTTATTAAGGTTGATTCATATCAGCTATTCACCCACACTTGACTGGCTAAAATAAGATTCAATCGGGGGACAGCCAGATAATGTTTAGCCAAAATCCCTTCGCCGAGGTGTCGGCGTCGGTACCACCTGTGTTAATCCAGGCCTTTGTCATCATCATGGTCATTCTGGTCATAGCCGGTACGGCATTCGACGTTATTCACAAAAAGAGCGCCAAATACTTTTCCGAGAGCTGGCGCAGGTCGAAGGAAAACGGCTCGAAACAGGTTAGCGGCAGTGAAGTCGTATCCCTGGCGTTACAAACAGCGGTCTCGGAGGTATTGACCTCGTCCGAATTCTGCAATCCCAACCGACGAATCGCACACCTGCTGACCATGTACGGTTTGGTTGTTCACGTGGTCGCCACCGCCGCACTGGTGTTCGGCTATCCGGCCATGGCCGATGCGGGCATCTGGCCGTTGCTTTGGCATCTCGGTGCGCTCGCCGTATGCGTGGGCGGCTACTGGTTCTGGTTTTTCATTCGTGTCGATGTCGCTGCCGAGGGCAACTCGCCATTTCGGGTGATTCGCGCCGACCTGTTTATTTTATCGCTGCTGGCCAGCGCGACGCTGGCGCTGATCTGGTCGGCGGTACAGGCGGCCGGAACCTCGGTCGGGTCCTATATATTTTTCGGCCTGTACCTTGCCGCTAACGCGGTCCTGTTCGGCGGCGTACCCTGGTCCAAGTTTGCGCACATGTTCTTCAAGCCCGCCGCGGCCGTGCAAAAGCATGTTGCCGAGGCCAGCGGGGCGAGAGATAACCTGCCTCCCCCCGCCGACCAGCCCGAACAGTTCGGTCTTGGTATCAAGCGCGAATTGCCGCGTCACTATTAAGCCAGCAGAAATTACATTAACTAAGAAACGTCACTAGCATCGACAACCGGAGAGATTTTTAATGCCTACATTTGTTTACATGACCCGTTGTGATGGCTGCGGACATTGCGTCGATATTTGTCCCTCCGACATCATGCACATCGACAAGACCTATCGTCGAGCAGTCAACATCGAGCCCAACTTTTGCTGGGAATGCTACTCATGCGTCAAGGCCTGCCCGCAAAATGCCATCGATGTGCGCGGTTACGCCGATTTCGCCCCGCTGGGTCATAGTGTACGCGTACTTCGCGAAGAGGAGAAAGGTACCATTTCGTGGAAAATCAAGTTCCGTGACGGTCGTGAAAAGAATTTCGTATCGCCGATTACGACACAGCCCTGGGGTGAGAAAATTCCTCGACTCGCGGATATGGATGTACCCAGCGAAGAAGATCACAACTCTCAGCTGCTTTGTCACGAACCCGATGCGTTGAATGTCGAAACCGGATTACCCGTCATCGATAAATCCAAGTTCAAGCAGGGGGTCTACTACTAATGGGCAAGATCAATACGGTATTCGAAGAATGCGACATCCTCGTTGTCGGTGGCGGCATGGGTGGCACCGGCGCTGCTTACGAGGCCAGGTACTGGGGACGCGATCTGAAGATCGTTGTTGCCGAAAAAGCCAACATCGATCGCAGCGGTGCGGTTGCCCAGGGTCTGTACGCGATCAACTGCTACATGGGCATGCAATGGGACGAGAACCAGCCGGAAGATCACGTGCGCTATGCGCGCAACGACCTGATGGGCATGGTGCGCGAAGACCTGGCCTATGACATGGCGCGTCACGTCGACTCCACCGTGCACAAGTTCGAAGAATGGGGCCTGCCGATGATGCGCGATCCGGAAACTGGTCGCTACCAGCGTGAAGGCAAGTGGCAGATCATGATCCACGGTGAATCCTACAAGCCGATCGTCGCCGAAGCGGCGCGCAAGTCCGCCGACAAGATTTACAATCGCATTATGATTACCCACCTGCTGATGGATGAGAACAAGCCTAACCGCGTTGGTGGCGCCGTCGGCTTCAACGTCCGTACCGGTGATTTCCATATATTCAAGGCCAAGGCCGTGATCGTCGGCGCCGGAGGTGCTTCGCATATTTTCAAGCCGCGCTCGGTCGGCGAGGGCATGGGTCGTACCTGGTACGCGCCGTGGAGCAGCGCCTCGGCTTACGCGTTGCCGATCCAGGCTGGCGCCAAGATGACGCAGATGGAAAACCGTATCGTGCTGTGTCGCTTCAAGGACGGCTATGGCCCGGTGGGCGCCTATTTCCTGCACCTGAAGACCTATACCCAGAACGCTTATGGCGAAGAATACGAATCAAAGTGGTACGACCATACCAAGGCCCTGGTCGGCGAATACATCGACCATCACCCGACGCCGACCTGCCTGCGCAACCACGCATTCATCGAAGAAACGAAGGCCGGCCGCGGGCCGATTTACATGGTAACCAAGGAAGCCTTCCAGGACCCGCACAAGGAAACCGTGGGCTGGGAAAACTTCCTCGGCATGACCGTCAGCCAGGCGGTCGTGTGGGCATCGCAGGACATCGATCCGAAGTACATCAACCCCGAATTGACCACTTCCGAGCCCTATGTCATGGGCTCCCACGCCACCTGTTCCGGCGCCTGGGCAAGCGGGCCGGAAGATATTTCGCCGGACGAGTACTATTGGGGTTATAACCGCATGATGACCGTCGACGGCCTGTTCGGCGCCGGTGACGCACTCGGCGGCACCGCGCATGCTTTCTCGTCGGGTTCGTTCACCGAAGGGCGCCTCGCGGCTAAAGCGGCGGTCAAGTACCTCAAGGACTACAAGAACGAAGACATCAAGATTTCGGAAAAGCAGACCGAGGACCTGAAGCAGATCATCTACAAGCCGATGGAGCACTACGAGACCTATCGCAACGAGATCGTTGCCGGCACGGTTTCACCGAGCTACATATTGCCGATTCATGGTCTGCAGAGACTGGAAAAGATCATGGACGAATACGCGGGTGGCATTAGCGTCAACTACATGACCAACGAGCCATTGCTCAAGCGTGGCCTGGAACTGCTGGGGATTCTTCAGGAAGATCTCGAAAGCGTTGGTGCGGAAGACCTGCACCAGCTGCAGCGCGCCTGGGAACTGAAGCACCGCGCCATCGCCTCGGAGAGCGTGGTACACCACACCCTGTTCCGCCAGGAGACACGCTGGCCGGGATACTACTATCGCGGCGACCATATGCAGCTGGATGACGATAACTGGCATTGCCTGACGCTGTCGCGCCGTGACCCCGAGTCCGGCGAGTGGACAATGGAAAAGGCTCCGGTCTACCACATCGTCGATTAGGTTTTACGGTGGGGTGATCAGCTTCGCCCCACCGTTTGTTACGGTTTGCGCCGCGATCCGGGGCGACTATTACCAGGATCGCCCACCTTGTGTTAATTTCTACGGTTTCGCGAAGAGACAGCTAACATGAACGGTTCTGTTCAGGGTCAGGAAGTAGCGGATGCGCCCGGCGAGCATGCCGAAGCTTACGAATTCGAACTGAAGGCCGCGCAAAACCACCTCGGTGCCGAAGCGTCCGATCTTGCCAGCCTGCTCGCCTTTATTCTGCAACAGGCTGTGTCGCGCGAGCAAATCCAGCGGTTGCTGGAGCAGGCCTATGCGCGCCTGCAATCGCTGCGCGAGGTGGCCGACGATCTTGGCTCGAACGTCGACGATACCGATATCTCCGCTGCCATCGAAATTGCCGTCGGCGCGCTGCAGACCGGCGAATCGTTTTCCCTTGCGGATGCTGACCAGGCCTTCGAGCAGATTTATCGGCAATGCATCAAAGATATAAATCTCGCCGAACTCGCAGCGCGAATGCGTGCAGTTCAGGCCCTGATTGCCGCGGTAGCGCTGAATTTCCGCCATGCTGCCGCGCTTTACGCGGAGGCCGCCGCAACCGTCGGTATTGAACCCGACCTGCAATGGCAATACCTGTATCGGCAAGCCTCGGTGCTCGAGGATCTGGGCCGCGAATTCGTCGATATCGAGGCGCTGCAGGCGGCTGCCGAGCTCTATGAGAACAGGATTCTACCGTTGACCCCGCGGGATCAATGTCCCGCCGAATGGTCCCGGATTCAGGACTGCCTCGGAACCACGCTCGGCATACTCGGGCAGCGCCAGCGTGGCACGCGGATGCTGGAACGGGCGATCGAGGCATTCGACAATTCCCTGACGCAGCGTGAACGTGAACGCACGCCGTTCGACTGGGCGTCGACGCAAAACAACCTCGGCAATGCCCTCGGTATCCTGGGACAGCGCCACCGTGACGAGGAGCTGCTGGAAAAATCGATTACCGCCTTCGATAGCGCGCTGGAAGTACGCACCCAGTCGCAATCGCCCGAGGAATGGGCGACGACCCAGAACAATCTCGCGGCTGTGCTGCTGTCGCTGGGCCAGCGAAAGAAGGATGCAAAAATGCTGAAACGTGCCGTCGATGCCTATAAGGCACTGCTCACGGTCTGGACGCGCGAGCGGCTACCGTTTATCTGGGGCACCACGATGAACAACCTGGGTAACGCGTTGCGCCTGCTGGGCGAGCATCGCAAGGGGCCGCGAACCCTGGAGCAGTCCGTGGCCGCTTACAATGCCGCATTGTCGGTAACAACCCGGACGCGCGTGCCGCATGACTGGGCGATGACGCAAAACAATCTTGGCGCCGCGCTGCAGGTGCTGGGCGAGCGAACCGATGACCCGCTGGTCCTCGGAAGGGCGGTCGCGGCTTACCGCGAAACGCTCAAGGAATGGACCCGCGAGCGCGAACCGATGAGCTGGGCCATGACAATGGCCAATCTCGGCGTGGCGCGCTGCAAACTGGCCGAGCGTAACCGGGATATCGAAATCTCCCGCAGGGCATCGGCCGATCTGAAAATGGCGGTGGACGTATTTCGCGGCGCCAGCCATGCACAGCTGACCGAGCTCGGCGAGGAACAACTCGCGGTTTCGCGCAAGTTGACCGCATCGCTGGAGGCCGAAACAAAGGCATAAACCGGTGACCGCCCGGTTCCGCTGCGGCGAGTGTCCGGGAGGGAACCGCGTAATCCCGGTAATACGATCTCCCGACGAGGTCAGATCGCGCCCGGCGGCGGCGGGATATCGGCTGCCTCGAACGCATGCGCCAGTGCCGCGGGCGTTAGCTTGCGGATCTCTTTCTGGGAATGGAGTTGTTCCTTGGCGCAGGCGGAACACCTGTAGACCGGCATCGACAGGTCTACACCGACGGGATCGATATCGTCCAGCTTTATGTCGAACGAAAATGTGTGCCGGTGATCAGGCTTGGGCTCGAGCTCGGCGCCGCAGCTTTCGCAAAGGTATTTTTTCTTGAAGAATCCCTTTTCCTCCCCGGCCGGCAGCCCGGGTTCTTCTTCCTGGGTCAGGTGCGTCAGGAGTTCGGCGCCGAATTGCGGTCTAATGAACTGGTGATGGCCTTGTTGACAAGCGAGTAAAGGCAGGTTTTTCAGAGTGATACGAAGCGGATCCGCCTCGCCGCCCACCGCTTCGATAAGCGTCAGTTCGGTTTCACCCCGGCAGCGGTCACAGGATTTCGTTTCCATGTTAGTCTCCCGTTGTTTCAACCGGCGATCCCCGAGACGTCTCCCGTAGCGCCCCCGAATAAGTGGGAGTCAACTGCCACTCGTGGCTACAGTCAAATCCCCAGGGGCTCGCGGGATCTCCGGTGCTGGACCTGTTTTCAAGCCCCTGAAGGACTATCTAAACACCGATGGCTGCAGTCGTCAAACTGTCAGGGTGGCCATATGAGCTCGACTCGCCCCGGTGAGATGCGGTGGAGGCAGCGGCGGCCCGGCCAAATGACTGGGGAAATTTTCAGATTGGTGATAATCTGCACCCGATGAAACTCTGGCCTGAAATCGCTCTCGTTGCAATGCTAGCGTCGGCTTACCAGGCGCAGGCCGATGTACTCGGTGACGCCATGAGGTTGCTGGAGGGTCAGCAAATGCAGCGGTTGGCGCAGCAGCAAAACAGGCCCGGTGTCGAAATCGACGCCTTCCACAGCGATGGATGTAGCGGCGGAATGTCGGGGGCCTGGACTTTCGTGGCCAAGATTTCCCCGGAGTTCGCACGAGTTATAGGCAGCGAACCGCCCTGGGAATACTGTTGCCTGGCGCATGATGAAAGTTACTGGCGCGGAGCAAGCGACAAGGGTTTCGAGAAACGCAAACAGGCCGATATGGACCTGCGCGCCTGCGTGCGTCACGCGGGCGAACAGCAAAGCGACGAAATCGCCAGGCGCCTCGGCCTGGCCCGGCAAGACGTCGTTGATCTGATCTACACCACCGCCGACCTGATGTACCAGGCGGTGCGGCTCGGTGGAGGACCCTGTACCGGCTTACCCTGGCGCTGGGGTCATGGCTGGCCTGAATGCGCCCCCGCCCTGGAAACGCTGATCGAGACGCCCGAGGCCATTTGACGCGGCCGTGCGGGCCCAGAATTACCGCAGTTCGGTCGGGCATGCCTGTAATTTCTGTGTTACGGGAAGTTAGCCGAGGTGACCGCTGCATGCCAGTCGGTGCCTAGCCGGCGTCTTCGCTTACCGATTCATTGCGCGGCGGCGTTTGTCGCCGTTACCGCCTTCTCGATCAACGGCAGCAGCGACTCCGGCAGTCTGACCGCACCCGACAACGCAAACTGGTGCGCGTTATCCGACATCTTGTTCCATGTTTTCTGGATGATCTCGATCCATTTTTCCTCGGTGTAATCCGGGTGCTTGGCGACGAACTCCAGCATGTAATGCTCCATGAAAACCAGGTCGGTGACATCCTCCAGCAGCTGTGTGTCGGGATTGCCCTTGATGTTCTTTTTCGCGACCGCGTTGCGAACCCTGTCGATAACTTCATCGCCGTATCCCGCCTGCCCGAGCAGTCCGGCCGCGGTGTCTGCCTGGATCTTGTATAAATCCTTGCGCCACTTCAAATAGCCGATACGGTCCATCGGGTAGGCGTTGCGCGGCGATTTCCAGCGTTCGATATGCTGCGCCCGTATCGCAAGCTTTTGCGCATCGTCGGCGTCGGGGGCGTAACGCGAAAGCATATCCGACATGCGTTGGGAATAAAGCAGTTCCTTGGGCCACTCCTTGCCGTCGGCCGATACCTTGTTGGGATCCTCGCGGTTCGCGGCATCGATCAGCGCCAGTGCGCTGTGGTAGAGAGTTTCGTTTTTAGACATACCGTTTATCCAGTTTCCCGGTTGTTGAGCTATCGCGCGATTATACCGAAGCTTGCCGGGCTATCGTAATAATCGTGCCGTGGCATCACGAATGCCCCATGATTAACGGGCCGTTATGGTTTATTCTGTGCGCGACAGGCATTACTGCGTACCTTGAGGAGGGGCAATGGCATACGTACTGGCGGTAACCTGGGTTGCGAAGCCCGGTCACGAGGCGGAGGTAAAACAGATTCTGCAAATCCTGGGGGAGGCATCCCGCCAGGAGGCGGGCGTGATCACCTACACGACTCACGTCGATCCCGATAACCCGGCGGAGTTTTTCATCTACGAAAAGTATCACGATGTCGGCGGGCTCGAAGCGCACCAGGCAACACCCCATTTCAAGGAGTTCGTGCTGGAGAAGGCGATACCGTTGCTCGAATCCAGGGTGCGTCGGCAATATAGCGATTTCTAGGCAATACGCTCTAAAGGCTGGCTATTCGGGTTCATCCGGATGGACCCGGAATCACCTGGTCCGCTTACCAGGCAACGGGAGTCCGCAAACCGGGCGAGGGATTAGCGCTCCTCTCCGAGAGCGAGTCCATGTTTCATACTCAGCCGCCCTCGAACGCCGACAGCAATGTAAGCCGGTCGAAGTCCTGAAGGATAGCATCATTCCATTGTCGCTGCGGAATGACCTGGTCGGCGTTCATCAGCACCAGTCCCGTGGCATCGGTAATGCCGATTGCGCGCAGTAACAGCCAGGGAGTCGTCGGGGTATCTACATCCAGCCGGATCGTGTTGTCATTGCTGAAAGATGGCGGCCGGTCATCGCCGAACCCGAACAGTTTGATTTCGATCGTCACCTTGAAATCTCAAAGTTCGAGCCGGTTTAGCGTTTCCGCCAGGGGCACGCCATCGGCATCCCACCCACGAAGCCGGTAGTATTCACCCAGCATCTGCGACAGGTCCGCGATCTGCCCCTTACCCGCGCCTGCGCCCGCGGGTTCGCTCGTGGTACGCTCCGGCAACCGGTCATCGTCCTTGCTGAATCCCGCCGCCAGGTTGAATCGGCGTTCCAGGTTCCAGATGCGTTCACCCACCGTATGCAGGCGTTCGAGGTCCCAGTCTCCCTCGCAGGCCGCGTCGATCATTTGCGCAAGATGCTCCGGGGGGAACATGACATTGGTGAAAACGCAGGTGCCGGAACTGTCGATGGCGCCGACGAGGTCCTGCGTTGTCTTGACGAGTTCGGCCTTGCCATCGGTACTGACGTTGCTGAAATCGTCCAGCAGGGGACGGGCGCGCATGTGACAGCAGCCGCGATTGGATGTCGCGTAAGCCAGCGCCATGCCTTTCAATGCGCGCGGGTCGTAGCCTGGAAACTCCTGCCCCTTGACGACCATTGCGAGTTCAGGGCGCCCGTATTTCCGACAGAGCCGGTCCGCACCGAGGCCGATGTCGGCGCCGAAACCCTCCCCGAACGCGGTCAGCTCGGCGGCCCGTGCCAGGGCCTCGGCGTTGCCGAAGCGCAATTCGAGGCCACCCGTATCCTCCAGCGTCACGACGTTTTCCTCGAACAGTTCCATCGCCGCGGCGATGGAAACGCCGAGCGATATCGGATCCATGCCCTGTTCGTTAGACAGGAAATTAACGTAATTCAGCGTGTCGAGATCGTCGACTCCGCACATCGGGCCGAAGGCGAAAGCGGTTTCATATTCCAGGCCCCCTGACGGAAGCTGGTAGCGCGAGCGGTCGCCACCCTGTGGATCGGGGCCGTTGACCAGCGGCGAAACCGGGTCGATCGTGGCAACCCGGCCACAGCCGATGGTGCAGGCAAAGCACGCCTTGTTGCCCTGCAGGCTGGGCTTGCCATCGCTCAGGCGCCTGACCCTGACCGCGTCGGCATTGATCGCCTCGACGCCCTCGAACTGCACATCGCGACAGTTTCGGGTAGGTAGCGAACCGAACCGGTTGGTCACGTCCATCATGTTATGGGTGCCGCGCACGGTAAAGCGCTTGCGCACCGGGCTCGGTTGCAGGATCTTCATGGTGTCTAGCACCGCTCGGCGGAAGGCATCCGGATCGTTCACCCGGACACCGCGGGTACCGCGTACCGCAATCGCTTTCAGTTGCTTCGAACCCATGACCGTGCCAACCCCGGAGCGTCCGTAGGCGCGATCGATGTCGTTGACGATACAGGCGAACTTGACGCCGACCTCACCCGCCCGTCCGATGCTTGCAATCTTCGCCTGCGGTTCCCCCAGTTCCCGTCGCAGCCAGGGTTCCGTTTCCCATACCGAGCGGCCCCAAAGTTTTTCCGCGGAACGCAATTCCGCGTGGTCGTCACGAATCCAGAGATAAACCGGAGACGCCGCGCGGCCCTCGATGATCAACAGGTCGTAGCCCGCCAGTTTCAGCTCGGCACCGAACATGCCGCCGGTATTCGAAGCCGCAATGGCGCCGGTTAAAGCGCCCTTGGTCACCGCGGATGAGCGACCCCCGGTCGGCGCGGTGGTCGCGGTCAAAGGACCGGTGGCGATGATCAGCTTGTTCTGTGGCGACAGGGGATCGACAGTCGGATCGACCTCCTCGGCCAGGTACTTGCTGCCGAGACCGCGCTGACCCAGGTAAGCCTGCGCCCAGTCGCGGTTCAGCGGCTCGGTGACGCAGCTGTGGTCGCTCAGGTTGACGCGCAGGATTTTATTTTGCCAGGCCATCGATTGCTCCGAGCCGCCGATCAGAGGGCGGGAAGGTTTTGGCGGTAATCTTACCCGGGCCTAGCGCGGATGCAACCAGGTGGGTAAATAGCTGTAGGGGTCGCGCTTGATGTTATCGTTGTAGGGAATCTGCTGCGCGTCGAGCTTGCCCTCGAGCTCGCTGGCTCTGCCGACGTCGAACAGATCGGTCGCGCCGCCGATGAATTCGTCGCCGACGAAAATCTGCGGTATGGTCGGCCAGTCGTTGCGTGCCATCAGGACCTCGAGAATCTTGCCGCCGCGATCGTTCTCCTGGTAGGCAACCGAGTCCAGGTCGACCGTCACGTAGGGGATGCCACAGCTGTCCATCATCTTGCGCACCGACCAGCAGAATTCGCACCACTCCAGCGCAAACATGACCACCTTGCCGCGATTTTTCGCGAGGGTTTCTTCGACCTCGGCCTGGGCCGACGGGTCCAGCGAGATGGCGGCAGCAGGAATGGATTCGACAGAATCACCCGTTGCTTCGGGTTGCGGCTCGACGATATCGAATCGATATCCCGGCGTTGAGCGGGATAGCTCCATTTCTGCTGCATTCATTTCTTCTGGAATACTGTCGAACAGCGGTGTAGACAGGTAGCGCTCGCCGGTGTCCGGCAGCATGCACAGAATATTGCTGCCCTCGGGCGCCTGCTCTGCGACCTGCAACGCCCCGGCGAAGGTCGCACCCGAACTGGTACCGACGAAAATGCCCTCCTTTTGCGCCAGCTCCTTCGCGCACTGCATCGCAAAATTTCCGTTGATGGCGAGAAATCCGTCGATGTTACTGGCGGCGGTTACCGGTTCTACCAGTCCCGGGATGAAATTCGGCGACCAGCCCTGCATCAGGTGCGGTCGAAAGCTGGGGTGCGTCTGATGGCTGCCATCGCCGTTGCGCGGTTGTGCGATGCCGCCGCCGAGCAGCTGCGAGTTGTCGGGTTCGCAAACCATGATTCGGGTCGCGGGGCTCTTCGCTTTCAAAACGCGGGAAACGCCGTTCAGGGTGCCGCCGGTGCCGAATCCGGTCACCCAGTAGTCGAGGCCTATATCATCGAAGTCGGCGATAATTTCCTCGGCCGTGGTGCGTGCGTGGATATCGGCGTTGGCCGGGTTCTCGAACTGGCGCGACTGCCACCAGCCGTGTGCCGCGGCGAGTTCCGCTGCCTTTGCGACCATGCCGGATCCCATTTCGGAGGCCGGCGTCAGTACAACCCTGGCGCCGAGAAAACGCATCAGGCGGCGTCGCTCGATGCTGAAATTTTCCGCCATGACCACGACGAGAGGATAACCCTTTTGCGCGCATACCATCGCCAGGCCGATTCCGGTATTGCCACTGGTTGCCTCGACGACCGTTTGCCCGGGTTTCAGCTCGCCGCGTTTTTCGGCGTCTTCGATGACGCCCAGCGCGAGCCGGTCCTTGACAGATCCCATCGGGTTAAAAGACTCGATCTTGACGAACAGGTTGACGTGGCCGGGGCCGAGTTTGTTAATCCTGACGGTCGGTGTATTGCCGATGGTTTCAAGTATGCTCTGGTAGCGCGTGCCCAATTTCGAAATTACCCCGTATCAGGAAATGACAACTGTTTGATCGTGTCTCGTAGCAAACCCATAATGCCTGAACGGGTGCAAATGTACCAGCGGCGGGAATGTCTGGATGCTTGCGGATGCCTGGTATCGAAGACCGGGAGAGCGACGCGGTTCTCGCGACTTCGGTTAGCATCGGTGCCGAAATACCGGGTATTCATTACTTTACAAGATCGGATAATACGTTATTTTCGTTGCATGAAATTGCGTCATGTGATCTTGCACGGGATT
>JAOTTY010000304.1 GCA_029864185.1 Gammaproteobacteria bacterium
CATTCGCGGGGCTTTTTTTATGGGTGGCGCGCCTGGAGAGATTCGAACTCCCGACCGCTCGGTTCGTAGCCGAGTACTCTATCCAGCTGAGCTACAGGCGCTTGATTCGGAAGGCGGGATTCTACGGATATTCGTCCCATTTTGCCAGTGAGAATTAGGGATTCAGCGGATATATTCGCGGCGCACGTGGGCGCCGACGTTGCACAGGATTTCGTAGGCGATGGTTTCGGAGCAGTCGGCAAGCTCGGTGACGGCAGGTGTACCGCCGAACAGCGTGACGGCGTCGCCGACGCCGACATCCGGCACGGCGCTGACGTCGACCGTGATCATGTCCATCGACACGCGGCCCACGACATCGCACAGCACCCCGCCGACCTCGACCTGCGCGGTATCGATCTTGTGGCGCGGATAGCCATCCGCGTAACCCGTTGCCACCACGGCGACGCTCATGTCCTGCGGGCAGCAGTATGTGTTGCCGTAGCCGATCAGGTCGCCGCGGGCATGCGCATTGACCGCGAGCACCACGGATTTCATCGTCATCACCGGCCGCAGTTCGCGCTGCGCGTCCCTGCGGTCGGACAGGGGATCGGCACCGTAGAGTGCGATGCCGGCGCGTGCCCAGGCGTGGTGCGCATTCGGCCACCCGAGAATCCCGGCCGAGTTGGCGATGCCCCATTCGTAGCCATCGAGTTCGAGCGCCCTGATCCGTGCCAGCTGCGCCTCTGTAGCTGGACTCGTCATGTCGTCCGCGTTTGCGAGGTGCGTCATCAGGCGAATGCTGCCCAGCGTGTCGAGATCATGCAGAAAATCGAGCACGCCGTGGGTCACCTCTACGTTGAAGCCGAGCCGGCCCATGCCCGAGTCTATCTTGAGCCAGATGTCCAGGTCATTCAGATCGCCCCCGCTGCGCAGCGCGTCGAGATGAAACTGGTGATGTATGACCGGGTCGATCGACAACCCGATACAGGTTTGCAGCTCGACCGCGGTGGTGAAGCCACCCAGCACGAGAATTTTCTGTTCTATGCCCGCCTCGCGCAGGGCCAGCGCCTCCCCCACCGCGGCCACCGCGAACGCGTCGGCATCGTCGAGCACGCGCGCTACCTCGACGGCGCCGTGACCATAGGCATCGGCCTTGACCACGGCGATCAGGCGGTTGTGGCCCGCGGTTTTCTTCAGATGCCGGTAATTGTGCCTTAACGCTTCGAGGTCGATGACTGCGTAGGGATGCCGGCGCAATCCATGGCTATTCAAACTCGCCCCCGTATTCGTCGAAAGCCAGGTTTTCGAAACGCGTGTACTGGCCGAGAAAGGCCAGCTTGACCATGCCGATCGGGCCGTTACGCTGCTTGCGGATCAACAGTTCGGCGACGCCCTTGTCCGCGCTGTCCTGGTTATAAACCTCGTCTCGGTAAATGAACAGGATGACGTCGGCATCCTGCTCGATGCTGCCCGATTCGCGCAGGTCCGACATGACCGGGCGCTTGTCGGGGCGCTGTTCGACGCTTCGATTCAACTGTGACAGGGCCACCACCGGCACGTTCAGCTCCTTGGCGAGCGCTTTCAGCGAACGCGATATCTCCGAGATTTCGGTGGCGCGGTTTTCGGTGGTCCCGGCAACCTGCATCAGCTGCAGGTAATCGATGACGACGAGATCGAGACCATGCTCGCGCTTGAGGCGCCGCGTGCGCGCGCGCAGCTCGGTCGGCGTCAACGCGGGTGTGTCGTCGATGAACAGCTTCGCCTTGGACAGCATGTTGACCGACGAAATCAACCGCGGCCAGTCGTGGTCGTCGAGCCTGCCGGTACGCAGGTTATGCGAATCGATGCGCCCCAGCGACGACATCATGCGCAACGCGAGCTGCTCGCCCGGCATTTCCATGCTGAACACGGCGACCGAACGCTCGTTGTGCAGCGCGGCATTTTCGGCGATATTCATCGCGAAGCTGGTCTTGCCCATGGACGGACGCCCGGCGACGATGATCAGGTCCGATTTCTGCAGCCCGGAAGTCTTGTCGTCGAACAGGTTGAAACCGGTGGCGATGCCGGTTATCGCCTCCTTGTTGCGGTACATTTCCTCGACGCGCTTGACCGCGCGGCCCAGCAGGTCGTTGATCGCCTCGAAACCCTCGCGATTGCCGGCGCTTTGCTCGGCGATCATGAAAACCTTGCGTTCAGCCTCGTCGAGCAGCTCCTTGCTCGGTCGCCCGTCGGAATTGTAGGCGCTGGCGGAGATTTCGTTGCCAATCTGGATCAGGCTGCGCAGGATCGAGTACTCGCGCACGATATTGGCGTAGGCCTTGACGTTTACCGCGGTCGGCGTGTCGTTGGCGAGAATGCTCAGGTAGGCCAGTCCGCCGGTGGATTCGAGCTCGCCGCGGGCGCCGAGCCATTCCGACACGGTGACGACGTCGTAGGGCTTGTCATCCTCGGCGAGCGCGCTGATCGAGCGGAATATGAGCCGATGGTCGTGGCGGTAGAAGTCCTGCTCGTTGACGATATCGGCGATATAGTCCCAGGCGCGGTTGTCGAGCATCAATCCGCCGATGACCGACTGCTCCGCCTCCAGCGAATGGGGCGGGACCTTGAGATCGTCGACGCGCTGGCTCAGCTCCGCCACGCGGGAGGATATTTCAGACATGTTGTGCGTTCGGGAACTTCGGCATGGACGTCAATGATAAACCTTTTTGGCCGGCACCGAAATTGAAAAGGCTGCCATTGCGGCAGCCTCTGTTCAAAATAAAGCCCGGCGCGCGCCTACTCTTCGCCGATGATATTAACCGTCACCTGGGTATCGACATCGGTATACAGGTGAATATCGACGACATGCTCGCCGACGACCCGCAGCGCGCCTTCGGGCATGCGCAGCTCGCTCTTTTGCACGTCGCCGCCCCGCGCCTCGATCGCATCGCAGATGTCCGCGACTCCGACCGAACCGAACAGTTTCCCCTCGGAACCGACCCGCGCGGTTATTTCGATAACGCCGAGCGCCTCGATAGCCTGCTTGCGGCTCTCCGCGATCGACCTGGCCTCGTTGGCCGCTTTTTCGAGTTCGGCGCGCCGGGCTTCGAATTCCGCCAGGTTGGCCGCGGTCGCCATCTTGGCCTTGCCCTGGGGCACCAGGTAGTTACGCGCAAAGCCGGCCCTGACGCTGACCTTGTCGCCTATCGAGCCCAGGTTTTCAATATTTTCCAATAGCAGAACTTCCATCGGATCACCTCATATCAGATTAAACTAATTTGTCGTATTTTCAGGTTTTTTCCTGAATACCAGCCAGTTATCGACAATCCCGGTTATCGAGGTCAATATGCCCGCAATTTGCCAGGCAAACACCAGCAGCACGTAGAACAGCAGCAGCAGTAAAAACGACTGCCTCCGCGGCGCGAGCTTGCTGTGCACCACGGCGATGCCTTGGAACATGAACGCAATCACGACCACGAAGGCAAAACTCAGCAGCCATGCCTGCTGCAACCAGAAACCGAGCGGCACCACTATCACCGCGACCAGCGCGGCCGGCTTACCGAGCGTCAGCGCGCAAAACTCCTCGCCGAAACCTTTCGATTCCGCAAGCCTGGCCTGCATCCACCTGGCGACGAGAATCACCAGCATGTACATCAGGTACAGGCTGGAAGGAAACAGCAGCATCATCAGGCGCACGAACTGCCCCAGCTGCCGCGTTTGTTCGTCATCCAGTTGCGGACCCTCGCCGCGTTGCACCAGTTGCGCAAACCAGTTGGCCTCGAGCTCCGTCCAGAAAAAGCCCTGCAAAACGATGACCACGACGCCAAGCAGAATTCCCGCCAGCAGCGTCAGGGCCAGCGAATTCGTGCTGCGCAGCGTCAGGGCCAGAAAAATCACCGGCAGCCACTGCAGCACGACCATCGAGATACCGGCCTCGGGCGACTTCAACACCATCCACGCCAGCAGCGAAGCCGCGATCGCCGAACTCGCGATGACCTTGATGCCGGGTCCCAGTCCCTGGGTCAGAATGATCAGGCCCACCAGCACCACCGCGAGCAGGTTCGTCGCCAGCGTCAGGAACAGGCTGAGCGGCGATAAACCCGCTACCGGGACGATGAATACCGCCAGTATGGCCAGCAGGCCGACTATGACGGCGGCCTGGTATGGCCCTTTGAGGGTAAATCGCGCCAGTGCCAACAACGTGACACCCACCGGGTTTATCTCAGCTTGTGCTGATCGGTATAAGGTAACAGGGACAGGAAGCGGGCACGCTTGATCGCGGTCGCCAGCTGGCGCTGATACTTGGCCTTGGTTCCGGTTACGCGGCTCGGCACTATCTTACCGGTTTCGGTGATGTACTCTTTCAGCGTTTCCAGGTCCTTGTAATCGATCTGCTCGGTACCTTCCGCGGTGAACTTGCAAAAACGCTTGCGTCGAAAAAAACGTGACATGATTATTCTACTCCTGCTTCGACAGGCGCCGTTTCGGCTTCAGCGGTGGATTCCGCCTCGACCACCGGTGCCGTTTCCACCTCGTC
>JAOTTY010000305.1 GCA_029864185.1 Gammaproteobacteria bacterium
ATATCGAAGTCATCCGCCGCGGCATGGGTGCCGATCCGCGCATCGGCCGGCATCACCTGTCCCCGGGCTGCGGCTTCGGCGGCAATACCTTCCCGCAAACGCTCGACAGCCTGGCGCAACTATTGTCGGAAAAAAACGAGTCGAGGCTGATGCAGACCGTGCTGCACGAGAACGAGAAGCAGAAAGAACTGCCGTTTCGCAAGTTGTGGCGACATTACAAGGCCGACCTGCACGATCGCAAGATCGCCATCTGGGGCGCCTCATTCAAGCCCGGTTCGGCGTCGCTCGACTGCGCACCGAGCCTGCGCGTGATCGATGCGATCGTCGCGCAGCAGGCCGAGGTGCGCATCCACGATCCGGAGGCGCTCGAAAACCTGCGCCAACGCTACCACGACAATTCTTTCGTCAAGACCATCAGCGGCAAGTATGACGCGCTCAAGAACGTCGACGCGCTGGTGCTGCTGACCGAATGGCCGGAGTACTGGTCGCCCGATTTCGAGTTGATGCAAAAACAGATGAGGTCACCGGTCATCGTCGACGGCCGCAACGTCTACAACCGCGAACAGATCGAGTCGCTCGGCTTCACTTACTACGGCATCGGCCGCTAGGCCGACAAATTCCCGCTTAGCCGAAGTCATCCCGGAAAATGCACAGCATTTATCCGGGATCTTGCCCTGACGGAACGATCACTGGAACAACTGTCGTACCACGTCTGGTGGCAGGCGACCGGTCTGCTCGATACGGTACTTGTTGTAACCTGTGCTTCTGGCGACCAGGTTGAGCACGCTCTTCACCTGCGGGTCGATGCCGATCTCCGACTCAATCCTGATATCGAAGCTGTATAGCCCCGTTGCATCGACTTCGCCCTCGCCGTCGACATCGAGGCTCGCGTCCAGGTCGCTCAGTTTGAAATCGTACTTTTGCGAGTTGCCGGTGAAATCCATCTGGTAATCACCGATGCTAATCTTGACGCCCGAATCGTCGAGGCCAAGGTCGCGCCAGACCAGCTTACCGTTCAGCGCGGTCGGCTTGCCATCGACCATCGCCAGGTCGTCGACTTGCAGTTCCATTCGGCCCGACGGCTGTACCGGCACGTTCGGCAGGTTCCGGACAATCTCTAGCACGGGGTATTCGATCCTGGCCTTGTTCACCTCGGTATCGCCGTTCAGCAAATCGTAGGCGACCTGGATCGTGCCTCGCTCGTAGGTAACGCGGTAACAGATCTTGAGTAGCGGAATGCACGACGGCATGTAGCGGTAATCGATTTCGCGAATCGGAAACTGGTTGACACTGATTTCCTGCGCCTTGCCGCGAATCAGGGTGCCGTCGATACCGACCAGGCGCACGGTGTCGGGAACCTTGACGTATGGCAACACCTGCTGAATCGGCAGGTTGAGCAGCAGCGCGGCCACCAGGCACAGTACAAAGAACAGCGTGAACTTCCAGAGCCTGATCATCTAACGGCGCACCAGCACGAGGCTGCTGTCGACAATCCCGGGGTTATCCGCGGCCGAAATTCGCAGATCCTTGACCTCGAGCCCGCTCGAATTGATCTCTGCGATGAAATTGACGAGACGGTTAAAATCGACCGCATTGTAGCGCATCCTGATTTCGTCGCTGCCGATCGGCGACATTTGCGACAACTGCCCGGCAAGACCCTGGCGTCGCACCGCCTGGTCGATGAAATTCGCGAGCGTGCCGCTGATTTCACTCGTGTTTTCCGACATTTCGGTAGCCGGCAGGCTCGCGACCGTGGTACGCATCCACACCAGGTCGGCGCGTTGCTGCTCGATCTCCCCGCGCAGCGCCGCCGCGCGTTCCTGGTAGGGCTCGATCACGAAGGCATGCACCCCGAGCAGGATCACGACCAGCAGGGCGAACACGACGATCAACCTTTCGCGCGGTGTGGCGCGTTCCAACAGGCTAAGCATCGCTGCCCCCTTCGAGCACCAGGCGTCCCGAACTCCTTTCCGGCTTTATATTGAGGCTTTCCAGCCTGGCGTTGGCGCCGAGCTTGCGCACGCTCTCGAGCAGCGCCTCGATATCCTTCAACTGTGCGCTGCTGATATCGAAGCTGAGCTGCCCGCCCTGGAAGCCGATGCGCGAAATCTCGACGTCGGGATAATTGCTGTGCGCGTTGGTGAAATCTAGCAGCAGCTTCAGGAAGCCCTGCTCACGTTCATTCGCCTGCAACTGGCGCATGCGCTCGATCAGCAGCTTCTTGAGGTTATCGTTTGCGCTGGTGCCTTTCGGCAGGAAGGATTTGACCAGCTCGTACTGCTGCTGCTTGATACCGTCGAGTTCGCTCTCGAGTTCCTGCAGCGCCACGGCCTTGTTGTAGGCGCCTATGGCGAGCAGCGCCACGAACAGCAGCCCAATCCACTTCCACGCCTTCGCGAGACCGCGCCACACCGACGACAGCTGGTAATCACGCTGCTGCAGGTCGATCACGGGAGCCTCGACAAATCCCGGTCTTACCGAAGCGAGCGCGTAACGCTCAACCTCGTAAGCATCCAGTTCGGGCGCGGGTTCGTCCGCGCGGCCGTAATAGCGGATCTTGCCGATCTCGACATCTCGTGCGACGAGTTCGAGCATCGCCGGCAGCGCCTGCAGGTGGCACTTTAGCCCGCGATAGGTGCCATAGCGTAGCAGGCAACCGTCGTGGCCCTCGGTTAGCGATACCCCCTCTCCCGGCCACGGGCACAGGAAAATTTCGGGAATAATGCGCGACAGTCGCATACCGTGCCCCTGCACGAGCGCGAGGCAGCGGCCCATGATGGCGCGCGAAACGACCGCGATCGAAACCGGGTTTTCCGAGGTGTCGCCGAGCGCGAAGTGCTGCGACTCGATGTCCTGCGCGAGCTGGTCTTCGACCTGGTATTCGATCGCGCTCAACACCTGGCGGCCGGCCTTTTCCGGTAACTCGATGCGGGTCAGGTAAACACACTGCTGCGGGATTATAATCACGACCGGGTGCGGGTTTTGCGCCGCGACCACCGGTAGTTCGTTCTCCGTGGCCGGTTGCCAGTCGAGCGCGGCGCTGCCCTCGACCTCGTCGAAATTCGCCCAGCGAAAATCGGCAAGCGCTTCGTCGGTGAACTGGATCAGCAGGCGCATGTTCAATACTGTCCGAGGGTGCGGTTCAGCACCAGGGTCTTGCCCCCGTCGTCGCGATACACCAGCGAGGTCAGGTTGAACACCTGTTCGCCCTGCACGACCTGCCCGTAGGCGCGGAAAAAGCGGGTATCGACCGACAGGCCATCGACTTCGTAGGGCAGCTGCAGACGTTCGATGAACTCCTCGATGCTTGCGAACGGATCGTTTTCGCGTTCCTCGAGGAATCGTTTCACGTCACCCTCTTCGCCCAGGCTCTGGAAAATTGTTTCGGACATGGTATTCACGTTAAGTGTAGTCGGTGTCGGCAGCGCCGTGATGTGCGGTTCCAGTTTTTCGTAAATTTCCGGGGTGACGTTATGCACCAGCCGCAACTCGCTGATATCGACCATCTCGCGGTTGGCGACACGGTAGGATTCGTAATTCTCCTCCATGCCATCCGGGTAGCGGATGTCGAAATCTTCGTCGATCCAGTCCATCAGGGCCGGAATGAAGCGGTCGTCGACGCCGAGATTATCGCACAAACGCCGGAACCGGGTGACCTCGAGTTCCGATAATGGCAGCTGGTTGAGGTTGAACTTGCCCTGCTCGTCCTGCAGGTAGCCGGTCAGGTAGCCGCCCTCGATCGGCAGCCCGGGAATGCCACTGGCCCAGTACTCGTCGAGGCTGTCGACGTCCGACTCCTCGCGGTCCTCGCGCAGATAGATGCGGGCCCAGTCCTCGAGCCCGACCGCGTAGAGGCCGGCCCGGTCCATCGCCTGGATATGGCCGGTCTTGCGAATCGTGAACTTTTCCTCGTAGATGATGCTGACCGCGATCGTGGTCGCAATGGTAACGATCAGCATCGCCATCAGCAGCGCAAGGCCGCGTTGGCCACGGATACTAGAGAGCGCCACTGGGCACCTCCAGGTAGCGCGTGATTTCGCCGAGATCCTTGAGCTCAAACCTGACCGCAAGCATGATCGGCTCGCCTTCACCGGCACCCGTCTCGCCGGGCCAGTTGCGGATAAGCTTCCCGGGCGAATTCAGAAACCCGACTTCCATCGCTTCGACGTCGTCGAGCAATATCATCTGGATCGGTTGCTCGCCGATGCCCTGATCCAGCGAGCGCCAGTAGCGGCGCACCAGCTGCTTGTCGAGCACGAGGTACTGCACGCGCTGCAGGGTACTGCGCGGCTGCCCCAGCAGGTTGTCCCAGCCGCTGCGGGTGAAGGTGATGACGTCATCCTCGATGACGATGTTCGCTTCCTCGTCACCGTACTGGTTGCGAATCGCGCGCGGAGACACCTGGGTCCAGTCGCGGACGAAGTAAACCACCGCGAACTGCAGGTCCGACAGGCGGTCGTTGGCTTCGGTGACTGCCTGCCCGGTGC
>JAOTTY010000059.1 GCA_029864185.1 Gammaproteobacteria bacterium
CGCTGGAAATGCCGTTCAAGGATGCCAGCGGCTCGCCGGACGCGGTGCAGGGCTGGAGCCCGGAACGCTGCGGCAAGCTGGCGCACTCCTGCCTGGATGCCCTGCACCTGTGCTGGCAGCAGGTGCTCGACTAGTGTTCGGGCAGGCTGACGAGGGGATTAGATTCCGTGCCGAGCCGTAGAGATTTCATCAAGGCGGGCGCCGCAGGAGTACTCGGCGCTGCCCTGGTTCGGCCGCACCACCTGATTGCGAGCGAGCCAGCGCTAAGCTTGACGGCGTCCGAGGGGCGGGTCGTGTTTGGCAGCGACCAGGAAAATCCCACCCGGGTCATGTATTACAACCAGTCGATCCCGGGCCCGTTGATTCGCATCCCGCAGGGCCGCGAGTCGGTTATCCGGTTCCATAACGGGCTCGACGAGGCCAGTTCGGTACATTGGCACGGATTGCGCATCGATAATGCGATGGACGGGGTGCCCGACCTGACGCAGGCGCCAGTGCGGCCGGGCGAGCGGTTCGAATATCGACTGACGCCGCCGGATGCCGGCACCTACTGGTATCACAGCCACATGCGTTCCTGGGCGCAGCTCGCGTTAGGGCTTGCAGGCGTACTGATCGTCGACGAGCGGAACCCACCACCGGTCGACCAGGATCTGGTATTCGCGATCGACGACTGGCGCCTGGATCGCGCGATGCAGCTGGATACCGCGAGCCTGGGATCGATGCACGACTGGTCTCACGCCGGCCGCCTCGGTAATTTCATCACCGTGAACGGGAATACCGAAACGACCTATCCGGTTGCGAGCGGCGAGCGCATTCGGCTTCGCCTGGTAAATATTGCCAACGCGCGCATCATGAACCTTTTGTTCCACGAACCTCAGATTTCGGTCGTGGCGGTCGACGGACAACCGGTCAAGCCCTATGCGCCCGGATCGGGGCGGGTGATCCTGGCCCCGGGGCAGCGTACCGATTTGATCCTCGACATGACCGGCGCCCCGGGCGATAGCTCGATCATCGAACTGGTTATTGGCGAGTACGCCTATGAAATTGCCAGCTTCAGCTATGGTCAGGAAGTCAGGCGCGAGCAATTGCCGGACACGTCAATCGCGCTGCCGGAAAACCCGGCCAACAGGCTTCGTCTGCCCGATCAGCTGCAGCACGTCCCGTTACTGATGGAAGGCGGGGCCATGGGGGGAATGCGCAGCGCGACTTTCGAAGGCAGGGAGATGGATATCCGGGAACTGGTTCAGCGCAACAAGGTCTGGGCCATCAACGGCGTCGTGGGTATGACCGAGGAGCCGTTGTTCCGGGTCAGGCGAGGTACCGCGATCAGCCTCGATGTCGTCAATGACAATAGCTGGCCTCATGCAATGCATGTCCACGGGCATCATTTCATCGACGACCGAAATCCTGGTACCTGGCGCGATACCACGCTCTTCAACCGCGCCGAACGGGGAGCGATGCAATTCATCGCCGATAATCCGGGTAAGTGGCTCATCCACTGCCACATGGTCGAGCACATGGCCGGCGGCATGGTCACCTGGTTCGAAGTGACCTGACCGGCTGCCAATCGAGGAGTAACAATCAATGTCAACAGTAAAAATTCAGTTCACGTTATTTTCAGCCTTTTATTCGCCGTTGATTCTGACCATGGCGGGTGGTTTCCTGAAGCAGGAAGGGCTTGATCACGAATGGTCGGTTTCGCCGCCCGGAAAACCGGCCACCGAATCGATCGCTGACGGGTCGGCCGACGTCGTGCAATCCGCGCCGAGCCAGGCGTTCAACGCGATCGCCCGCGGCGAAACGGACTACCCGCTACATTTTGCCCAGATCAACGAAATGGACGGCTTTTTCATAACCGGTCGCGAAGCGGACGCGGATTTTTCGTGGCACAGGCTCGAGGGTGCCGAGGTCGTCATGTTCGGTGGCGGCCAGCCGAACGCGATGTTTCGCTATGCCTGCCATCAGGCCGGCATCGATTACCAGAAGATAATTCCGATTACCCCCGGTGGCGCCGACGCTATCGACCAGGCCTTTCGTGCCGGGCAGGGAAGGTATGTGCAGCAGCAGGGGCCCTACCCGCAGCAACTCGAGCAAGACGGTTTGGGCCGGGTACTGGCGCAGGTGGGTCCGATGATCGGCCCCTGCGCCTTTTCCAGCCTGGCGGCTTCGCGCGAGTGGCTGCAAACCGAGGAGGCGCGGGCCTTTACCCGCGCTTACGCGGTAGCGCGGCAATATTTGAACCAGGTCCCGGCTGCAGAAATCGCGGTGCTGCTGCAATCCTATTTCCCCGGGGTCAGCTTGACGGCGCTGGAGAGCTGCATCTCGAGTTACCAGCACCTCGGCTGCTGGACGCCTTATATAGAGATAACGAGACCCGCGTTCGAGGTAACGCTGGATGTCTTCGAGTTCACCGGCGGAATCGCGCAGCGCTATCCTTACGAAATGGTTTGCACCGCAGCTCCAGATGTGGGAACCGAGTAGCATTGCGCCATCGGCCTGACGGGGGTTAAGATTCGGTGACTGGGCCGAGTTCAACCGAAACCCGGCCAGCACCGGTCCATGGGATCGATGCCGCGGGAGCCTAAATGACCATAGACAAGCAAAGCATTATCGACGACCTGATGGTCGAACCGGGCGTCATCCATCTGAATAACGCGGGCGCATCGCTGATGCCCCGCTGCGTGCTCGAAGCCCAGGTCGAACATCTCCGGCTGGAGGCCACCATCGGCGGATACGAGGCGGAAGCGGCCCGCCACGAAGAACTCGAGGCGCTGTACGAATCGGTCGCAGGCCTGATCAACTGTCGCGCCGACGAGGTCGCGATCGTCGAGAATGCAACCGTCGGCTGGATGATGGCCTTTTACGCGCTGCGCTTCGAGCGGGGCGATCGAATCCTGACTGCCGAGGCGGAATACGCCTCCAACTACCTGGCCTACCTGCAGGTCGCCAGGGACAAGGGGGTCAGCATCGAAACCATCCCGTCGACCGTCGATGGCGAAATCTGCGTCGACTCGCTCGAGGCGATGCTCGACGAGCGCGTCAGGCTGATCTCGGTTACCCATATTCCGACCAATGGCGGCCTCGTCAACCCGGTCGAGGCAATCGGCGCGGTGGCGAGAGCGCATAATATCGATTACCTGGTCGATGCCTGCCAGTCGGCCGGCCAGCTTGCGCTCGACGTCGACGCGATCCAGTGCGACCTGCTGAGCGCGACCGGGCGCAAGTTTCTGCGCGGACCTCGCGGCGTCGGATTTCTCTACGTCAGCAAGCGTATTCTGGATCGCCTGCATCCGCCGATGATCGACCTTTTTTCGGCGACCTGGGTCGATGTCGACCGCTACGAACTGCGTCCGGACGCGCGGAGATTCGAGAACTGGGAAAACAATTATGCCGCGCGGCTCGGGCTTCGCAGCGCCATAGACTATGCGCTCGGTATCGGCCTGGACAAGATCGAAGCGGAAGTGATCCGCCTGGCTGCAAGCTTAAGAAAAATGCTCGCGCGGCTTAACGGTGTGACCGTTCACGACATCGGCAAGCGAAAATGCGGTATCGTTTCCTTTTCGGTCGCCGGGGTCGAAGCCGGCGAAGTTGCAACCAGGCTCGCAAGAGACGGCATCCATGTCAGCGTGACCACGCCCGATGGCACCTTGATCGACGCGACCAGACGGCATCTGCCGGACATGGTGCGCGCGTCGGTACATTATTTTAACCAGGATACCGAACTCGACCGATTGATCGAGGTCGTCGAAACTATCGCCGCGGGTTAGCGCGGGGCGCTCAGATTTCTGCGACAACCTGAGTCAGCATTTCGCGAACCTGCCCGGCAACCGACTTGAGGGCGTCGTTGTCGATCGCCTGCATCGACGCCACCGGATCGATCGCGCTGACCTGGATGCCGCCCTCGACCTGGCGCAGGATCACGTTACAGGGTAGCATCGCGCCGACCTTGGGCTCCATGCCGATCGCCTGGTGCGCCATGTTCGGGTTGCAGGCACCCAGGATCCGGTAAGGGTCCATGTCGACGTCTATTTTTTTCTTCATCGTCGCCTTGACGTCTATCTCGGTCAAGACGCCGAAGCCGTGGTTGGCGAGAGCGGTGCGGGTCCTGCTGTCGACATCTTCGAAGTCGGCGTGTTCGATTACGCGGTCAATGGTGTAACTCATAGTCAGATTCTCCGGGAATATTGAACCTGGATTCGCCTGCGAGCGATGGCCGGCGGCATCGACTGCCTCGATTGCAACCGGGTATCCAGTGTTGTGAATATAATATCCTAGTTGGGCAGATGCGGCGAAAATTCAAGCACGGACGCCTGATCATTTCCGTCCGAGGTCGTTGATGCGCCAGTCGTATTCGTGCTCGTCTACGCGCGCGACGCTCGCCAGCGCGTCGGCGAGTCCAGCCTCGGCATATAGCTTCAGATGCGCGATGACGCCGGCGTCGTTACCGCCGAAATCTGATTCGAACCAGTGGTAGATGCTCGAGACCCTCAGCCTGCCATCGACGACCTGCGCGCCGCGGCTGTGGTTGACGAATTCGCGCGCCGCCTGGTCCAGCAGCGATTCCGTGTTAGCGGCGGTGAAAGCCTGGTCCAGCAGATTCGGGCAGCCGAGCGAGGCGCAGTTAACCGCGTAATGGATGCGCGGATCCTGCCAGATCGGGCGCAGGATTCGGTGCTCGATATCGTCGAGCGTTAGCGCCTGGCCTTCGATGGTTACCAGTTTCCTGCCCCAGGGGCCGGCCGCAAAAATTCCCGATGATATGTCGCGAATGCTGTTCACCGGGTAATATTCGAGTACGACGTCTATGGTCAGGGCGTTGTACAGGTTGATCCAGTAGGCGCGCTGCTGTTCGCGGCCGTAGTGGCTGATTGCGATCGACGCCAGATCATCGAGGTAAGCCCTGAGCCGTTTGCGGCCAGCGGTATCGACGCCGCCGTAGTCGACGCGGTTAATGCCGTCGGCAGCGGTGGATACGAATCGTTCGAGCCAGTCGTTCCAGCGGCGATGATCGATTTCCAGTGTCGCGCCGGGAACATGCGCGGCCCAGCGCTCCCACAGTTTCGCTGCTGGCGCGGCAAACGGGCCAGGCATCCAGGCAAGTAAGATAACAGCCAGCAGCAAACTGGCCGGTCGGGGAAATGAACTCATGCACATAATATCCGCCAGATCGGATTACGACCCCGGTCGCTCGTCCTGGTTCCCGGCGGTGGTACCGGGCCGGACGCATTGCCGGATCATCGGGTGCATTTTTTGCCCGGCGGGGCTAGTGCTGCATCTTCGAGATGATGGTGTGGATGGCGCGATCGAACACCGAGGACGATTCGATAAACTTTACGCGGCCATCGCGCAACTGCAGCGCAAAGTCGCTTATTGTTATGTTTCTGACCTTGTGTCCCTGGCGGTTTACGAATACGAAATTACCGGTGACGTTGCTTTTCCAGGACAGGCGCGCGATCAACGTTCTGGACTCGGATTCGCAAAATTCGACCCAGGAACCGATTTCCAGTGACTGCGCCTGCTCGAGACAGTTGTCGCCATCGCCGATCAGCTCATCGAAGCTGTCATCGCCGTCGGAGCCGAGCACGATTTCCTCGTCGACCCTTATTTCTCCCTTCTTGACCCCGGCCGCGAACTGGTTGAGATCCTCGATGACGTCGCTGGTGTCGGTGACGTCGATGATGGTTATCGAATCGTCGTCGATTTCGTTTTCGAAGACTTCGATTTCGCCGGTGTCGTTGGTGTCAAACTCGAAATCGGGCACTCCGTTGGCATCTATGCCCTCGGCGTCGGCCAGCGCCCTGATGCCGTTGTCCTCGGGCCAGACGGTCTGGTCGTCAACCCTTGTGACGATATTCTTCGACGTCTGCTTGACAATCTTGGCGTGCTCCTGCGCGAGGATCTGGAATATCCGGTTCTGCACTTCCGTGCTGATCCTGACCAGATCCATGCCTTTGGACAGTGCGCGTAGTAGCGCCGGTATGGTCTTGATGATCTTGACCCGCTCTTCCTCGGTGAACTTCGGAATCAGCGACCAGACGAAAGTCGTCGATATGCGTTTCAGGTTGCGCCAGTGGTTGGAAGATTCGCCCAGCGACAGGTAGGCATTGAACAGGACAGAGGTCCAGGTAGTTTCGAGGAAGTCGATGACCTCGAAGCTGAGTTCCCGATTGCGGGTCAACTTGTTGATTAACGCGGCGGCGGCCTCCTGTGCCAGCTGTATCTCGTTATCCTTTTGCTGTTCCTGCCGGCGCAGCACCTCTTCGGCAACCTGTGTCTGTTCTTCTTCCTTGTGCAGGAAATTTTCGAAACTGATGTAGGCCTCTTCGAAAACCGCGATATCTTCTTCGAATTCGTTGATCAGGAAATTGACGACTTCCTCGATTTTTTCGAGCAGCTCCGCCTGGTCATCGTGCGTTTCGCCCCAGCCGAGCGCCGCGCGCGAAATGCTGTCGAGCAGCTTGCGTGCCGGATGCTTTTTCTGGTTGAAAAACTCCTTGTCGATGATGGCTACCTTGAGGATCGGGATCTGCAGCCTGCCAATCAGCACCTTGATCGGCGCGGGCAGCGCATCGTCATCGAAAAAGAAGTCGAACAACATCGATACGACGTCGATGGTCTGGCCGTCGGCGGCATTCACCTGATGCTGGTTTTGCTGTTTGAAATCCACCAGTTGCTGGTGGCTGGCCGTTTTCAGATTTTGCGGGTCGATCGCCGTCACCGGCTGCGACGGAATACTGCTAGCCTGCAGGCTGGTCAGCGCGGCGACAAATCCGCTGCCGCCGGCGCCGCCGACCGCGCCCGGGACCCCACCACCGGCGCCCGGGACCCCACCACCGGCGCCCGGGACCCCACCACCGGCGCCCGGGACCCCACCACCGGCGCCCGGGACTCCACCGCCGGCACCCGCGATCACGCCGCCGTGCCCTGCCTGTACGCCGCCGACCGCTACGCCCGTGCCTGCGCCAGGCGCACCGGTGACAGCCTGCTGTAGAGCAGCAAACAGGTTGCCGTCGGCTACCGCTATACCCCCCGGCGCTCCCTGTGCCAATGCGCCGGCCGCCAATCCCGGCAACGAGTACGTGGCTACCTGCGGCGCATCTTTCCTGATCCGGTTAGCCATGAAACGCGTGGTTTGTTTCATGCGCTCCTGGTCGGGTTTGAATCCCGGCAGCACGCCCTTCTTGACGAACAGCTCGTTCAATTCCTTGTAAAAATGACCGAGGTTGTTCATGACGTATTTTTCGAACAGCTTGTACAAGATCAGCTTGATCTGAATATCGGTCTCGAGCAGGTCGCAGGCCTTGTGGAAGCTGTCACAAATGGCCTTGGGATCGAGCGGGTTTTCATCTTCGTCGATTTCCTTGCGACGTAACACCAGCTTGAGCCTCTCGGTTACCGCGAACAGGTCATCCTCGAAGTGCGGGCGCGCCTTGGAAATCATGTTTTCGATGGCAATATTGTCTTCCAGGTCGTCGAGCTCTACCAGCGTCAGCTCGTCGTCATCGTCGATATCGCCGATAGCCGACTGTCCTTTATAGAAGTGGTCGAAGCGCTGTTTTATCTCGTAACTGAAATGCTGCCTGAGACCGTCGCGCTTGATGCGGATTTCACGCATCGCTTCAAAATAAAGGTTGCGTTCGCGGTCGTTGGCGACCTTGTCCGATAATTCGAACAGCGAATCGTCGACATTTTCCATCAGCACCCGGAACAGATCCGTGAGTCCATCTAGCGAAAATCGTTTTACCGAGTTGTAGATGGGATTGATGCCACCCGTAGAGCCGATAACTTCGAGTTTTGGTGCCGCCATCTGTAACCTGTTGTCCCCGCCATCTTTCCCGTCTGTTTGCGCCTGCACGCCTCGCGAGATAAAAAATTTGACGTTGTTGAATCTTGCCTGAGACTGTGATGCGATTCACATATTTATCAGGCGCTGTCCTGAGAATAGTTGTTATTCGGCACGCGATACGACCGTTCATAGCGCAATCGCAACCGTTCGTCGGGAAGGTGAGCCAATTCACGTCAACCAGAGATTGCTTTACCTTCAGGACGCAATCCGGACAATAGCGCGGGTCTTTCAATAGATTCGGAACATGCCGCGTTTCCTCCGATATAGCGTGACCATACTGTTGCTTGTGACGATGCAGGCCATGGCGGCCAAACCGCAACGCATAGTCTCGATCGGGCTTTGTACCGATCAGCTCTTGCTGATGCTGGCCGAACCCGGACAGATCGCGTCGGTTTCGACATGGGCAAAGGATCGCAACATGTCATACATGAACGCCGCGATTGGCGATATCCCTCTGAACAATGCGTCGGTCGAGGAGGTCATCCGCTTCAGCCCCGACCTGGTGCTGGCCAGTGATTACGTTGCCTGGAATACGGTTCGGTTTCTACGCGAGCTCGGATACCGCGTAGAGCAGGTGCCGGTGCCGACATCTATCGACGGAATTTACGACCTGCTGACGAGGTTCGGAGAGGTGACCGGCAACGAGCAACGCGCCGCGGCGGCAATCGAGCAGATGCGCCGCCGCATCGACGAAACCCGCGCCCGCTATGCTGCGAGACCAGTGAAGAGCGTAATCATCTATTCCCCCAACGGCATGACCGTCGGCGCCGAAACCCTCGAGCACGACCTGTTTATCGAGGCTGGCTATCGAAACCTGGCCGCCGAAATGGGAATTAGCGGATTTCAGTCGATTTCGCTCGAACAACTGATCGCCGCCGACCCGGATGTGCTGCAAATCGATCGCCGGCTGTCGCCGCAGGCTTCACTGGCGACCGCGTATCTCGGACACCCGGTAGTGCAGAAACTGCTGCGTCAGCGGGAATATCTCGATATCCCCACGCGATTGCGTATCTGCGCGGGGCCGATGATAACCGAAGCGATCGAAATGATGGCGGCACGGCGATGAACCTGGCGGCGCTCGATGCGCGCCTGCTGCATGCGATCCTGCTCGCCGCGCTAATGCTGACGATGCTGCTGGTTTTGAACGTCGGCGCAATCGACATCGATCTGGGCAGGGCGATTACCGATGCCTGGGGTCGGAAGACGTCGGTCGAGTCACTCATTCTGCTCGAGATACGGCTGCCGCGAATCCTGCTCGCGACGTTGGTCGGGGCCACGCTGGGACTCGCAGGCGCGGCGCTGCAGGGTTTACTGCGCAACCCGCTGGCCGAGCCGGGCATAATCGGCGTATCCAATGGCGCCGCGCTCGGCGCGGTAATCGTGTTTTACTACGGGCTCGCGGGCGCCGCGTGGTTCGTGCTGCCGCTGGCCGGCCTGGCTGGCGCGCTGCTCGCGGTACTGTGCATATTCGCGCTGGTAGGCCAGAGCCGTTCGATCATTACCCTGATTCTTGCGGGAGTCGCGATCAATGCGATCGGCGGCGCGTTGATCGCGCTCGCGCTCAACTACGCAGCGAGCCCCTACGCGATGCAGGAAATCGTGTTCTGGTTGCTCGGATCGGTCGCCAACCGCAGTTTCACCGAGGTCTACATCGCCCTGCCGTTCATGATTTTCGGCTGGGCCATGATGCTTTATTGCGGCAGGTTTCTGAACGCGCTGACCCTGGGCGAGGAAACCGCCAGGTCGCTCGGTTTCGATGTGGCCCGGTTACGCCTGGTGCTGATTCTCGGCGTCGCAGCAAGCGTCGGGGCGGCGGTTGCGGTGGCTGGTAACATCGGTTTCATCGGTCTCGTGGTGCCGCACCTGGTGCGTCCTTTCGTCGGCTACGAGCCGCGCCGGTTGTTGCTGGCAAGCGCTAGCGTCGGCGCCATACTGCTGCTGCTGGCCGACCTGGCGGTGCAGTCATTGTCGGGTACGACCGAAATGAAACTGGGGGTGATTACGTCGCTGGTGGGAGCGCCGTTCTTTTTGCTGTTGATCCTGAAGTCGAGGAATACCCTGCAATGAGTTTGCTCAGCGCGCGGACTGTCGATTACCGCATCGATCGGATTCCGATCCTCGACGGCATCGATTTCCACGTCGAAACCGGGGAACTGATAGGCCTGATAGGGCCCAACGGCGCCGGTAAGAGCAGTCTGCTGCGTCTGCTGACCGGGATCACGATACCGGATCGCGGCGAGGTTTACCTCGATGGCGAGCCGCTGTCGAAAATTTCCCTGCAGCAACGCGCCCGCAGCCTCGGTTACCTGGTGCAGGGCGCCGAGGCCCACTGGCCATTCAGCGTCGAGAAAGTCGTCGGCCTGGGGCGCATGCCCTACCAGAAATGGTGGCAGCGACCGGGCCGGGAGGACCAGCTCAAGATCGAGCAGGCGATGATAAAAACCGAGACCCTGGCTTACCGTAACCGCATCGTGACGACGCTCTCGGGGGGCGAGCAAACCCTGGTCATGCTGGCCCGGATTTTCGCCACCGAAAACCAGGTTATTCTGGCCGACGAACCGGTCGCGGCGCTCGATCCCTACCATCAGCTACACGTCATGGAAATCCTGCGCCAGCACGCCAGCGAACAACGCGCCGCGGTGGTGGTTCTGCATGATTTAAGCCTGGCGGCGCGTTTTTGCGATCGGCTTTACCTGTTGAGCCATGGCAGGCTCGATTGCAGTGGGCCGGCTGGCGAAGTGCTGACCACTGACAATATCGCGCGGGTTTACGGCGTCGACAGCCGTATCGAGTGCAGCGAGCAAGGCGTCAGCGTGATCCCGCTAACGCGGATTAGCGAGCATCATCCCTAGCGCTAGAAGTACCGGGCAAGTTGCGCGAAGATCGATTCGTCGAGCGCAAGCGGGCGGTCGGCGATGCCAGAATCGGTACCGCCGAATTCGCTGCCGTTGTCGCCCCATGGCAGGTTGAGCGCCAGCAGCAGCTGCAGGTCCTGCTGCAGGTCGTGCCGGCTGAAAATCTGTAGCAGCCGTGAATTGTCGTCGAGGTTGTTGAACAGAGTCGCCGTCAGCACCCATAGCGGGGCCAGCTCGACGCTCAGCGCCGCGGCTAGATAGTTTTCGCCAGCTGTGAACAATTCGCCGCGCTGCAGGCGCTGCAGCAGTTCGGGCCTGCCGGCGAGCGCCTGCGGTCCGTAGTTGCCGTCGTCGATGCCGAAGCCATTGTGAAAATACTCGATGGTTGCGCTCAGGTTTTTGTCCCGCGCAATCCACGAGTACGACCAGTTTAATACCGCGCTGCTAAAGCGGTCGGCGCCGGTGTCGGTCACCAGGATATCGCTACGCCAGATCGCACCGGCGAGATCCAGCGCAGCGCCCAGCGCGACCACTGCCGAGTCGTAATGCTCGGCCGCGAGCAGATCGAATTCGGCCAGGTCCGTAAAGCCGTGGTATTTCAACGCGATACTCGATACCTCGGCCCCGATGTCGCCGTCGGCGTCGCGCCGGCCCACCCATACCGCCTGCAGATCGTCTCCGGAATCCAGCAGGTATTGCGCGTACAGCATGTCGTCCCCGGTCTTGTATTCGGTGTCGATAGCGGCCGGATCGAACGGATTGAAAAAATCGACCGGGTTGTATATCAGGCCGTTGCCCCAGGAGACCGCCTGCCGGCCGATGCTGAAAACCGACTTGTCCGAGGCGTGGCTCAGGAAGAGGCGATCCAGCCGATGCGTAATAACGCGGTCATCGCGGGTGCTGATGCGATGGGTTAAATCGAATACTCTGCGGTCGTCGTCGGGCAAGGTGGCACCGCCGAAACCCGGGAGTGAAGTTTGCTGCTGCGGTTCGAGCAGGTCTCCGCGTCGCGCCAGCAACTGGTAGTCGGCATGCCAGGTCCAGCCGTTGACGCGGTCGGAAAAATTGGCACGCAGATCGACGCCGGTGTCACGCAAGGGGTCGTCGCCGAAATCGCGCAACAGGCTGTCGTCCGGTAAGCTGGTCGAAGTCGCCTGCAGTTTCGCATGGCCGCGCGTGTCCAGCGCCGAGGCGCCGCAGGAAATGGAAAAAACCAGAATCGCCATTCCCGCGCAAGCGGGAATCCTGTAGTGCTGGCGCTGCCGCAGGATCACGGATAATTGCTGCGCAAATTCGGGGATGGCAGCGGTGGACATTGGACTGGATACCGGCTTGCGCCGGAATGACAGATGGTGCGACGAGCTCCCTGCTATCGCGGGGACGACGCCTGGCAACGTCGAATTATTGCGGCGCATCGCTGATGATCTTCCCGTCCCGCATCTTGATCAGTCGTCTCGCGTAGCTCATCACGCGCTTGTCGTGGGTTGCGATCACAAAGGTAATCCTGTGATGCCGGTTCAATTCGGAAAAGAGTCCCATCAGGTGCTCCGAGGATACGCTGTCGAGATTGGCGGTGGGCTCGTCGGCCAGCACCAGGTCGGGTTGCGACACGATAGCGCGCGCTACCGCGACGCGCTGCTGCTGGCCGCCCGAAAGCTGCGCCGGCCTGCGGTCTTCCATGCCATCTAGCCCCACCTCCTCGAGGATGGCTCGCGCCTTGCGCGCGCGCTCTACGGCGGGCACTCCCTGCACCTGCATGACAAACTCGACATTCTCCTGCGCGCTGAGGACGGGTATCAGGTTGTAGGCCTGAAACACGAAGCCGATGTGTCGCAGGCGCATATCGGCAAGCGCTCCCCGGTCGAGCTGATCGATGCGCATATCACCCATGCGAATTTCACCGCTGTCGGGTGTGTCTAGCCCGCCGATGGCGTTCAGCAGCGTGGTTTTACCAGATCCCGACGGACCCGACAGGCAAACGAATTCGCCTGCGTCGATATCGATGTCAACTTGGTCCAGGCCGGTGATGACTTCGTCGCCCTGGCGAAAGGTTTTGCAGAGTTGGTGACAGTGAATAGCGCTCATTTGATTCAGGTCAGATTGTGTTCAGGGCCCTTACCGGGTCGAGCCTGGCGGCGCGCCAGGCGGGCAGTATGCTGGTCAGAACGCCGAGAATAATGACGACCGTATTGGCCAGCACCATGTCGTGCAGGGTCAGGTTCGGGTAGAGCATGCTGCTCGCGCCCATCATTGCCATGCCCTCGGCAACCACAGAAATATCGAGCCCGCTCTCCAGCGGTTTAACCGTGATATACGCCAGCAGGTTGCCGATGACGAGCCCGATTAGCAGCAGTAGCAACGACTCGAGCAGGATCTGCGATACGATCAAACCCGGGCGCATACCGAGTGCCTGGATCAGGCCTATTTCGCGCACGCGTTCGAATACGGACATCACCAGGGTGTTGGCCAGGCCAAAGGACAGGGCCAGGAAAATAATAATCACCCACACCAGCACGAAGCCATCCATCATGTTGATCATAGAGGCCAGGTAAGTATCGATTTCATACCAGGCCTTGACCTCGCTTCCGGCAGGCGCCGCCTGCCGGATACGCTGATATAGATTTTCGATTTCGCGGTAATCGTCATCGACCAGCACGATTTGCGACACCCGCCCTTCGATGCGCAGTAATTCCTGCAGCGTGTCTTTCGCCGCATAGACGTCGAACTGTTCGACACCCGGCAGCCTGGTGCGGTAAATGCCGACGATGCGAAAGCCCCGCTCGCTGATATTGTTCTCTGGATCCTGGCTCATCAGGACGACGCGCTTGCCGAGGCGCGTTTCCAGTCGTTCCGCGAGCTTGGCGTCGATAACGATGCCGTCGTCCTGGTTCGATTGCAGGAAACGGCCCTCGATGACCCGGGCCGGAATTCCGGTGATGTCGGGTTCGGCGTCGGGCTCAACCCCGAGCAGGGTGACGCCGCGACTTTCGCGTTCGCTGGCGATTACCGCCGGCACCTTGATGCGCGTAGCCCAGCGCTTCAGGCCGGGCTGGTTCAACGCGGCGAGCAATTCACCCTGCGGCTCCGGGATGTTATTGACGACGCTGGGGTCGTCGAGAAATTCGGGATGCTGGATCTGTATCTGTCCCGGCAGGTTGCGAATTCCCTGGTCGAGCATGTCGTCGACCATGCCGCGCATCAGCGCGGTCATGAAAATCATCGCCCAGACGCCGATGGAAATCGCGCCGAGCATGATCAGGGTACGGCGGTGGTTACGCCACAGGTTTCGCCAGGACAGCGTCAGCAGGGTCGCGAAATACAGCTTGAACACGGTCATTTCACGCTGCCCTCATGGCTTCGATCGGCAATAGCAGGTAAAGCCGCGTCGCGGGGTATATCGCCGCGAGCAGGCTACCGAGCGCGACGACACCGGGCCCCAGGGTCAGCGAAATCGCCGATATCGCCGGGTACATTCGATCCGGCAGGTTGAACTTGACCGCCATCTCCTCCATCCCGGGGTAGGAAAATCCGGCCTCGCTGAAATACCAGGTAATCAGCGCGCCGGCGACGATACCCATGATCAGTCCGACCCCGGCCATCAGCCCGGTTTCGAGCAGCACCAGCCGCGACAGCCGCGACGGCTTCAAGCCGAGCGCCATCATCGTGCCGAATTCGCGGGTACGCTCGAGTACCGACATCAGTTGCGTATTGAGCACGCTGAAGGCAACCAGCACGATCAGCACGAGGTACATGAACCAGGCGCTGGTCATATCGGCCTGTATCGCCTGTTTCAAGCCCGGCTGCAACGCGTCCCAGTCGCGTATCGCGACGTCATCACCGACGCTCTCGAGGTTCGAGATTCTTTGGTTCAGTCGATCGACATCCTCGATATGCCGCGCGCGAATAACGATGGCGTGGCCATGCCCCTGCATCGCGAATATATCCTGGAAATAGCCCAGGTTGATCTGCGCCATATAACGGTCGAGCTCGGGAAAACCCGATTCGAAGATACCGACTATGCGCACCAGGCCGGCGGCGAAGGAATCGTCGTAGCCACTGCCGAGGAAGGTCAGCTCGTCGCCGATATCGACCTTGAGGTTGCGCGCCAGCACCGAGCCGATAACAATTTCCGCGGACGCGGCGGGAGCGAGGTAACGCCCCTGCCTGACCAGGCCGGGGAGGGTTGAGACCAGGGGTTCGTGATCCGCGTCGACACCGATGATCTGCAGGCCGTAGGAGCGATCGTTGCTGGATACGAGCGCGAACCCGGCGGCACGGGCGCTAATGCTAGACAGGCCGATCTCGTCGCGCAGTCGCTGCGCGGTGGCGACGGCGCCAGGCAGTGCGTAGCGCATCTTCGGGTCATCCAGGTAGCGCGGGTGCTGCAGCTGGATATGACCCGAGAAAGCCTGCAGGGTGTTGTCGATCATCATGTCGTAGCTGCCGAACTGCAGCGACATCGAGAACACCAGCAACGTGTTCGAGAAAATCATCGCGCCGATCGTGAGCCAGGTGCGTCGACCGTGTCGCCACAGATTGCGCCAGGCCATGCGCAGGGTCACGTTGATCACGGGCGTGGATTCCGCAGGCTCGACAGGGTGAACAGGTTGGCACCCAGCTCGACGTCGAAGTCGATGTCGTCGACGATCATTTCGGTCCATTCACCGGGGGTATCGACTTTTTGCATGCGCATGCGCGTTGCGATGCTGCGCTCGTCCATGATCGCTATTTCGGTCGTTTTCATCACCTTGACCAGGATATCGTCCTGGTCCCAGAACTCCTGGCGTAGCATCACGTAATCGTCGCGGATGACGACGATTTCCTTGCCCCAGACCACGGCGGCCTCCTCGTGGGGAATCGATTCGATCGTGTACTGGACATGCTCGCCAGTGGTTTCGGTTTTCAGCAGACGGTGATCGTACTGGTCGATGATGTCGGTCGATTTGCTGATGTCCTTGTTGGAAAAATCGCTACCCATCCAGCTCTGGTTCATCATCGACGATGGCACTTTCAGGATGCGGTTGATCTTCGGCGAAAAAGTCCACATGTCCTGGTCCTTGACCAGCGTGCCGTTGCCGGCGTCGCGTTTAGGCTCGGTGACGCGCACCAGCGACAGCTTGTCGCCCTCGGTCCAGGCGCGCATCGAAAAGCGGCGTTCCCAGTCGCTGCGATGAATAATCATGGTCATCTCGGAATAGGACGTGATTCCGCGCCAGTGTTCCATCGCCGCGCGAATCAGGTCGCGCGGATCGGGATTGACGGCTTCCGCCGCGCCAGCCGCAGTCGGCGCCAGCGTCAGGCCCAGCCACAACAGGCCGGCCCGGCAAAAGACTCCGATCAATTTCCTTGCAGTCGCCATTGCGAATAGTTCTCCCTGCCGGTGATCGCGTTGTTGGACAGTCCTGTTGCGATAATATCATTATGGCGTGACGATATTTACCGACGCTCAACGGGACCTTGCCTTTTTCACAGTCTAAGCGGTTGCGGTGCACGCGGACATTGAGCCAGATCAATCCATGTTGGTCCCGTTACTGCTAGATTTTATGGCCTGCGCGAGTATATTGATAAAAATTCCAGCCGAGGGCCACATAACGATGAGCAACGACGTCAAGAACAACCTGAAAAGCCAGTCCACCTGGATGCGTGGATTGTACATGCTGTTGTATATCATTTTCTCCCGGCTCGCCGAAATTGTGCTGGGATTCATCATCCTGTTTCAGTTTCTGCTCAAGCTGTTTACCGGCGAGACCAACGAGCGTCTGCTGAAACTGGGACAGGGAATCAGCACCTACATCTATCAAACCCTGCAGTTCCTGACCTTTAATTCCGAATACCATCCCTATCCGTTCGGCGCCTGGCCGAAGGGCGAACCCAGGCCGGCCAAACTGGAGAACCAGGGTGACAGCAACGACGCCTGACCGGTCTCTGCCATGCCTTTACCGGATAACCCTCCACTGGATTCTCGGAATTGTACTGATCCTTCCCTGCGCTGCGCCGGCCGCGATGGATGCGGCCGACAGCGTGACCGCGCGCGGCAGCATCGATGACGATTACTATGCGGCGGGCGGTACCGTCGACATCGACGCCGACGTTGCCGGCGACGTCATCGTCGCGGGCGGTGAACTCTATATTGGGCACCGCGTCGCGGGGGACGTCATCGCCGCGGGCGGCACCCTGAAGATTCGCGGGATCGTAGAAGACGACGTGCGCGTCACCGGAGGTGAACTCGTCATCGATGCAAGCATCGGCGACGACCTCGCCGCGAGCGGCGGTTCCATTACGCTGTCCCCGGCGGCGACGGTCGGAGGAAACGCCTGGATTGCCGGCGGCGAAGTGCTGGTCGCGGGTACCGTTGCCGGCAGCCTCAAGGTGGTCGGCGGCGATATTCGACTTTCGGGCAGGGTGCGCGGCGATGTCGAACTCGAGGGCGGCGATATTCAGATCCTCGAATCCGCGCGCATCGACGGAAACCTGCTGTTTCGCGGGCGGCCTCCGGCGACGACCAATTTCGACGCGCAGGTCGGTGGGCAGATCAGCTACGAGGCCGCTGAATCGGATTACGACGACCACGGCTTCGGCCTGTTCTTTTCGATCACGCTGGTGGTCGCGAGCATCCTGTTTTATCTGCTGTTTCCGCATTATACGGTTGCTTCGGTACGGCGCATCCGCGCCGATCCGTTTACCAGCCTCGGGCTTGGTTTTATTTTCGTGGTGGCGACACCGGTGGCTGCCCTGTTCGCGATGATTATCGTGCTCGGCCTGTGGGTGGGGTTGAGCGTGCTGGCGCTCTACTGCGTCGCGTTGCTGTGCGGTTTCCTGATCGGCTGTTTTTTTCTGGCCGATCGCGGCGCGGCATTATTCAGGCAGGATCTCTCGTCGCGCGCGCGCCGCCTGATTTCGGTCACCGTTACGATCTTCGTGCTCGGGCTGGTGCAGACGATCCCGCTGCTCGGCGGCCTGTTGCTGTTTATCCTGTTACTGTTCGGTCTCGGTGCCGGCCTGGTGCAGCTGCGCTACGTCTATCGACCGCCCGCCGCCTCGTCGTAGAAGGTTTCGCATTCCGCCTCGCGCCCTCGCACGACACGCTTGCCCTTCAAGCTGCCATGGGTTTCGGTGACCACGGTGTGCTGCCCTTCGCGGTGATGGTCGTCGTAAAAATAGATAACCACCCAGTCGTGAACCCGTTTCAGGCTGTGGGCGCGCGCGGTATTTGAATAAAGCACGGTAAAATGCAAGTCCTCGTGCGTCGTATGCAGGATAGGCAGCCAGGCCTTGTTGTCCGGGTTGAAACGTTTCGGCGCGATCATCGGCAGCTGTCCCGCGCCGGCTCTGCGCCGGTACACCTCGTCGACTTTCAATAACAGGCGGATATCGGGGTTGACGCTGTCGTGGCGTGCCTCCCGGAGCTTGCGGCGCTGATCGTCGAGGTGTTTCTGCAGCCAGGCTTCA
>JAOTTY010000306.1 GCA_029864185.1 Gammaproteobacteria bacterium
ACGACGCGGTCGGCAAACGCGCTGCACAACCCGATGTAGGCATTATCGGCGGTTCGGAATATTCTCGCTCCGCCCCTGTCGCTGCTGCATTCAAGCCCCAGGACATTGGCATAAAAAACCGTCGTGGAATCAAGGTCATGGGTGTAGACCCAGCTGATATGCGCGCTGATGCCTGGCTGGTTATTGCTCAATTTGAGCCGCCGATCAGGATCAGGATGCCTGAATCAGATGATAGATAAACAATACTTTCCATTACTTTTGATCTGCGGTTTAATACCTCGTCAACGGTGCGACCACAAGCATCGAATACTACCAGAGGTCGAGAGGAGCGTGTCTGATACTCATACTAGCAGCGCCGTTAACGGGCGCAAAGGCGTCCAGCGGCCTGGCCCGGGCGACTGTATATTCAGCGCGCCATTCCGGGTGCGTTTACCAGGAATAATCGACAACAAGACAGGTTTAATTCTCTAAAATGACTGCGGCAATCGATATTCGTGCTGTTACCAAGATTTATAACCCGGGTTCGAATCAGGCGGTCAAGGCGCTCGACAATGTTTCGCTGACCATCGACGACAACGAGTTTTTCACCCTGCTGGGTCCTTCCGGTTGTGGAAAAACCACCCTGTTACGCCTCATCGCCGGCTTCGAGCAGGTATCGGGCGGTGAAATCATGCTGTTCGACGACGAGATCGAGAATCTTGAACCGAATCAGCGCCCCGTGAATACGGTATTCCAGCATTACGCGTTGTTCCCGCACATGACGGTTGCCCAGAACGTTGCTTTCGGACTCGAACGCCTCGGTAAACCCAGGCAGGAAATCGAAGCCACGGTCGATCGGGTTTTGACCCTGGTCAAGATGAAAGAACTCGGAGACCGCCGCCCCAACCAGCTTTCCGGCGGCCAGCAGCAGCGCGTCGCCCTCGCCCGCGCGCTGGCACCGAGTCCGAAGGTGCTGTTACTCGATGAACCGCTTTCGGCCCTCGACCTGAAGCTTCGCCAGGCCATGCGCGAAGAACTCAAGCAACTACAGAAAGAGACCGGCATCACCTTCGTCTTTGTTACCCACGACCAGGAAGAAGCCCTGGCCATGAGCGACCGCATCGCGGTCATGTCGAACGGCGAGGTTCAGCAAATCGGTGGACCCACCAATATCTACGAGCATCCGGTCAACCGTTTCGTCGCCGACTTCATCGGCGACACCAACTTCCTGGATGGCGAGATCGTCAGCATCAACGACGACCTGGTAACCTGCAGGATTGGCGCGCAAAGCATGTTCGAGGCTGCAAACAGTGGCGGCCATAAGGTCGGCGACCGGGTTACGCTGTTCCTGCGACCTGAAAAAATCTCCCTGTCGGCGCCGGACAGGGCAAGCGAACCGGGGCAGCGTCCCGGCAAGGTCGCAAACATCGTTTACCTTGGCAACCAGGCGGCTTATACCGTCGACATGGGCGACGGTATCGAATTAACCGCGCAGGCGCGTCCACGCGAAGACGGCAGGCTGCCCTTTGCCATCGACGACGCACTCGCGGTCGGTTTCTCGGCGCGCGCGCTGAGAGTGCTGGCACAATGAGCGACTGGTTACCGAGGAGCGCCGCCGGAAGACGCTGGCTTGGCCTGGCACCGAGTTATTTCATAATCGGTATTTTCATGCTGGTGCCGATGATTATCATGGGCGTGTTTTCCTTTCTGGAACCCAATCCCTACGGCGGCGTCAGGCCGGTGGGGTCGCTGGCAGCCTATATCAAACTCTTTTTCGAGTATGATCTCGAAGACAACCTGGTCTTCAATCCCGGTTATATAAACATTATTTTTCGCTCTTTCCAGTTATCCTTCGGCGCTACCCTGCTATGCCTCGTTTTCGGTTTTCCGGTCGCCTACTACATCACGCTGCAGCCCGAGCACCGCCGTAATTTCTATATCTACCTGATAACCATCCCGTTCTGGACCAACCTGCTGATCCGCACCTTCGCCTGGATCATCATCCTGGGCCGCGGCGGCGTGATCGAAACGCCACTGCTCGCGGCCGGCATTATCGAAGATTCGTTGCGCATGATGTACACGGATGGTGCCATCGCCATCGGTCTGACCTATAGTTACCTGCCACTCATGGTACTGCCCATCTACGCTAGCCTGGAGAAACTCGATTTCCGCCTGCTGGAAGCCGCCAGTGACCTGTATGCCAACCGCTTCGAGGTCATGACCAAGGTGGTCATACCCCTGTGCAAGCCCGGAATCATCGCCGGTTGCATCCTGGTATTCATACCCTGCCTCGGCGCGTTCATTGCACCGAACCTGCTGGGCGGCGGCAAGAAGCTGATGCTGGGCAGCCTCGTTCAGTTCCAGTTCGCGTCGGCACGCAACTGGCCGTTTGGCGCTGCCCTGTCCATGCTGCTGTTGTCCGCAGTGGTCATCACCCTGATTTTCTACGCCAGGGCGGCAAAAAACAGGGCGGCGATGGAGGGGAGCGCCTGATCATGAGCGAGAAGATGCAGAAACCGTCATCCGTACCCGGGGGCAAAAAGAGCCTACCCGTGGGCCACTATCGCGGGCTCGGCGCCTGGACGATTATTTTCTTCATTTTTCTGTACCTGCCCATCGTCGTGCTGATATTTTATTCGTTCAACGCCAACCGCATGGTAATGAACTGGGGTGGGTTCGGTTTCGACTGGTATCTGAAAGCCTTTCAGAACGACGATATCCAGAATGCTGTCTGGAACTCGCTGATCGTCGCGACGGTGGCGACTATCTTTGCCACCGCGATTGCCACCATCGGTGCTCTGGTGCTGGCCAGGGGCGGAAACTTCCGGGGCAAAACGGTTTCGCTCGGGTTGATTACCTTGCCGCTGATGGTGCCGGAAATCGTCACCGCCGTGGCGGTGCTGATTTTCTTTTCGGCCATCGGCATGAACTGGGGGCTGGTCAACGTCATCATCGCCCACATCACCTTTTGCATTCCCTTTGCCTTCATGCCCATTCGCGCGCGGCTGGAGGGCATGGACACGTCCCTCGAACAGGCCGCCCGTGATCTGTACGCGTCGGAATGGGAAACCTTCCGTTATGTCACCGCGCCGCTACTGATGCCGGGCATCGTCGCCGGGGCCATGCTGGCGTTCGTAATATCCATGGACGATTTCATTATTACGCTGATGGTGGGCGGGGCCGGTTCGACCACCCTGCCCGTCTACATCTACTCGATGATCCGCCGTGGCTTGACGCCCGAGATTAATGCTGTCTCCACCGTGTTACTGCTTGTCTCGATCGCCATCGTTACGGCATACTGGGTCGTTTCGAAAAAGACCCAGACTACTACCGCGCACTGATATTTTAACTTTGCAGTAAAACCAAACTTACCAACTGGAGGTAAACCATATGAAACGTCTGTTAACCTTGTTTGCCGCGGCTGCCGCGATGCTGACCGTAGGGTTGGCAAAGGCCGAAGGCGAATTGTTCATCTATAACTGGACGGAATACACCCCGCCGGAGCTCATCGCCAAGTTCGAAAAGGAAACCGGTATCAAGGTTTCCGTGGATACTTACGATTCCAACGAAACGCTGCTGGCAAAACTTCAGGCAGGAGCAACCGGCTACGACATCGTCGTACCCAGCCAGAACTTCGTTCCGATCATGATCAGGGAAGGCCTTATCCAGAAGGTCGGCGTGCACAAGCTGCCCAATTTCAAGAACATGAAGGAGCGCTGGAAATTTCCGGAATGGGATCCGGAGCAGGAGTACACCGCTCCCTGGCAGTGGGGCACCACTTCGTTCTCGTATAACAGCGAACTCTATTCCGGCAAGGGTGAGTCCCTGAAAGAGTTCTTCGAGCCCTCCGAAGAGGTCCGCGGGCGCCTGAGCGTTTTCCAGACCCCGGATGAAGTCGTCAGCCTCGCCAACATCTACCTTGGCCTACCGTTCTGTTCGGAGGATGCGAAGCAAATGCAGAACATCCAGGATATGCTCGTCAAGCAAAAGGAATATGTCGTAGCCTACAACTCCGAAACCATGAGCGACCTGCTGGCGAGCGGCGAGGCCATGATGACCAACCACTGGAGTGGCTTCTCCCGGCTGGGTCGTTTGACCGGTGCGCCTATCGTTTATGCCTACCCGAAAGAAGGCGTGGTAGGCTGGTATGACAGCATGGTGGTGCCGGCGAGCGCCAAGAACGTCGAAAACGCGAAGAAGTTCATGAACTTCATGATGGACCCGGTCAACATGGCGATGCTGACCGAAAACCAGGGCTACGGCGACGCCGTCAAGGGAACCGAAGCCTACTACTCGGATGAACTGAAATCGGCGCCAGAAATCAACCCCCCGGCCGATCTGAAAGTGTTTTTCGCCCCGACCTGCTCGCCCAAGGCGCAGTCACTGATCGACAAGGTCTGGACCAAGGTCATGCAGTAGACACTGAGACCCCGTTCCCGTTAATCCTGAGCGGCGCCTTGCATGGCGCCGCTTTTTTTTGTATCGCCCATCGCGGAAAACCG
>JAOTTY010000307.1 GCA_029864185.1 Gammaproteobacteria bacterium
GCAGGGCCGGTGCCAACCAGACCAGCTGCTCGGCCTGGGTTGGCTCGGTTTCGATGGTCGCGATATCGCGCAATAGCACCGGTACGCCATCGGACAGGCCGACAACTAGCTCGCGCACCTCCGCCGCGTCGCTCAGAAAGGTGCCGGACTGCAGCGTGATCTCCCGATTATCGATGACAAGCTCACCCGCGTCCCGCGACTGGTTGGCCGAAATGATGCCGTGCCTGATCTGACCGAGATCGATGTTGAAGCCGGCGAGTTTCACCGGATCGAGCAAAATGCGTACCGCGCGCGCGGTTCCACCCAGCGAATAAATGTCGCGCGTGCCGGGAACACGCTTCAGCTCCGCCTCGAGTGAATGCGCAACCTGAAGCAAATCGACACCGGTATGTTCTGGATCTTCGCTCCACAACGTCAGCGCGACTACCGGCACATCGTCGATGCCGCGCGGCTTGATGATCGGTTGCCCGACGCCCATGTTTTGCGGTAACCAGTCGGCATTCGAGAAAACCTTGTTGTAGAGCCTTACGATTGCCTGCGAACGGTCCTCGCCGACCTCGAACTGTACCGTCAGGATCGCAAGGCCGGGTCGCGACACCGAGTAAACGTGCTCGATACCGACGATTTCAGACAACACCTGCTCCGCCGGGATACTGACGACCTGCTCCACCTCGAATGCCGTGGCGCCGGGAAAAGGGACGAAAACATTGGCAAAGGTGACGTTGATTTGCGGCTCCTCCTCGCGCGGCGTAACCAGCACCGCAAAAATCCCGAGCAGCAGGCCGATCAGCGCCAGCAACGGCGTTATCTCCGAGCGCAGGAAGGTCTTCGCCACCCATCCGGATGGTCCCAGCGACTGGGTCATCGGACGGCATCCAGCTGACGCTTGTACTCGATTCCGGCGCGTACCGGGTCGAGCGCGACAATTTCGTTTTCATCGAGACCGGCCAGTATTTCCACCTGCTCGCCGTAGCGATTGCCAGGACGCACCTGGCGCATCGAGACATTGCCATCGGTATCGACCAGGTAAACCGCGTTGACTTCAGATCGCGACACCAGCGCCTGTTGCGGCAACAGCAGGCGCCGCTGACTGCCGATCGTTACCGCGACTTTTACCAGCATTCCGGGATAAAGCCTGTCGTCCATTTGCGGCAGGTCCAGTCGTATCGGAAACGAGTGATTCTGCGGGTTGGCGAAGGGGTGGATCGTGATCCTGGTGACCGCGACCTCCTGTTCATCCTCGAGCAGGATCACTCTCGCCTCGCGGTTCTGGCGCAGGCTGCCGATGATGGACTGCGGCACACTGGCGCTGACGCGCAACTGCCCCAGGGCATATCCGGTCATGATCGGGTTACCCGGGTTGACGGACTCGCCGGGCTCGACGTGTCGCTGCACCACTACCCCGCTGTAGGGTGCACGCACCACGGTATAGGCCAGCTGCTCCTCCGCCTGGGCGAGGTTGGCCTCGGCCGATGCCCTGCGCGCCTGCGCCGCCTTCAGGTTGGCCCTGTCACGGTCGAACTGGGCCTGCGAAATCAGCTTCTGTTTGAGCAGATCCTGGCTGCGCCTGAATTCGAGCTGGGCGTCCTGCAGATTCGCCTGTGCCTCGTCCACTGCGGCGCGCGCTTTCTGCTGCTGCGCCCGGTACTCGAGATCTCGGATTCTCAGCACGACCTCGCCCTTCTCGACGAAATCGTCAACGTCGAAGTTGACTTCCTCGATCTTGCCGGCGACTTCGGCCGACAACGTAGCCTGTTGACGAGCCTCGACGACGCCGTCCAGGCGATACTCGAGCGGCATCGATATCCGTTCGGACCTGATCGTCTGCAGAGTTTCGCTGCCGCTAGACACGAATGGAAGCAGTCCGGCTGACAGCATCAGAATTATTTTTTGCACGCGCATAACAGACTCCCGAGAGCGATGGATCAGCAATTAGAACATGAATATTAGAGTTTACTAATATTCTTTCAATATTACCAGTGAGGTAGTATTTTGCGTTTTCTGATCCTGTTCTTGATATCGGACAAAAGATGCGCTTATTCCTCGCTTCGAAGCTGACATTACTGGCAATCCTGGTCAGTTGCGCTGTATTGCCCGCGGCGGCCACGAACCAGCTTTCCGGGCATCCGTCTCCCTACCTTGCCCTGCACGGAGATGACCCGGTCGAATGGAGAAACTGGGAGGAAGAAGTCTTTAGCGACGCGCGCGCCGATAACCGCCTGGTATTCGTTTCGATCGGCTATTTTTCGTGTCACTGGTGTCACGTCATGCAGCGCGAAAGCTACCGAGACGACGCCGTTGCAACGCTGCTGAACCGTGGCTACGTCGCGGTGAAGGTCGATCGCGAACTCGATCCTGACCTCGATCAGCGGCTGATTGACTTTGTCGAGAAAGTGCGCGGCGCAGCAGGCTGGCCGCTGAACGTGTTCCTGACGCCGGATGGATACCCGGTTACCGGCTTTACCTACTTGCCGCGCGAGTCCTTCATCGAGGTATTGCGGGAACTCGAGGGCGAGTGGCGACAAAACCACGAGAAAATTGCCGCAGCGGCGAAAGAATTCTTCGCTACCCAGATGCAGGAACCGGAAAGCCAGGCCTTCATAGCACCCGACATTCCGGCAACAAATCTACAGCAGGCATTCGTTGCGCAGGCTATGCTCGCTGCCGACGAACTACAGGGCGGATTCGGCAACACCAGCAAGTTTCCGAACGTACCCCAGCTCGACGCGCTGCTCGAAGTCATCGGCGGGACCGCAGGCCTCGACCGCGACGTTGCCGATTTCGTGCAACTGACCCTGCAGGCGATGGCGTTGCGCAACCTGCACGATCATGTCAATAACGGTTTTTATCGCTATACCACCGATCCGGACTGGCAGACGCCACATTTCGAGAAAATGCTTTATGACAATGCCCAGCTCGCGCGGCTCTATCTGAAGGCGCATCAGATATGGCCCCAGCAAGGTTACGCCGGGGTCGCAGCTCGTACGCTGGAATTTGTCGAGACTAGCCTGAAACACCCGGACGGGGGTTACATGTCGAGCCTGTCCGCGGTAGACGTGCATAACCGCGAGGGCGCGGCTTACCTCTGGACTCGCGATCAGCTGGCGCAGCTACTGACCGCCGCGGAACTGGATTACATGGCGGAGCTGGGACAATTCGACTCCCCTGCCAGTGAGTTTCTGATCGTCCCCCTCGACGGTCCCGGGGCCGCCGGCAACCCGCAACGCAACGCGGCAATTCTCGGCAAGCTCAGAGCCCGTGGCGGCGCGTCGATGCCCGCCGACGACAAGCGCCTGGCCGGCTGGAATGCGATGATGCTCGACGCACTCGTAGCGGCCGCCGATATCGATCGCCGCTACGACGCGCGCGCGCGGGCGCTATATCAGAACATGCGGCAAAATTTTTACCGGGATGGTCGCCTGATCCGCTTCGCCGGCAATGCCGACGTGGCCGACGCTGCGCTCGAGGACTATGCCCAGGTCGCGTACGCGTTTTATCGCTACGGCCTCAGGTTCGAGCAGGAATCGGCGATCGAAATCGCCAGGCGGCTGACGCAAAGCGCGCACGAATTATTCCTGCGACAGGGTCGCTGGCAGCAGAAAACGCGCAACCTGATCCCGATCGCGCGCGGTAAATGGATCATGCCGGATCTCGTGTTCACTGCGCCGATGACGCTGTGGCTACGGGTTGCACTGGACATTCCCGGGCTCGATCGAAAAATCAGGGACAGCGCGATACAAATGCTGCAACGGGTAACGCGCGACATGCTCGATGCACCCTATTTTTACGGCAGCTTCATCTTGTTGCGCATCGAACACGCCGGCTAGCGCCTGCGCAGGCGCCCTGCCGCAGCCCGCCTCTAGCACCGGACGCTCAGCTTGCTCTGCCGTAGCGCGCGACTAGCTTAAAACGAAGCTGTCGGATCGCGGCTCGAGACTGCGCCGACGGGGCGCGATGCCTGTGATCGCGCAGGTATACCGCGAGCGCTACGAGTTTGCGGTCCGGGGTCCTGGCCGGCGGCACCGATGCGAACTCCGGCAGCGCCCTGGCGCCTTCCCAGGACGCCGGGGATTCGAAATGCGGGTTTCCCGCAATGCTGCGTTAGTCACTGCTGCAGCGAGGACTTGTGCGAGCGGTTGTCACGCGCGACCGCTTCGAACTCGAGCTGTGTTCGCTCGCCCGCGCCCCCCGTAACCGGGGAACCGACGAATCGTTCCCCCTGGCGCTGCTGTCGCAGGGTATCCTCGACCTGGCGATGCGTCTCCTTGCGATACGGCAGCCGAAACGAACGAGGGATCGACCGGTTGCCTTCGAGATCCCGTACCCAGATATAAATACCGCCCGGCTCGTCGTTTTTCAGATCGGGCTCGACGGTAAGGCTGCCGATCAACTCGAAATGCGCCGGTATCCCGTCGGCCGCCGGCCAGCCGAGGTAGTCCTGCAGCGCATCATAATGCCACAGGTAAAATCCCAGA
>JAOTTY010000060.1 GCA_029864185.1 Gammaproteobacteria bacterium
CTTGCCCGAGAAGACCTTGCCGGGGATGGTATCGAAAGTCACTTCCGCCGCGCTGCCTTCGCCGAGGTGGGGCAGGCTGTTCTGGTGGAACCATGCCACCATGCTTTGCTCCCCGCCCGTTGGCGATTGCGCGATTTCACCGGGTGTAATCGGCGCGGTATTCACGAATTGTCGGCTCATGCTCGAGTAGGGGTGGAAGTAATTCAGTACCTGGACGAGCGCGAAAATCATGACAATCCCGCCAATCGAAGCGGTGGGCACGGTCCATCGGTTGAGTGGGATTCGCAAAACCGCGAAGGCCGCGATACAGATAGCGGCGTAACCCGCAACCAGCAATAATTCCATACGTTTGCCTCGCCCGCGACGCTCAGGCCGCCTCGCTTGCCGCCATGATTGCTTTTTCGATGCGATCGATCCTGTCGTCGAGCACTTCGAACCGGTGACGCAGCAGCGTTACCGAGTCGGTGATGTCTTCCCACTGCTCGCTGTCACCCGCCTTGTCGTTGATCGCGGTATCCTCGTTCATCTTGCTGAACCTGGGGCTGGTATCTTCGCGGTAAGCCGCAGACCAGATCCACAGGAGTGGCCAGATCGTGTGCAGCGTGAACAGGCTGACCCACCCGGCATAATAGATGGCATCCTGATGAGGATGATTACGCTCGGCGGCAATTTTATGGGGAATATTAAGAATCGCGATAGCGCCAAACAGCAGACTGATCGCCGTGAAAACCAGTATTCCAAGAGCAATGTAATCGAGCATATCGTTCTGTCAATTCAGCATCGTCGTTGGAGTGTAGTCCAATAATCGGGATAAACTTTTGCGACCTAGTTCTCATTTTCGAGGCTATCACCACATAGTGACAGCCTGCTATCGGGCCTGAATCAGCCAGACGGCGCGCAGATAGCCGGGGGATCCTTGCCGCAAAGACTTCAGAAATCCGGAAGAGCAGATCGACGGATTCGAGCTGCCTCGAGGGACCAGGAAATGCGGCTCAATAAATACGCAACCGAAAACCTTTCTATTAGCGTTTGCGCTAATACTGGCCTGGCAGCCTTGTCAAACGGTTTCCCGTTCGTTATTTCAGATTTCGATTGACGACATTTCAGACCAATAGTCTAAATTCCCGTAAGGCCATATAATCGGGCGCTATGAAACAGCCTCCTGACGCCTGTCTCGCCCAAACAACCTACGCTTGTCGCTCATGAATGCTCGGATCTTAAGGTTACTTGTCCTGATCTTGCCGATCGTCGCATGCGCCACCAATCCCGTCACCGGCCGTTCGCAGTTGATGATTGTCTCGGAAAAAGAGTCGATCAGCGCGTCCAGCGAGGCCTACGTCAAGATGCTGGCTCCGCTCGATGAAAACGGCAAGATCGACAGCGATCCGGCGCTGGCAAAGCGGGTCAACCGGATTACCGCAAGACTTATCGCCCAGGCGATTATGTTTCGACCGGAAACGAAAAGCTGGGAATGGCGCGTGAGTGTCATCGACGAGCCGGAAACCGTGAACGCCTTCTGTATGGCTGGCGGCAAGATGGCGATTTACTCGGGGCTGATTCTCAAATTGCAGCCCACGGACGACGAGCTCGCGCAGGTCATGGGGCACGAGATCGCCCATGCCCTTTCCGCGCATACTGCCGAAAAGATGTCCGTCGCACTGGCCACCGACCTGGCCGTTACCGCCTTTGCTGTCACCCGCGACGAACCGGGAGTCGCCCTGGCGGGCGCTTCGCTGGCCGCGGCGCTTGCGATCAAGCTGCCCAACAGCCGTACCGCGGAAGCGGAAGCCGACGTCATCGGCATCGAGCTCGCCGCCCGGGCTGGCTACGATCCGCAGGCCGCCGTCAGCCTGTGGCAAAAGATGGCGAAGACATCCGGCGATGGCGGTCGGTTCGATTTTTTCAGTACCCACCCGGCCCCGGATAAACGCATAGAGAATCTGCGCAAACTTATCCCGAAGATGATGCCCTACTACCAGCAAGGGGGTGTGCGCCCCGTTTACCCGTTAAAATCCGGTCATGGTTGAAATCGAGTAGAGGCCATTTGTGGAGACAGGTGTCGATTCGTCTGTCGGCGGCGTTATGGGCTCCCATGCATTAAACCAAGGTATTTTAGAGAGACCAGAAAGCCCTGGTAAATCGATGCAGGACAGGCCTGGCTAGGACGTATTCCTGCGCGGCCAGTTCTGGGTATAAGCATGAATTTTCGCTTCGCCAAATACACCACCGGTAGTAAACGGTGCTTCATCTAACCACGCCTGGGCTGCCTCGCGATCTTCGAAGTCGATAACGAGTAAACTGCCGGTCATCGTTTTACCGTCTTCCGCAAGCAGTGGACCGCCAATTTTCATTTGCGCCTCTACCTTGCCCAGGTGTTCGTATTGCGCCGAGCGTAACGCAAGACGTTGCTCCGAGGTGCCTGGTTTATCAAGAATATAAAATACAAACAGCATATTGAACTCCGCAGATAATAAAGGTGCAGGAACTACTCGCTAGTCGCGCATCACCGATGGCAACCAGGTGGCGAGCTGTGGGATGGCAATGGCGATGAGCAAGAAAATAACGATGCCGATAAAAAACGGCATGTTGGCGCGCAGCACGCGTATCTGGTCAACTTCGGCAATACGCCCGGCGATGAACAAAGCGATCGCCATCGGCGGCGTAACCTGGCCGATAACCACGGCAATCACCATAAGGACACCAAAATGGACCAGGTCGATGTTGTAAGCCAGCAAGGTTGGCAGGATGATCGGCATGAGTACCGGTATCAGCGGATCCAGAACCATGCCGGCGATGATCGCCAGTAAGATCATTGCCAGAATCCGCAGGTATTCGCTATCGCCGATAGCAATGAAGTCGATAATAACTACCAGTGCCTCGGGAACATGGGCGTTGGTGAGTCCTGCACCGAGCGCAAAGGAGAGGCTGACGATGACCAGTAACTCGCCGGTTAGCTGCACCGCGTTACCGAGCACGCGATAGCAATCTCGCCAGCCGATACGGCGGTAGACAAATATCGCCAGACTGGCGGCGTATACCACCGCAAAGGCACCGGCCTCCGTGGGCGTAAACGCGCCGATGACCAGGCCCCCGATGATAATAATCGGTAGTCCGAACGACAATAGCGCGCGACGTCCGGTGCGCCAGATCTCATGCATGGAAAACTGGGCGAACGCCTCCCAGCCACGGCGCCTGGCCAAAATTGCGATGATGATCATCTGGCTCAGACCAAGCAGTATTCCGGGAATCAAACCAGCGAGAAACAGGGCACCCAGCGAAGTGCCGGTTACGGCCGAGTAGAGAATCATTGGCGAGCTCGGCGGCACCAGCGGCCCTATTCCCGAGGATGACGCCGTGACCGCGGCGGCAAAGTCCGCCGGATAGCCATGTTTTTTCATCGCCGGAATGACAATCGATCCGGTGCCTGCAAGATCGGCCGTGGAAGAGCCAATCATGCCACCAAAAAACATGCTGGTAACGACATTGACATGGGCGAGACCACCACGCAGCCAGCCGACTATGGCCCGGGCAAATTCGAACAATCGCGAGGAGATGCCGCCGGCGTTCATCAGTCCGCCGGCCAGAACGAACAGCGGTAAGGCTACCAGCACAAATCGACTCATGCCGGACATCATGCTTTGTGGCAGCGTCAGTGCCCAGGCACCTGACAGATAAAAATTAACCACTACGGCGACACCTATTGCCACCAGCATCGGGATGCGCAAAACCAGAAGCAGGCACAATAACGAGACAGCGAACAGTGAACCAAGCATGGTCAGCTCCTAATAATGAATATTCCTGTCAATGCAGCTGCCCTAGTTCGAATCACCGCGCAGGGCCGCCACGAACTCGCGTAATAGTAGCGCCAGAAACGCGCCGGCAGCGGCGAAGCCGCCGATAGCCAGGGCAGCGGTTGACCAACCCGTCGAGATGTCGAGATAGGGGCTCGTGTCTGCGCCAAACAATTGTACAAACTGAACCGAGACTACGCCGAGAAAACACAGCATCGCCACACAGAGCACGTATCCGGCCAATGCCAACGGCCGCCGTACTCGCGCCGGCAGGCGTTCGAAGAAAAAATCGATGCGGATCATGGTGCCGCGGCGCACCGCGAGAAACGTGCCTGTCATTGCCAGCCAGGGCAAAAGTAACAGCACGAGCTCTTCCGCCCACAGCAGGTGTGCATCGAAAGCATACCGACCAATTGCATTGACAAATATCGTGGCGACGATGGCCAGCATTGCCAGGATCCCTATGGCCTCGACGATACGGTTTATGCTGCGGTCGACAATACCGAGGCCGGCATCGGGATCCGCGAGTTCCTGCCGACGACCGACTTCTTCTATCTGTGCGCCAAGATCTTCTGCAGTATTTTGAAGTTCTTTGTCAGAATCGCCCTTTGTATTCATATTCGGAGTCTGAAGCGGGGGCCGCCTTTAGGCGGCTCCCCTAAATACCCGTAAGTATCAAACATTTACTGGACTGCCGACATCACCTTGGCGGTGAATTCTTCGCCGGCTATTTTGCCGATTTCGGCCGCAATCGGCTTGGCCGCGGCCTTGAATGCAGCGACATCGATGTCATTGAACTCTACTTTGCCTTTGCTGAGCTCTTTGATTTCAGCTACGAGTTTATTGTCGTTGTCGACACCGTACTGGCGGCTGGCTTTTACGGCGGCGCGGGCTGCCTTATCTACCGCCGCGCGTTGTGCGTCTGTGAGAGAATTGTAACGCTTGAGATTCATCACAAAGGTAATTGGCGTATAGACATGATTCGACATCGAGATATATTTCTGTACTTCATGCCATGACCATTTTCGAATATTGCCGAGAGGATTTTCCTGGCCATCCACAACTCCTTGCTGCAGGGCGAGATACACTTCGCCGATGCTCATCTTGATCGGTGAAGCGCCGAGCATTTCAAAGGATAATATACGGGTTTTGCTTCCCGGAGTTCTGAGTTTCAATCCCTTAAGGTCGGCAGGGACGCGTACGGGGCGCACATTGTTGGAAATATTACGGAACCCGATTTCACCAAATCCCAGCACTTTCAGCCCGGCCGATTTCTGGAACGAGAGGTCGAGATCACGGCCAATGTCACCATCAAATACGGCAGCAACGGCATCACGGTCCTTGAACAGGAAAGGTATATCAAACACGGCCCATTTCGGATCGAGCTGTACGGCGTCCGAGCCAATCGGTATTACATCCAGCTGACCCGTGCGCACCTGTTGCATGTGGACGATTTCATCACCCAGGGTACCACTGTCAAAATATTCAATCGCGACATCATCACCCATCTCCTTTTTCAGTTCGTCGCGAAATGTGGCGAGCATATGCTGGGTCGAGGCACCGGGGGTGCTTTCTACGGATAGGCGTAGTTTCAAAACGTCGGCATTCGCCGCCGTCATGGACAGTGCAGACGAGAGCAGCACGAATCCTGTTGCAATTAGTTTCTTGGATATGGTCATTAGTGTGTCCTCCTACCTGACCCTGAAAGGGCGTTATATTTGGTAATTTCAATGGTTGATTCTGCGTCGTGGCGTTACCCCAGGGCATTGCCAATACCTTGTGCTGGCACGCGACTTCGGTACTATATCAGCCAATTTGTCAAACCGAGAACGAAATATGAATCTAATTGACCGCATCGGCATTGACCTGCAGGCCAAGATGTCACTGGAGGATGCCATCGACTGGGCTGCCGCCAACGGCGTCAGTTATATCGATGCGGAGATGGATGTTTCGCCCAATCAGCTTGATCGTTTTGACGCCGCGGCCTGTGATAATATCCGCTCGCGTTGTGAAAAGCATGGTATTCACCTCGGTCTGCACACCCTGTCCAGCGTCAACACCGCGGAAATATCACCCTTCGTTTCGGCCGGGGTCGATAACTATCTCAAAGCCTACGCTGACCTCGCGGTTCGGGTTGGGGCCGAGTGGACCGTAATACACGCTGGGTTTCACTTTGGCGACCGTGCGCGACGCATGCAGGCGAGCCTGGAACGGCTGAAACGCGTGGTCGCACATGCCGAGGCTGTCGGGGCAAAATTTCTACTGGAAAATCTTAATCGCGAACCCGATATGGCCGAAGTCCACTACCTGGCGCATAGCCTCGAAGAATGTCAATTCTACTTCGATCGTATCGACTCACCTAACCTGGGCTGGTCGTTCACGGTCAATCATGCCACGCTGGAACCCGAAGGTATCGACGGGTTTCTCGATGCACTGCCACTGGAGCGCTGCGGTGAGGTGCGATTGGCGGATAACCACGGTGAATTCGAGCTGCACATGTTTCCCGGCGAAGGGCTGATCGATTTCGGTAAACTGTTTGCGCGCATAGAAGGGGCTGGCTACAAAAATCATTATATGTGTAACTTCGGAACCAAAGAGGAAATGCTTGACGGGCGTAAGTTGATGGCGGATCTGGCTGACAGTTAGAGTGGGGCCTCGTTTTTTGTACCAGTTGCCCTGAATTTGTACCAGTTGCCCTGAATAAGATATCAATATGAAAACACTAACAAACCTATGCAGCCGGGCCTAGCAAAGCCGGGCTGCTGATGCGAGGCGATATACGCCCGGACAAATGAGAATATTTGCCTCGTTTCTGTTTATTCTGCTGGTGGTTGCCTGCAATACTGGAATTGCCGTTCATGACGGAGGTAGAGCGGCCGAGCTTGTTGCAGATTGTCTCGCGGCATTTAAATCTAATGAAGGCATACATTTAGCCTACGAGTGGACCGACGATAGATTTAAAGAGGGAATGCCTTTCAGTGAGTTTTCCAGAATGGTTGCGTCTATTCGAAACCAGAACCAGGGAGCAGATATACGATTGGCTGGATACGAAATTATCAGATCCAGGGAAGCGATTATTGTTTATGCAGATTCGAAACTCAGCGAAGAAAAAATGTATTTCAAATTTATTCTTTCAGGGACGAAACACAAGGATTATTACCTATTGGATTTGCGTTTTAACGATTCCGGTTTCAATAAAAAAGGAGTTTATAAGGAGTATAGGCAATCGATCGTAGTCAAGGGTGTATAACAGGCGCATGTGGCTGACTGCTGATTCGAAGCGCCAGGTGATAAGTGTCGATGAACTGAATGAAGCATAAACTGTTCATGCTGGTCTGGCTTGCCATTATGGCCTGCTGCTCGGTGGTTATTGGGGTCCTGGCATTACTAAATCATGCGAATGTTGCGGTGATATTCTGGACCCAAAAACCAGTAGAAAGCGAAGCCGGAAAGATAGCGTGGATTGTAATTTCCACGACTTGTTTGATACTCGTCCTCGTGCTGGCCGTCCGAGAGTGCCGGAGAAAAAAATGACCTGTCGATCACTTGAGCAATCGAGGGACGGAAATCGGCTGCCGAGATTGTGAATTTCAGGGTCTGATTTATCGTTACACTCGCAGGCGAAGCTTAATGCCATCGCTCGGCAGTTAAATGAACGCCCGCGCAAAACCCTGGGGTTTGAAACGCCGGCAGGGCAGAGAGATTTAACGCATGTGTTGCGACGACCGATTGAGATCACCGCCAATTTCGGTCACTCACGACTTTCTTGTTATCGCATTTTTACAATATACAATCTAAGAACGTGGTTTGTCCCCTAAGTAACCGAATTGGGTAATTCACGAGCTTAGGGTGATCCGGGAATCGACCAAGTGCAGTTCCCGGCTGCCGGAATTTCGGAGTGATCCGGCAAGCGATTTGCGGGGGCGTTAATCAAGTCAATATACCCAAATCCCAAAACTCGAATGCAATCGACACGATCTCCTGGAAAAGAAATGGCCGATGGCTTATTTAGGATCGGGTATCTATACTAGGAAGATCGATAAGAGAAGAGGGATATTCCAATGTGGACGCGCAATCTCCTTAAGATATTCGTTCCGCTGCTGCTGCTGTGCACGAGCTGGGCCCAGGCCGACACTTCCTTCAGCCGACTTTACGTGTTTGGTGACAGTCTGTCCGATACCGGCAACCTGGGTGCCGTGGTTGGTCCTTTACCCCCACCCTTTTTCATGAACCGTATCAGCAATGGCCCGGTCGCTGTTGAAACTCTGGCCGCGCGGCTTGGACTGGCGGTCGATGCATCGTTACATGTACTGGGCCTGAATGCTGGCAGCAATTACGCGGTCGTGGGGGCCAACGCTCTGGGTGCTAATCTGGAAGACCTGAACACGCAAATCCTTGGCTTCCAGATCAACCACGGTTTCGTAGCCCCGGCAGATGCTCTATACGTCATGTTCATCGGGGGCAACGATATTCGTGCCGCAAGGAGCGAGGTTGATTTCAAACAGGCTAGATCGATTGTCCGGGCAGCAGCCAATGAAGTTCGCCAGGGCATTCAAACCCTTGCCCAGGCAGGGGCGCGCTCGTTTCTGTTGATCAATGCGCCCAATATCGGCGCGATCCCCCAAACCCGGCTAATTGCCGACGCCACCAACGATCCCGAACTGGTTGAACGGGCACGCAAGCTCAGTCAACTTTACCGTGCGGCATTGCACGATGTAGCCGAGGATCTGGGGGATGACGACGAATACGGGAACGAGATCGACATAGTCGAGTTCGACTTGTTCAAGTTTTTCAACAAGGTACTGAAAAGAGCTGACAGGTTCGGCTTCACCAATGTAACCGACCCCTGCTTCAGCACGGAGACCTTCAGCTTTCATCCTGACTGTAATTTTGGTGCGAATTTCGATCGCTTCGTTTTCTTCGATGAAGTCCATCCGACCGCACGCACGCATGCACTTGCCGGGGAAGCAATGTTCGAGGCGCTGCAGAAAAAGGAAGATTAGTACCGGAGGCAATCGACAGGCAGGCATCCGCTAAATCGTCTCACGACGCAGGCTCGGCCCGGCGTGTGGGATTGGTAAGGAGCAGTGGTTAAGACTGCGTTGGTCGGCGGGTGGCATAAAATGCCGGTATATCATAGCCGAGCATCATCTGCGCCAGGCGCGCTATACGCGGATAATAGACCGACTGACCCTATGCCTATGCAAGTTCAAATCAGATATTGATTAATTAGGCCTAAAAGATGTCATTTTTGGTTCGGTTATCGCCGCTGATTCCCAGAGTTTGAGCGGCGGCTTTCTCGTAAGCAACCGATAAAACGGGGGCTTGACAGTGACGCCCGATTAAAGGAGCTGCCGTTGAAATGACCGCGCCCAGCTTGGAGCGGTCGGAATTGACGCATAGTACTATATCGGCACTGGCAGCATAATCACCGTTTAGGTACAGCTTAGGGCCATACTGGGAATACGACGTTGCAAGACAAGGTAGGCATGACCATCGGGCGACTGGAGGGGCTACTTCGTGATCTCACCAGCCGGAGGCCAATTGTGCAGGCAATTGTCGCGGTAGAGAGCGGTGATCGCTCGTTCGGGTGGATCGGTGCCGAGGGCATGACCGCCTCTGGTGGTCGAGTGGTCGAGGATACACCGTTCTTCATCGCTAGCATCGACAAGTTGTACAACGCTACCATCACGATGATGCTGGATGAGGCCGGCAACCTTGACGTCGATGAGTTGATTAGTACCTACCTTCCGCAAACCATTACCGGTAAGTTGCATCGATATGAGGGAATCGACTTCTCCGAAAAGATCACGGTCAGACATCTGCTGACGCATACCTCCGGGCTCGCAGATTGGCTCGAGGATTACCCGAGGGGTGGCCCTAGCCTGATCGAGAGTATCCTCGAGGAGGGGGACCGATTCCTCACCATCGAGGAGCTGGTGGCTCATGTGCGTGATCAGCTCAAGCCGCATTTTCCGCCCCAGGATCTCTTCGGGAAGCGTCCGAAGGTGCGCTATTCTGACACGAACTTCATGCTGGTTACCGCGATCATCGAAGCGGTGACAGGGCAGCCGCTGCACGAGGTTCATAAGAGGATGCTCCACGAGCCCCTGGGGCTGCGACAGACGTACTTTCCCGGACTCAGCCGGTCCATACACCCGACGACAGCACCTATGACCCTACGCGCAAGAGCTGAACCGCTTAACATACCTCACCTGATCGAGTCGGTCAGAGGAATCTACAGCACCGTTGCCGACATGATGGCATTCCTGCGTGCGCTCATGAGCGGCGAGGTATTCCGGTCCCAGGAGACCCTCACGACCATGCAGAGCAATTGGCACCGATTCGGCTTTCCTCTGGATCGCTCCGCGCTACGCTGCCCAGGTTGGCCGATCGAGTATGGGACAGGCCTGATGCGATTTCGTTTGCCCCGGTTGTTCACGCTAACCACCCGTATGCCTGCGGTGCTGGGGCACACGGGTTCGACAGGCTGCTGGCTGTTCTACTGTCCCGAGCGGGACCTGTTTCTCGCTGGTAGTGTGGATGAGGTGACTGCTGGAGCAGTGCCCTTCAGAACAGTCCCTAAGATCCTGAGCGTTCTTCGCACGTTCGTTTCTTAGATAGCTACACGTTAGATATTAAATTTCACAGAGGCACTTTGCCGACCTACCACGACCTGGTCGCGACAGTCCGCTTCCGGTTTTGGTTACCCGCAGTGTTTTGGTCAGCTTCCGTTAACGAGAAGATTCAGCGACTAACGGCGCTTTTGCTGGAATACGGTGTTCCATTTAGTTTTTTGACTCGAACCGATTCGGTTAGCTGAATTGTTCCACCATTTTCGCGCGCACCCGCCAGGCCTGGGTGTCGGTGTCGGCCTCGATATCGTCGAGCGTGACCACCTGCCCCTGCCTGATTTTACGGCCGAGCCTGACCTCGCTGGCCAGCCCGATAGGCAGGGCTCGCATCGCGACGCTGGCGGTCGCCGGGATCAGCTTGCCCCAGACGGTATAACCGCCTTCGCCGTCCAGGACTTCTCCGGGCTTCAGGTCGCGCTTGGCGACGGCCGCCACGTCCCCGTTGAAACCAACCGGTGCGCCGGTCGGCTGACCGTGCAGCGCGGCGCTCAGGATGGAAATGTTCAGCTCCAGTCCGATCAGGTGGAAGGGTTTGAACATCGCCGAGTAGCGTCCGCTGTCGTCGGTGTTCATGCCGTACTGCTTGAAGCAGGCAGCGGCGTAGTCGTTGGGTGCCTCGAACACGCAGTAGACGCCCCAGCGCAAGTCCCTGGGCACGGGCTCGCCATTTCGCTCCAGGCTCGATACGACTTCGACCTGGCCAGAAAATTCCAGCCGACCGCCGGCGCTTACGGGCCGCAGCACCTGCGCCAGGTCGTCGACGCCACAGGGTGGGAAGGCGAGGCCGTCGTTCGGCGCCTGCAGTCCGGCGGCGTTCGCGATTGCCGCCATTTCGATCGCCGACTTGGTGCCGTCGAGAAACGAGTTGAACATCTGGCTGCGCATGCCGGCCGCGGCCGCCTGCTCGGCGCTGAGGCCGTAATGCGACCAGACCGTGTCCGGCGTAGACTGGTGGTAGTCTGGCAGGTACTTGGTGCCCTTGCCGGCCGCGACGACGTGGAATCCGCAGCAGCGCGCCCAGTCGACCATTTCCATCGTCAGCGCCGGCTGATCGCCGTAGGCCATCGAGTAAACCACGTCGGCCTCGCGCGCGCGTGACGCAAGCAGGGGGCCTGCCAGCACATCTGCCTCGACGTTGACCATGACCACGTGCTTGCCATGTTCGATGCAAAGCAGCGCATGTTTGATCCCTGCCGCCGGGTGACCGGTGGCCTCGACTACTACATCCACGTTGTCGCCGCGAATCATCGCTTCGGCATCCTCGGTGAACTCGCATGCGGCAACCCGCGTGTCGTCCCAGCCAACCTCGGTGCAGCGCGCCTGCGCCGCCGCGAGATCCAGGTCGGCGATCGTGGTCACCACGATCCCCGGGCTGGTCGGTACCTGCGACAGGAACATCGAACCGAACTTGCCGGCGCCGATCAGTCCGACCCTGACCGGGTTGTTGTCGGCTTGGCGTTGCAGCAGTGACGAGTAGAGATACATGATAAATCCAGGTTGAGGGCTGAAGCGGATGGCTGGTCAGGCGACCAGTGCTGCGAGGGTATCGTCATGCGCCCAGGTTCCATAATCCTGGTGCCACTGCCTCACCTCTTCGCGTTGCTGCTGGTAGACGCCGATGGTTGCCTGATTCAGCATCCGGGTTTCGCCGGCGTTGAAGGCCTTCGGGAAAAACAGGTAACCGCTTTGCTCGAATTCATGGACTTGCTGTTCGCTGAACTGCATCGGCACGGACCCTGGTTGTTAATCAGATCGGGCTGGATATTCTACCCCCGATTACGGGGATTTCACAGTTGTCACCGAGACGCTGGATTCCCCAATTGCCAAAGCAAAAATGCGTCATTGTCTGATGCCCTGGCACGACCAAGCCGCTGTGCGAAGATCCGGTCGGGTCCGTTTCGCGCCGGGAAGATGGGGTTATCTGAATCGGGTTTCCGGACTAGTCCTGGCCGTCATTGCCTGGGTAGGGTGTGGGCTAACGGGGCGATCCGAAGCGCTTAACGGGCTGGCCAGGGCCTGCAGCAGGGTCGAGCTACCTGTGGCGAACAGCGCCACGTAAATGGAGCAGGTCGACCATCGGGTTGCTGAAAGAGTAGGGGAGTCTGGGGAGCTTTTCGTTCATGGCCGCGGATTTCAGGGGGGGTTCCACGTACCTATCCTCGGCTAGACAGGATTGCTGCGTCGATCTGCTCTGAAACGGGGCTTTGCGCGTTAAAATAAAATTCGCAGAAACGTCGGGGTATTCCTGCCAGGAAGGCAATTCGGCAAGCCCGAAATCGATGAGACAAACTCGACATTAGGTCTTTTCGACTAGCGTGCGCGCCGGCCGACAGACCGAATTGATTGCATCTGATAATTCGGTTATCTTGTCGGCAAAGGCGCCAGTATCAAACCGAAAAGCGCCAGCAAACCGGAGAGGAACATGAATAATCATAATCGTCGTTTATTTCTGAAACTGAGCGCCGCGGGGCTTGCCGCCGCGGGAATGCCAACGTTGAGTTATGGCGCCGGTTTTCCCGAGCGCACGATAAAGGTATTTATCCCGACCCGTGCCGGGGGTGGCGCCGATCGTAACTTTCGTAACTTTGGCGGCGTCTGGAAAGATTACCTGGGCGTCGACCTGGAGCCGTCGTTTTATCCAGGGGCCGCTGGCCGCGTCGGCTACGAAACCTACATGGGCAAGGCCGAGGACGACTGTCATGACCTGATTTTTGGCAACATGGGACCCGAGGTTCTGAACTGGGTCGTCAAGAAACCAAATTTTTCGCTCGACGATTACTTTTATTTCCTGATGGTCGATGCCGATCCCGGCTGTGTATTTATCAGTGATAAAAGCCCGATGAAGACCATCGATGATGTCGTCGCCGAAGGCAAGAAACGTACGCTTACCGTGGCTACCAGCCGGCTCGCACATCCCGCTTCGCTGGGCATGCTGGTGCTGGCGAACAAGACCGGAATGAAGGTGAACCTGATTCCGCTATCGGGCGGCAAGAATACGCGTAACGGCGTGCTAACCGGAGAGGTGGATCTCGGAGTGCTGCCGGTCACCACGGCGATGGGAAGAAAGGGTATCAAGGTACTCGGATTGTTCGACGAAAAGAACCTGGTGCCGGAGGATGCGCCGGGAGCGGTATTGATCAACACCGAATACAAGCTCGGGATCCCGCCGATAGCCGCAGGCGCCCGCGCATTCGGAATCAAGACGGCGGCGGCCGAGAAGTATCCCGATCGTTTCGACAAGCTGCGCGAGTCCGGCATGAAGGTATTTAGCGATCCGGCTTATAAGGAAGCGGTTACCAAGGGCAAGGGGTCCTGGGCGCTTATTTCGCCAGGCGGCATCGTCGAATGTCGCAAATATGTCGACAACATCACCTCGTTGGGTCAGGAATATCGCAACCTGCTGACCGGCTAGTATCGACTTACCCCGTAGACTCTGCCCCCGGGTGACGAAGCCCGGGAGCGTCGGTCTGAACGGCTTACGACTTCGAGCGCGCGTTAGTTCGGGCAGTACGATCTTGCGTGTCTACTTATCGCAAACTTAAGAATTCACGGTGAACCGGATGCAACAGGATCCACAACAAGAAGCGCGTAATATACTGCCCGATTGCATTATTCCGGCACTCGCGCTGTGTTTCACGATTTATTACCTGACCACGATAACCGAGGTCCCGTGGATATCGCAGGCCAGCGCGATCGTCGTCAGCGGCCTTTTGTCCATGGCCATCGTCGCGTTCATCATTCGCAGCGTATGGCGGATCCACCGACACCGTGAAACGCTACGGTTGCAGGGATCGCTGCAGGCCATGCTTGGATACGTGCCCACTAGCAGCCGACGCATCGGCTTACTCGCGCTCGCGGTCGCCTATGTCTGGTTTATCGAAAGCCTGGGATTCACGCTGACCACCCTTATCTTCGTATTTGCGGCAATCGTGCTGCTTTCATCGCTCGCCAACTGGAGAAATGCGGCAGTGATCTCGATTTCGAGTTCGGTGATCGGCTACATCGTGTTTCTGTATTTTTTCAAGACGCGTTTCCCGACCGGTCCGATCGAGGACTGGCTCAAGAGCGTGCTGTAGGCCATGGCACCCGATTTCGGCGTATTTGTTTCGTTGTTCGTCGATACCCTCGACTACTGGTGGATCATCATACCCGCCACCTTGCTCGGAATCGTGGTTGGCGCCATTCCCGGATTCAGCGCGGCCAACACCATCATCATCCTGCTGCCGTTGACCTTGTCGATGGAACCCGCTACCGGCATGATCTTCATGGTCGCGCTCTATACCGCGTCGCGGCTCGGCGCGGGAATCCCGGCGATCCTGGTCAATATCCCCGGCACTGCGGGTGCTGCCGCGACGCCGCTGGATGGTTACCCGATGGCGGTATCGGGACGCGGCCAGCAGGCGCTGGCGATTTCGTTTACGGCGTCGGTTGCCGCCGGGCTGATCACCACCGTTGCCGCGCTGTTACTGATCCCATGGCTTTCGCAGGTGGCCTATCACCTGCATAGCGTCGAGATGATAGTGGTAATGCTGTTTGGCATATCCCTGATTGCGACGATTTCCGCGGCTGACACGATCAAGGGGCTGATCGCGGGTTTCTTCGGTTTGATGATCGGCTACATCGGCGCCGACGTGGTTTACGAGGCGCCGCGCGGCACCTTCGGTTTTCTCGAACTCTATGACAAGGTGCCGCTGATTCCGGCTCTGGTCGGATTGTTCGCCATCTCCGAAGCCTTTGTCGTTATCGAGCGCAATACCATCCTGTCGGAGCAGGGCGCGATCAAACAGCAGCACGCCGGCTGGGGCCCTACTTTCGAGGGCATCCGCGACACCTTTGTTCACTGGAAAGAAGTTATCTGGACCAGCCTGCTAGGGTTGGTGATCGGCGTTATCCCCGGCGCCGGCGCGGCGATCGCATCTTTTGTCGCTTACCAGCAATCGCGCATCCTTTCGAAGACGCCCGAGCTTTATGGTACCGGCCACATTCCGGGCCTGGTCGCGCCCGAGTCAGCCAATAACGGTGTCACCTCCGGCACGCTGATACCGCTGCTCATCATCGGCGTGCCCGGCGGCGCCACCGCCGCCATCATGGCCGTGGTGCTCGAGTATCACGGCGTCGCCTTTGGCCCCGACCTGTTCGACTCGCAGCCGATGATCGCCTACGGTTCGTTTACCGCGATGCTGATCACCTATGTCCTGCTCGGATTGATGATCCTGCCGCTGACGCGTTACTTTTCGCGCGTCATGGTGGTGCCGACCGTTTACATGGCGCCGATCCTGATTGCGTTTACGCTGGTGGGTTCTTTCGTGCCGCGCGCCTATGTCTTCGATATGGGCGTCGCCATCGTGTTCGGCGTCATCGGTTACATTGCCCGGCGCACCGGTTATCACGTCGCCGCGATCCTGATCGGGGTCATACTTGGGCCGCTGCTGGAAAACTATTTTCTGCGGGCGCTGCGTATATCGGAGGGCGATCTGACCGTGCTGTTTTCGTCGGCGCTCGGCAACACGCTTTGGGTATTGCTGCTGTTGTCGTTGCTGGCGCCGGGATTGAAGCGCTATCTCGGTCGTTTGAAATCCGGAAATACCAACGCCACGGAATGAAACAGGAGCTCAGCCGTAATACCCAAAGCCTGTCGCGTCTCGATATCGAGGGCGGCGGCCAGGTCGTGGTCAGCGATGGTTTCGCCTACGTCGGTCACATGAAGCCGCCTTATGGCACCAGCATCATCGATGTCTCCGATCCGCGCAAACCGCGGGTATGCGCGCGCCTCGAGGTCAGCCCTTGGTCGCATAGTCACAAGGTCCGGGTCTGCGGAGACATCATGGTCACCAACGTCGAGCAGGATCGGCGCCATTTCCTGCGTCGTGAATCGCAGCGCCTGGCCGAAGCGCGCGACACCTTGACTAACGCACTCGGGCGCAGGCCCGAAGCCGGTGAGCTTGCCCGCGAGCTGGATCTCGACGCTGCCGAATTAGATACTCTCGAGGCAACGCTGGCGCGCGGTTATGACGAGGGGGGGTTCAAGGTCTGGGATATCAGTGACCGCGCGCAACCGCGCCTGCTCAGCTACCAGCGTACCCATGGTTTCGGCGTGCATCGATTCGACCTGGATGAACGCTATGCCTATATCTCGACCGAGATGCCCGGTTACCTCGGTAATATCCTCGTCATCTACGACCTCATAAATCCCGAGAAGCCGGAAGAAGTCGCGCGCTGGTGGATGCCCGGACAGCACCTGGCAGGTGGCGAGACGCCGACCTGGCAGGGTTACGGCCATCGCTTGCACCACGCGCTACGCGTTGGCGACGAGTTGTGGGCTTCGGTATGGCATGCCGGCTTTCGCGTCATCGATATCAGCGACATCTCCAGCCCGAAAACCCGGGCGGCCTATAGTTACCATCCCTGGGTGGTCGAGCCCACGCACACCGTACTGCCGGTGACGCGACGCCTCGATGGACGGCGTGTCGCGGTGGTGGCCGACGAGGAACATGAACATCGGCATGGGCAGCCTCACGCTGGATTATGGCTGTTCGACGTTACCGATCTGGACGCGATCACGCCGTTGTCGACGTTCCACGTCAGCGAGATGGATTCGCCCTGGTCGCGTGCACCTGGACGTTTCGGCATGCACCAGTTTCAGGAGCACATCGACGACCACCTGGTCTATTGTGCCTGGTTTTCCGGTGGCTTGCGCATCGTCGATATCGCGGATCCGACGCGGCCCGTGGAGACCGGCTTTTACATCCCGGCCCCGGCAGCGGACGAGCCCAGTCCGCAGACCAACGATGTCGACCTCGACGCGCGCGGGCTGGTTTATCTGCTCGATCGCAACCGTGGTTTCGAAGTGGTCGAGTTTCGGCCGCAGGCCTAACACCAGGGCGCTTGTAGGGTATAATCACGCGTGGGAATTTACCTGGCGGAGCCGTAACAAACCGATACGTCGAGGAGGCAAACAATGCAAAAACGTCAACTTGGAAAAAACGGGCCTCTGGTGTCAGCGCTGGGTCTGGGCTGCATGGGAATGACGCCCATTTACGCGACGCCGGATCCTGAGGAGGCCATTGCGACGATACATGCCGCGGTCGATGCCGGGATCACGATGATCGATACCGCCGATATGTACGCCGGCGGCAAGAACGAGGAACTCGTCGGCCGCGCGCTTGCTGGAATCCGTGACCGGGTTTTTCTCGCCAGCAAGTTCGGCAACATGCGTCTGCCGGACGGAACGCGCAAGGTCAACGGCAAGCCGGAATACGTGTTCGAGGCCTGTGACAAGGCGCTCGCGCGCATGGGCGTCGATTTCATCGATTTGTACTACCTGCACCGTATGGATCCGTCGGTACCGATCGAGGATACCGTCGGCGCGATGGCGCAACTGATCGAGCAGGGCAAGGTGGGTGCGATCGGGCTATCCGAGGCTGGCGCGAACACGATTCGTCGCGCACAGGCGACGCACCCGTTGGCCGCGGTGCAGACCGAGTACTCGCTCGCGAGCCGCGACGTCGAGGCGGAAATTCTGCCCACCTGCCGCGAACTCGGCATCGGTTTCGTCGCCTACGCACCGCTTAGCCGCGGGCTGTTGAGTGGCCAGATAACCTCGCTTGA
>JAOTTY010000061.1 GCA_029864185.1 Gammaproteobacteria bacterium
AATGGTCTGGTTTTCGGGCAGGCTCGACAGGTACAGGCCGATCGCCGCGAAGGTCCCCAGCAACAACAGCATGCCGAGGTAAATCGACAGCAGCTTGCCGCCGTCCGGGCTGGTGCCGAGGTAAAGCGACAACGGCATCAACATCAACATGCTGACCAGGATAACGACGAACAGCAGCAGGCCCAGGTATTTGCCGAGCACGATTTCCGACATGCTGAGCGGCGACGAGATCAGCAGACTCAGGGTGCGATTGCGTTTCTCCTCGGCGATCGAGCGCATCGTCAGCAGTGGCATGATCATCAGCAATATGATCGCGGCGACCTGCATCAGCGGCGTAATCACGACGTCGGTGACGCCCGGCGTGTTCGCGAGTTGCATCAGTTGCGGTTGCAGCAGGAAGAAATTATCCAGGTTGGTCAGAAACATGTAACCGAGCAGGATTTGAATAACGGCGAGAATCACCCAGGCAAGCGGGGACAAAAACATCGCGAACAATTCGCGCCTCGCGATAACCCAGATCATTGTCGCGCCGCCTCCTCGGTATGGGTTAGCTCTATGAACAGGTCTTCCAGCGACTGTTGCTCGGGAATCAGTTCGTACAGGCCCCAGCCCTGTTGCACCGACGCCGCGAGCAACGCATCCGGATTTGCGCCGGGAGCAAGAAACAGGCGGAACCGACCCGCATCGATGGCGTCGACATGATCGACGCCGTCGATCGCGAAAAGCTGTTCGTGGTCGATGTCCTTGCGCAGCGCGATCCTGACCGAATGTTCGTGCCCCTGGTTCAGCGATTCGGTGGTGGCGTTGTAGATCAGTTCGCCGGCACGGATGATTTGCACGCGATCGCAGGTGGCCTGGACTTCCGAGAGTATATGCGTCGACAGGATAACGCTGCGCTCGCTGCCCAGGGAACGTATCAGCTCGCGAATTTCGCGAATCTGGATCGGATCGAGTCCGACCGTGGGCTCATCGAGGATAACCACCGGCGGGTCGTGAATTATCGCCTGCGCGATGCCGATCCTTTGCTGGTATCCCTTCGACAGGTTGCCGATCAGTCGATTACCGGCCTGTTCCAGCCCGCACTGCTGTTTAACCCGGTCAACCGCCTGCGGCACCCGGGCGCGGGGTATGCGATGCAGGCGGGCGCAATACCCCAGGTACTCGTCGACGCAGGCATCGCGGTACACGGGAGGATGTTCAGGCAAATAGCCGAGGTTGCGCTTTGCCTCGCGCGGCGCCTCGATTATATCGTGGCCGGCGATCGTGACTTCGCCCTCGCTGGGCGCAAGGTTGCCACTGATCACCTGCATCGTGGTGGACTTGCCGGCGCCGTTGGGCCCCAGAAAACCGAGTACTTCGCCGGCTTTCAAACTGAAACTAAGGTGGCTGATAGCGCAGTTGTTCTGGTAGTAACGGGACAGGTTTTCGACCTGAACGAGTGCCTCAGTCATGAATTCCCCGGGGATTTTGATCGCGCTAATCATACTCTACTGGTTACGATATGAAAGCCCGCGATGCGTTAAACCCGTAGGCACAAAAAAACCGGCAGAAGCCGGCTTTTCTGCTTGACCCGAGGGGAGGCGTGTTACTTGATTTTGGCCTCTTTGTATTCGACGTGCTTGCGCACTACCGGGTCGTATTTCTTGAACACCAGCTTGTCGGGGGTGTTCTTCTTGTTCTTGTCGGTGGTGTAGTAGTGACCGGTGCCGGCGCTGGATACCAGTTTGATTAAATCTCTCATGATTCTGCTCCTAGCATTTGATGCCGCGCTTGCGCATGTCGGCGATAACCGCGTCGATGCCGTTTTTATCGATGATGCGCATGCCCTTGGTGGAAACACGCAGCTTGACCCAGCGAGTCTCGGAATCGACCCAGAATTTGTGCTCGTGCAGATTCGGCAAAAAGCGGCGCCGCGTCTTGTTATGCGCGTGCGAAACGTTGTTTCCGGAAACCGGTCTTTTACCGGTTACCTGACAGACCCGGGACATGGTGGAACTCCGTAGAATAGCGAGATTGCTTCGAGGGCGCGAACTCTACCAGAAGCATATCCAGGATTCAAGCCGCCTCGGGCCGGAATCTTTCCGTATTTCAGGTATTTGGCGTTTCCTTTTGCGACCGTCAGCGGCTAACATTGCAGCCTGCATAATCAACCCCCGGATAGTGACTCGATGGACATCGTATTTATCCACGACCTGCAGATCGAAACCGTTATCGGAATCTACGACTGGGAGCGCAAGATCAGGCAGAAGATCAGCCTCGATATCGAAATGGCGACCGACATCAGCAAGGCCGCCAAATCCGATGATATCGACGATACGCTGAGTTACAAGAGCGTGGCCAAGCGCCTGATCGAGTTCGTCGAGCAAAGCGAATACGAACTGGTGGAGGCGCTGGCCGAGAAAATCTGCAGCATCGTAATCGACGAGTTCGCGGTGCCCTGGATCAAGCTGACACTGCACAAGCCCGGCGCGGTGCGCGGCTCGAAGTCGGTCGGCGTGATCATCGAACGCGGTACCCGGCCGGCATGAGCGTGCGCGTCTACGTGGGACTCGGCAGTAACGTCCAGCGTGAGGCGATGATTCGCGAGGCGGTGGCTATACTGCGCGACCGCTTCGGCGAGATCGAATTGTCGCCGGTTTATAATTCGGCCGCGGTGGGTTTCGACGGTAGCGATTTCCTGAACCTGGTGGCCGGGTTCGATACCGACCTCGACGTCGCCGCGGTGGCTGCGATATTTCGCGAAATCGAGGACCGCCTCGGGCGCGATCGTAGCCTGCCGAAGTTTGCCAGTCGCCCGATCGACCTCGATATTCTGACCTATGGCGACCTGATTCTCGACCTGCCCGGGATCCGCGTTCCGCGCCCCGAGATTCTCGAAAACGCTTTCGTGCTGCGACCGCTGCAGGATATCGCCCCGGAGGGCTCCCATCCCGAGACCGGCGAGAGTTATGCCGTGTTATGGTCGCGCATGGCGCCGGATGCCCCGCGCCTCGAGCTCTATCCGGTCGATTTTTAGGCCGCCACGGGTTGCCATCCGCTCCCTCCCTGGCCGGGGCTGTGGGCCTATTTCAGGAGGCTTGCCAGGGCGGAAATCAGCGCGGCACATTCGTCGTCGCTGCCGACCGTGATGCGCAGGCAGTCGTCGATACGCGCCCCGCCGAAGTAACGCACCAGGATACCGGCCGATTTGAGGTCGAAGTAAAGTTTTTCGGCGTTGCGATCTGGGTGTCGCACGAAGACGAAGTTGGCGCTCGATGGAAATGTCTCGAAGCCGAGTTGCCGCAGGTCTGTGACCAGTTTCTCGCGGCTTGCGACGATGCGTCGAATGCAGTCCTGAAAGTAATCCTCGTCGTCGATCGATGCCAGGCCAATGCTGCTCGCGAGGCTGTCCACCGGGTAGGAATTAAAGGAATTCTTGACGCGTTGCAGGCCCTCGATGAGGTCCGCGTGACCGAGCGCATAGCCGAGGCGTAGGCCGGCCAGGTTGCGCGACTTGGAAAATGACCGGGTGACCAGCAGGTTGGGATGGTCCGCGATCAGAGGCACCGCCGTAGCGGCGCCGAAATCGACATAGGCTTCGTCGATAATGACCGCGGATGATCTGTTCTGCTCGAGTAGCCTCGCGATATCCCGGAGCGTGAGCGCGATGCCGGTAGGCGCGTTGGGATTCGGCAGGATGACACCACCGTTGCCGCGCCTGTAATCGTCGACGCGAATGCGAAACGCTTCGTCGAGCGCGATGCGCTCGAAGTCGATCCGGTAAAGCGCGCAGTAAACCGGGTAGAAGCTGTAGCTGATGTCGGGGAACAGGATCGGTGTATCCTGTTGCAGCAAGGCCTGAAAGGCGTGCGCCAGGACCTCGTCGGAGCCGTTGCCGACAAACACCTGGTCGTCACCGAGGCCATGGTAAGCGGCCAGCGCCGTGACCAGGTCACCGCTCTGCGGGTCGGGATAGCGGCGCAGGTTCTCCGCGGCGAAGGTTCCGAGAACCCGTTGAATCGCCGGGGAAGGCGGATAAGGGCTCTCGTTGGTGTTGAGCTTGATGTAGGCCTGGTCCTGCGGCTGTTCGCCGGGGACATAGGGCTCCAGCCGGTGGACCAGTTTGCTCCAGTATTGACTCATGGCTTTATCGCTATCGCAGCATGCGCCCGCCGTCGACGCGGATGATCTCGCCGGTGATGTAATCGCTGGTGGCGAGGAATAAGGCCGTATCTGCAATGTCCCGGGGATCACCCATGCGCCGCAGCGGCACGCTTTCGAGAACGGCTTGCTGGTAGTTTTTGCTGTCTCCGGACTCCGGCCACAGTATCGCGCCTGGCGCGATGCCGTTGACGCGAACCTCGGGCGCGAGTTCGAGCGCCAGGGATTTCACCAGCATCAGGTTTGCGGCCTTGGCGCTGCAGTAGACGCTGTGCTGATCGAGAGGCCTCGAGGCATAAATGTCGACCAGGTTGATGATGTTACCCCGGGCCTTCCTGAGCGCGGGGTAGCAGGCCTGCGCCAGGAACAGCGGCGCGCGGTAATTGCTCGCGACCAGGTCGTCCCAGGCTGCACGGCTGATGTCGCCGAAGCGGGTCGGGAAAAAACTCGAAGCATTATTGATCAGGATATCGAGTCGCCCGAAAGCGCCACTGGCGGCCTCGGCTAGCACCACCAGTTCGTCGTCGTCGGCCAAGTCGGCCGCCATCGCCAACGCCGAGGCGGTGCGCTCCCGGTTTAAATCCTGCACCAGTGCCTGCGCCGCGGCGGCGGAGCTGCGGTAATGAATAATGAGATTTGCCCCATTTTGATGTAGAGTTCGGGCCATCTGCGCACCCAGGCGACTAGCCGCGCCGGTGATCAGCACAGATTTGTCAGTTAACAGCATAAGTGTGCAGAATCCGAAAAGTGCCATCATACCATCACTACAAGCAGACGCCATGCTGCAGCCGCGTTACTCGGAGCGACGATGAATCCTCTTCCAGGGGCTGAATCCGCGACGCTCGAGCTGCCGCCGCCCGACGCGACTGCGATTGCCTGCAGCAAGCGCCTGGCGGAGATCATCGTCGAACAAATCGAGCTTTGCGGTGGGGTCATCGGATTCGACGAGTACATGCGAATGGCGCTATATCAACCGGGATTCGGATACTACTCGGGGGATTCGATCAAGTTCGGTGCGTCCGGCGACTTTGTCACCGCACCCGAAATATCTCCGCTGTACGGCGCCTGCCTGGCGCGTCAGGCCGAGGTGCTGATCGAGCAGGGCTGCGCCGCAAGGATTCTCGAGATCGGCGCCGGCAGCGGCAGTCTCTGTGGTCAGATTATGGAGTCCCTCCCGGCGCTCCGGCATTACCAGATTCTCGATTTGAGTGCCGCGCTGAAGCAGCGTCAGCAGCGCTACCTTCGGGCCCGGCTGAGCGCCGAGCGGTTCTCCAGGATCGAATGGCTGACCAGCCTGCCGGAGGCGTTCGACGGCATCGTGATCGCCAACGAGCTGCTCGACGCGATGCCGGTGCATATCCTGCAAAAGCAGGACGACTGGCGCGAACTCGGAGTCGGCTATGACGGCGGGCGTTTTGCCTGGCAGACGTTCGAACCTGCAAGGGAAGCCCTGCAGGCGATCCGCGCGATCGAGGCCAGGCTCGGCGAGCTTCCGCCCGATTACCGCTGCGAACTTAATCTCAACCTGCGCCCCTGGTTCAAGGCGCTGGCGCAGAGTTGTCGGCATGCCGTGGCGATTATCATCGATTACGGATTCGAGCAGAACGAGTATTATCATCCCGCGCGCGCTCATGGCACGCTCGGCTGTTACTACCGGCATCGCGTGCATTCTGACCCGTTGGTATACCCGGGGTTACAGGATATCACCGCCTACGTCGACTTCGACGCCAGTGCCGACGCCGCCGAGGCCGGCGGATTCGCTATTACCGGGCTGGTCGCTCAGCATCGTTTTCTGATAGCGAATGGCCTGCTGGACGAGGCGCAACGTCTATCCGCTTGCGCGGACGTCCGCGCGCAGATTGCCGTGGCGCAGCAGGTCAAGACCCTGAGCCTGCCGCAGGAGATGGGGCAGCAGTTCAAGGTGCTGGCAATGCAGAAGAACGTGGCCTTCGACATGCCCGCGATGCGGCGCAGCCACGCGCGTGGATAACCTGCATATCATTATTCTCGCCATCGTGCAGGGGTTGACCGAGTTCCTGCCGATCTCGAGTTCGGCCCACCTTGTTTTACTGCCGCGGATTCTGAACTGGCCCGACCAGGGGCTGGTGTTCGACGTGGCGGTTCATTTCGGTTCGTTGCTCGCGGTGCTGACGTATTTCCGTGCCGAGGTAGGAAGGATGACGAAGTCGTGGGTAGCATCGCTCGCCGGCGGCGGATCCGACCAGGACAGCCTGCTGGCGTGGTGGGTGATTATCGGCACGCTGCCGGTTGTTGCCGCCGGGTTTCTGCTGCAGGGACCCATCGAGGAAAAACTGCGCTCGCCCTGGGTGATTGCGGTGGCGTCGATTGCTTTCGGCTTACTGCTGTGGTTTGCCGACATTCGATCGCGCCGCGATCGCTGCGAGTATCAGCTGCGCTTGAAGGACGTCTTGATAATCGGCTGCTGCCAGGCCCTGGCGCTGATCCCCGGAACCTCGCGCGCGGGAATCACGATCACGATGGGCCTGTTTGTCGGCCTCACCCGCAAGGCCGCCGCGCGGTTTTCGTTCCTGCTGGCGATGCCGGTTATTTTTGCCAGCGGCATATTACAGACGATACGCATGTTCACCGAGCTCGAAGAGATTGCCTGGGCTGATTTACTGATGGCAGTTGTGCTGTCGGCGGTTGCTGCGGGGCTTTGTATCCACTTTTTCCTGCGACTCGTCGACAGGCTCGGCATGCTGCCGTTCGTCATCTACCGCGTGCTGCTGGGTGTCGCGATCATCGTGATATTGAGCTAGGACGCGGCGCGAATGGGCGACACCGACAACCGCGCATCGATGCGATCCCGGCTCAGGCTTTACCCGCTCTGGTATGGGCTCGGGGCGCTGATGCTGCTGCTGGTTGCCGTGCTGTCGCTGGTGCCCGTTCCAGAGGAGATCGGCGTCGACGACAAGCTGGCGCATACGGTCACCTATTTTATCCTGGCCGGCTGGTTCAGCCTGCTGGCTTCTCACCGGGAGGCCCTGGGCTGGACCTTTGCGGGGCTGCTTGCCTACGGCATGGCAATCGAGCTATTGCAGGGGATGACGGCTTACCGTTTCGCGGAATGGGGCGATGTCGTCGCCAATGGAACCGGCATTGCGGCCGGCATGCTGCTGTACCTGACGCCGCTGCCGCGGGTACTCAGACTCGTCGACAGAAACCTAGCGCGGATCCTGCAGGAATAGGGCCTTTTCCCGCTTTATCAATTGCAGCCTCGCCTGCTCGATCGCCTGGCCGAGGTTTTTGCCATCTAGTCCCCGTTGCTGGATTTCGGCGATGTCCATGTCGCGCAATCTGGCGGCAAGCTGTGCCAGGAAATCGCGCTGGGGGTAGGGAGCGTCCTCGTAATTCTTGCGACCGCGCAGGTCGGCGAGACAGGCGTCGAGCATTTTCTGAAAGCGCTCCGGCTTGCGCAGGCTGTCGGCCCGGGTCATTAGCCTGAGCAGGGTCGAGGGCCTGAGGTCCAGCGCGCGGTGCACCAGGGTATGATACTCGGTGGTGATCAACGCCAGCGTGCTGTGCGCTTTCGGTACCCGCCAGCGCTTGCAGAAAGCGGCCACCAGTTGCCTGCCACGCGCCTCGTGTCCGTTGTGCCCGGGTAAAATCTCCACGGGCGTGACCGCCTTGCCCAGGTCATGCATCAGCACCGCGAAGCGGGTTTCGTTGTCGTGACCGAGTTCGGCGCTCTTTTGCAGCGCCATCATCAGGTGCAGGCCGGTATCGATCTCGGGATGATATTTCGCGGTTTGCGGAATGCCGAACAGGGCGTCGATCTCGGGAAACAGCCGTACCAGTGCGTCGCAATCGCGCAGGGTGGTGAAAAAAACGGCGGGATCGGCCTCGTCCAGCGCACGCGATAGCTCGATCCAAACGCGCTCGGCAACCAGCGCCTCGAGTTCTCCCGATTGGCCCATCTGGCGAATCAGTTTGCAGGTGTCCTCGGCGAGTGTGAATCCCAGCCGGTGAAACCTGGCTGCAAAGCGGGCAACCCGCAGCACCCGCACCGGATCTTCGATGAAAGCCGCGGAGACGTGGCGCAGGGTGCGCGCCTCGATATCTCTTTGTCCGCCGTAGGGATCGATGATGTTTCCGTCTTCATCCTCGGCGATGGCGTTGATCGTCAGGTCGCGGCGCAGCAGGTCCTGTTCGATCGTGGTAGCGGGATCGGCGCTGACTTCGAAACCGTGGTAACCGGGGGCAATTTTGCGCTCGCTGCGCGCGAGCGCATATTCCTGCTTGCTTTCGGGGTGCAGGAAAACCGGGAAATCCTTGCCGATAGATTTAAACCCCAGCGCCAGCATTTCCGTGGCGGTAGCGCCTGTTACCACCCAGTCGATGTCGTTTACCGGTAGTCCGAGCAGGCGGTCGCGTACGCAGCCGCCGACGCGGTATATCTTCACCTGAGGTCGTCCCCCGGCCTTTCCGCAGAAGGGTAGTTTCTGCGGAAAGCATCGTAGGTTCGCTTGTTACCAAACATGTCGGCCAGGCCGTGGATGTATTGCCGCAGGCTGGTCTGGCAAAGCTCGCAGTCCTGGCAAACGTTGTCGGTCTGCAGCGAGCGATAGTTATCCATCGTGAACAGCTTTCCCGGCAGGTTTTGCAGGATTAGCGCCTGCAGCCGCGACAATCCCTTGCCAAGCGGCAACACGCGCACCGGAAGCTTCAGGGTATCGATAATCAACTCCAGGATTTGCTGTAGTGTGAAGATTTCCGGCCCACATACCGGGTACCGTTTCGAATAAGTCGCGCGATTATCGACCGAGGCGACGATTTTCGCGACCAGGTCGCCGACATATACAGGCTGCAGCTTGCTATCGGCGCAGGCCAGCGGGAAATAACCGACACACAGCTTTAGCACTCCGGCAAAGCGATTGATGAACGCGTCACCCTTGCCGAAAACCACGGAGGGCTGGAAGCTGGTAACCTGCAAGCCGCGTTGGCCGAAGGTATGCAACAGGTTTTCACCTTCGCCCTTGGAGCGCAGGTAGAGACTGCTGCCGGTTGCCTCGTTGGCGCCGAGGGCGCTGACGTGCAGCAAGCGCTTGATCCCGGTCTCGCTGCAGGCGTCGACCACGGTCTTGATGAACTCGACATGAAAACGGCGAAAATCGCCCTTGCGTTTTTCGTGCAAAATCCCGACCAGGTTGATCATTGCCTGGTGATCCGCGCAGAGCGCCTTGAGGCTCGCGGAATCGATGATATTGGCTTCCAGCAGGCGGATCCCGGGATGCACCAGCAGCGACCGGTGGCGATGCGGTCGCCGACTCGGCACCGTCACCTGCCAGCCACGGTTGGCAAGCGCAAACGCGAGCTGTTTGCCGATAAACCCGCTGCCCCCCAGCAGTAAAATGTTTCTTTGTTTACTCATACGGCTTTCTTGCTTTGATGACGATGAGGTCGCGAGGAATCCCTGTTATGCCGCGAACGCTGCTGGTTACCTCCCCTGCCGGGCTTACCGTGCGACTTGACCCGGCCACCCTTCATCTTGATCGGCGGCAGGGGCTTGACCAGTAAATCATTGCTGATCGATTCCGTAGGGATGGTCTTGCGCGTGTAGGATTCGATATCGATCAGGTTCATCGCGTGATCCTCGCAGGCAAAACTGATTGCGAAACCCGACTTGCCGGCGCGCGCGGTACGTCCGATTCGATGCACGTAATCCTCGCCGAGTTCCGGTAAATCGTAGTTGAAAACGTGGGTCACGTCCGGGATATGCAATCCGCGCGAGGCCACGTCGGTTGCGACCAGGATCGAATATTCGCCGTCGTGGAACTTTTTCAGCAGCTGCTCGCGCTTGTTCTGATGAATGTCTCCGGAAATGATCGCTGCAGACAGGTCGTTTCCCTGCAGGTATTCCCAGATCTTGATCGTCGCGTACTTGGTGTTGGCGAAAATAATGCTGCGCTGCGGTTGCAATTTCCGGATCAGGCCCAGCAATAGCGGAATTTTTTCGTGGTTGGCCGGGTGATAGACGCTTTGCTCGATGCGCTCCACCGCGGGCGTATCGGCATCGATCTTGATCAATTGTGCCTGGTTCATATGCTCGTAGGCGAGTTCCATGACCTTTTGTGCCATGGTCGCGGAAAACAGCATGTTAAGCCGTTTCTCGGGATCGGGCAGGCGTCGCAACATATAGCGTACGTCCGCAATGAATCCCATGTCAAACATGCGATCGGCCTCGTCGAGCACCAGGGCCTCGATCGATTTAAAGTCGAATAGCCGCTGTTTGAAAAAATCGATCAGTCGTCCTGGCGTGCCGATGAGAATATCGACCGGTTCATCAAACTGCCTTTTTTGCTGCTCGTATGCCTTGCCGCCATAGCAGATAGCAAGCTTCAGGGGTAGATCGCGCAACAGTTTTTCGGCGTCCTTGTGGATCTGGATGGCCAGCTCCCGCGTTGGCGCGAGAATCAGCACGCGTGGCTTGCCGGGCGCGGTTGCCTCTTTTTCCGAGGACAGGATGCGCTGCGCGCAGGCCAGCAGGAAGGCCAGCGTCTTACCGGTGCCCGTCTGTGCCTGCCCGGACACGTCCTTTCCGGAAAGCAGCAGCGGCAGCGCCTCCGCCTGGATCGGCGTACAAAAGTCGAATTCGAGCCTGTCCAGAGCGTTCAGCAAGCGCGGATCCAGGTCCAGTGAGCTGAGTTTCTGCTCGGTTAAATGTTGTTGCCCCATGCTACGGAAAGACCCCGGTTACGGATATGATCGCGCTATGGTAGCAAATTGCATAAAAACCTGCGCTGCGATTTGAAAAAGATGTTTTCGATCACTACCTATATGAGTTGAGTGTACCGAACAGGCGAGGTTTTGCTACCCGCCTGCATTATTGACAGTTAAAACTGATGCGACTAAATTGTCGGTCTACCTGAAAAAGCCAAGGGGCTGGAGACGCGAGTGAGTGATAAAATAGTTTACCTTTCAGACGATAGTTTCGATGCTGACGTATTGCAGGCGGACGTCCCCGTGCTGGTCGACTACTGGGCGGAGTGGTGTGGCCCATGCAAGATGATCGCCCCGATTCTCGAAGAAATCGCGGAGGAATATGAAGGCAGACTCACCGTTGCCAAGCTGAATATCGATGATAACGCCAACACTCCTCCCAAATATGGAATCCGCGGCATCCCGACGCTGATGTTGTTCAAGGGCGGCGCGGTAGAGGCGACCAAGGTCGGAGCCTTGTCCAAATCCCAGTTAACCGCTTTTCTAGACAGTAATATCTAACGGAATTTAATCAGAAAAAGGGTCGTCTATTTGCTAGACGACCCTTATTTCATGTGCTAACCTCTTGTTAATCGTTGCCGCGTTCCCGTCGGCAATTCCCTTTATAAAAAACCGAACAAGTTCCCAAAATACCGACAGGCCTTCCTTACGTCTTTTATTACGCAACCCTGCATTAGTGCATCCCTGATATGAATCTAAACGAGCTGAAGCAAAACACCGTCCCCGAGTTAATCGAAACCCTGAAAGGTATGGGGGGCGATCATTCGGCCCGCATGCGAAGGCAGGACATCATTTTTAGTATCCTGAAGTCCCAGGCCAAGAAAGGCGAGGATATTTTCAGCGAAGGGGTGCTCGAAATTCTGCAGGACGGATTCGGATTCCTGCGTTCCGCGGATAGCTCGTATCTCGCGGGGCCCGATGACATTTACGTATCGCCGAGCCAGATCAGGCGGTTCAACCTGCGCACCGGCGACACCATCAGCGGAAAAATAAGGCCGCCCAAGGACAACGAGCGCTATTTTGCCTTACTAAAGGTCGATGAAATCAATTTCGACCTGCCGGAAAACGTCAAGCACAAGGTTTTATTCGAAAACCTGACGCCGCTGCACCCCAATCAACGCCTGCACCTCGAGCGAGGCAACGGCAGCACCGAGGATATCACGGCGCGCATCATCGACCTGATATCTCCCATCGGAAAAGGGCAACGCGGCCTGGTGGTGTCACCGCCGAAAGCGGGTAAGACGCTGATGCTGCAGAATATCGCGCAGAGCATCGCCAGTAACCATCCCGAGTGCTACCTGATCGTGCTGCTCATCGACGAACGCCCGGAAGAAGTCACCGAGATGGAGCGTATGGTCAAGGGCGAAGTGGTCGCGTCTACTTTCGACGAGCCCGCCAGCCGCCACGTGCAGGTCGCCGAAATGGTAATCGAAAAGGCCAAGCGCCTGGTCGAACACAAACGCGACGTGGTCATCCTGCTCGACTCCATCACGCGCCTGGCGCGCGCCTACAACACCACGATACCGTCGTCGGGTAAGGTGCTGACCGGTGGTGTCGACGCGCATGCATTGCACCGTCCGAAACGTTTCTTCGGCGCAGCGCGAAATATCGAGGAAGGCGGCAGCCTGACGATACTGGCAACCGCGTTGATCGAAACCGGTTCCAAGATGGACGAAGTCATTTACGAGGAGTTCAAGGGCACCGGCAACATGGAGATCCATCTCGACCGCCGAATCGCCGAAAAGCGGGTATTTCCGGCAATCAATATCAATCGTTCCGGTACGCGGCGCGAGGAATTACTGATCGACCAGGAAGAATTGCAGAAGGTCTGGATACTGCGCAAGTTCCTGCACTCGATGGATGAAATCGAAGCGATGGAGTTCGTTCTTGGTCGCATGCAATCCAGCAAGACCAACCTCGAATTCTTCGATCAAATGAAAAAATAAGCGCGTGTGTCCCGGGTTCAGTCGTTTGAGCCGATAATCGGGCGCCGTCCCCGCATAATCATCCTCGGCAGTATGCCCGGCGTGGCTTCGCTCGAGGCCGTGCAATACTACGCTCATCCGCGCAACGCGTTCTGGCCGATCATGGACGAACTGTTCGACATCGATCGCAACACCAGTTACGAACGTCGCATTGCCGCGGTCAAGAAGCTGCCTTTGATCCTCTGGGATACGCTGCAGGCCTGCCACCGACCCGGCAGCCTGGATTCCGCGATCGACGCCGGCAGCGTACGCGCCAACGACTTCCCGGGATTGCTGGCCCGCCAACCGCAGATTCGAGCGATATTCTTCAATGGCGCGGCCTCGGAAAAATACTTCAGGCAACTGGTGCTTCCGCAGCTGCTGTCGCCGCACGGGATGGACCTGGTGCGCCTGCCGTCGACGAGTCCCGCCCACGCCGGCATGCGCCTGGAGCAAAAACTCGCCGTCTGGAGGCAGATCCTGAATTACCTCGATTAGCAATTACGGGGACACAATACTTAACCCTTTTGATTTAAGTATTGTGTCCCCGTATCTGCAAGAGGAGTCAGGATTTGAGTAGTTGCTTGCGCAGGTAGGCCATCGGGGCTTCGTCGTTGAAGACGACACTGTCGTCGCGAATTGCGACACCGAGAGCGGTCCACAGCGCGTCGAGGTCTACGGGGAAGGGATCGACTTTCATTTTCTGGTAAAGCGGCACCAGCACGGCGACTCCGGTGGCGTCGTCGCCGGCCTCGAATACTTCCAGTACGGTGGCGCTGCTGTGCATCGACAATCCTGCGTCCAGTACCCCGCGCAGCGCATCTCGCAGGCTCTTGCGATTATCGGTCAGCCTGCGTATCTCGATATCGGCCAGCATGCAGAAAATGGCGCCGCCCCAGTAGGTACGCCCCCAGGTCGGGGTTTGATCCAGTCCCTGATCTCCGTCTTGCGGAAGCCCCTGCGGCATGCGGTTGATAAAGCCGTTCCAGACGAACTCTTCGGAGAGGTGGCCGCGCTGTGCACGCGCTATCGATTCGACGTAAGTCGCGAGTCCCTCGAGCAGCCAACGGTGCTGTTGTGGAACATCGGCCATCGCCAGGTGCACCATTTCGTGCACCATGATCCAGTCCTTGCGCAGCATTTCGACGGTGACGTCTTCACCGACGACGATACGCAACCTGGGTTCGTCACCGCCGAATGCCTGCCCGAAGCGTACCGCGTATCCCCCCGAAACCTGTAGCTTGATATGCACGCTGCTGACCGGAAAACGACCATAGTACTGATGTACGGTCTTTGCCGAATAGATCACCCATTCGAGCAGAATGTCCTTCTTTTCGCGCAGCACACGGTCACGAATGTCGATGCTGATGCGGCTGCCGTCGAGGTCGAAGGCGAACTCATGATCGTTTATCGTCTCGATCTGCAGCTCGCCGATGCCTGCGGAGCCGACGTTGCCACTGTGCATACCGGCGCTGAGCGCCAGCAACAGGATGAGGATACGAACCACGCTGACTCCCCTATTGTCGAGTTATTCGGATTGCGACCGCCGCCGGGGCCAATGGTTCAGTTGCCCGGTTCCTGCTCGATATGCTTTGCCGCGAGCCCAGCGTCGTACCATTCGGCGCGGTCGCGCCAGTAAATATTGTCCTCGGGGTCGATGCCCGGCGATTCGTTCAGGCTTCCTGCGGGAATCACCAGCTTGCCGCTGTTGAGGCTGGTATAGGGCACCAGCGAGCCGCAGTGTGTGCAAAAGCATTTCGAGATCACCCCCGGCTTGTCCGGGGTATAGCGCTTGATCAATTCCTCGCCGGCAAGCCACTGGATTCGATCGGCGCTGGTGAAAATATTTGCCGCATGTGCCGATCCGGTCGAACGTCGGCACTGGCTGCAGTGGCAAAAATGAAATTCATCGAAGGGGCCGGTGACCTCGAACTGTACCCGCCCGCAGAGGCAGGCGCCTGTGATCGGTTTGTCCATCGATGACCTCATGTTTGCTGGCTTGCAATCAGCCTGTCGATAACATCGTCGAAGTGCTTTTCATGCACGTTGGCAAAGGCGAAACGAATAAACTTTTCCTGGCCCTGGCCAAAATAACTGCCCGGCAGGCAAACGATTTCGTGATCTTCGATCAGGCGCTTGACGACGTCACGCGACGGTGCGTCGAAAGGATGTTCGATATAGGCGAAATAGGCGCCGGCGCTAACCAGCCTGTATTTCAGCTGCGGGTGATCGAATGCCTGCCTGATCGCGATGGCGCGCCGCGCCAGTTCGTCTGCCTTGTCAAGCTTCCACTGGTGCAGGTGCTTCAGACCGTAAACTGCAGCCAGCTGTCCCGCGTGCGGGGCGCAGATGGCGGTGCAATCCTGGATCTTTTTCAACTGTTCGAGTAACGGCTGGCTCGCGGCGACGGCACCGGTACGAAATCCGGTCAGGCTGAACACCTTGGAAAAACTGTACAGGTGGACCAGCGTATCGCGCCAGCCCGGGTGCGCGAACAGGGAATGCGGTAGCTGCTCGATATCGATGAAATCACGGTAGGTTTCGTCGATGATCAGCGCCAGGCCATGCTCGCGGGCGAGATCGAAGAATTGCTCGATGCAGGCAGAACTGTAAATTGCGCCGCTTGGGTTGTTGGGAGTAACCAGCAGGATTGCCCTGCTGCGCTCGTTGATCAACGCCCTGGCTTCGTTCGCATCGGGCATCGCGGTCTCGGCGTTGAATGACACATAGCGCGGCGTAACCGCCCTTGTCGAAAGCCACATCTGGTGGTTGAAGTAGCAGGGCAAAGGAACAATTATTTCGTCGCCCGCCTGGCACAACGTATCGACCACCGAGCAAAACGCCTGATTGCAGCCTGCGGTGATCAGTATGTCCTCGGCATGAACCGAACCCTGGTAGCGCTCGCTGATATTTGCCGCGAGTGCCTCGCGCAGCGGTGCAATACCGCGAATATCGGTATAGGTTGCACCCTCTCCGGCCTTGATCGCATCGCCGAGGTAATCGCGCAGTGACTGCGGTGGAAGATGGGCAGGTACAGCCTGGCACATGTCTATCAGCTTCGCGGAACTCGGATCCGTGACCCAGGTCCAGGCTTCGGCGATAGGGGCCGCCGCGCAATCGAGAACGTTTGGATTAAATTTCATCGTATAAATTTTCCGCTTTCGGCGGATGTTAGTGAATTCCGGCCCGGCTTACCAGCCTCTTAAAGCTATGCGATAATGCTGCACTATTTTAACAAGAGACACGAAATGAAATATCTACACACGATGGTGCGTGTGCACGATCTCGACGAATCGTTGCGATTCTATCGCGACCTGCTGGGCCTGGTCGAAACCGATCGCTATGAAAGCGAGGAAGGCGAGTTCACCCTGGTCTACCTGGCGGCGCCCGAGGACCTCGAGCAGGTCAGGTCGGAACGCGCGCCGTTGATTGAGCTGACCTACAACTGGGATGGCGAAGTCTACCAGGGCGGGCGCAATTTCGGTCACCTCGCGTTCGCGGTCGACGATGTCTACGCGCTATGCCAGAAGGCGATGGACGCCGGTATCACCATCAACGTGCCGCCTCGCGACGGACATATGGCTTTCTTCCGCTCGCCCGACAATATATCGATCGAATTGCTGCAAAAGGGTGAACCGCTGGCGCCGGCCGAGCCCTGGGCTTCGATGCCGACTACCGGTCAGTGGTAACCCTGGAACGTTATCTCGAGGGCAGGGTCGCGATCGTTACCGGTGGATTCGCCGGCATCGGCAAGGCAATCGCGATCGGACTGGCAGAGCGGGGCGCAACCGTTGCGGTCGGTGCGCGCCGGCAGCCCGGGGCCGCGGTTGCGGAGCTCGAAGCGGCCTGCGAAGACCTGTTTTATCGTCATCTCGACGTTGGCGATGTCGACAGCGTGGTCAGCTTTGTCGCGGAACTCGAGCAACGCCATGGTGCGGCCGATATCCTGGTGAATTCGGCGGGCATATCGACCCACCAGCTGGTTTGCGGTCACGACGAGCAGTCATGGCTCGATGTCATCGATATCAATCTTTCCGGGCCGTTTCGCATGATTCGCGCCTGCCTGCCACAAATGATCGAACGTCGCTGGGGGCGTATCATCAATATCGGATCGACTGCCGCGACTACCGCTGTGGCCGATCACGCGGCTTACTGCGCGTCGAAATCCGGGCTCCTCGGATTGAACCGCGCGGTCGCCCTGGAGGGCGCGCCCCATGGAGTCAGCTCGGTCGTGATCAGTCCGACCTGGGTACAAACCGAAATGATGGACAATAGCCTGAAGATACAGGCGCGCAAGGCCGGTCGCAGCGTCGAAGAGGAGTACGCCCGGATAATCGACGCGCAGCCGCAGAAGCGCCTGGTGCAGCCAGGGGAGCTCGCCGCGCTTGCGGTCTTCCTGTGTCGCGACGAAGCCCTGGGGATCACGATGGAGGACATCCAGATAAATGCCGGGGCCTGGTGGTAGGCTAAGCCGATGTCGATCATGAACCTGCGTGCCGGTTATTTTTCGATCGAAAACCCGCTGCGTGTGCTGGCGAGATGGCTGAATCGCCATAGCTATCGGCAAACGGTGCAAATCAATCGGCGCAAAGTCGAGGTTCGCTGGACCGGGCGCGCCGAGCGCGTCTTGCGGCAGCGGAATCGACCGCTAATCGTCGAGATCCGGCTTTATTTCTCCTGTGTCGTCAAGAAGCAGGTGCTGTTCCACCGACATTCAGAACTCGATACCACCGTGGTCAAACCCGGTCTCGAAATAACGTTTCAGCCGATTGCATCGGCGGCCTGCGAGCCGCGGGAATTCGCCGCGAGCTACCCGCCGGGCAGGAATCTGTCGCAGGGCAGAGCCGCCCGTATGGTGCCAAAAACGGTCGAGATCGATTATTGCCAGGGCAGCTGGGAAGGCAGTTTCTACTACTGACAAGGACCAGCTGCTACGGTCGCCGAATAAATTCACCGATCTTCGAAGACAGTCCGATCCAACAGCAGTTCCTTGAATATCCGGAAATTCTGATCCAGATATATTAGGATTGAGTAATATAAGAAAATTCTAATATACTATTTCATTTCCACGGGGATAATTATGAGCATTGATCGTCTCGTCATGATGTTTGCCGGTGCGGTAATCCTGATCAGCCTGGCGTTGTCGCTAATCCATCACGATTACTGGTT
>JAOTTY010000062.1 GCA_029864185.1 Gammaproteobacteria bacterium
GGCTGCTAATCCTGATCAATGGTGCCTACGGTCAGCGCATCGCAAAAATATGCGACTATTACAGGCGCAATTACCTGGTTCAGGAATCGCCCGAGGATGTGCCTGTCGACACCGTCGAGCTCGACGCCACGCTCGACGCCAACCCGGACATCGGCCACGTGGTGGTGGTGCATTGCGAAACCACGTCCGGCATCCTGAATCCGGTCGCCGAGGTCGCGCAAATCGTCGCCCGTCACGGGCGCAGCCTGTTGATCGACTCGATGAGCGCCTTCGGCGCGCTGCCGCTCGATGCCCGCGAAATCGAGTTCGACGCCGTGGTCGCATCGAGCAACAAGTGCCTCGAAGGCGCGCCCGGCATGGGATTTTGCGTGGCACGGCAGAGCGCACTCGAGCAGACCGAGGGTAATTCACCGTCGCTGGTGCTCGACCTCTACGACCAGTGGCGCGCGATGCAGAAAAACAGGCAGTGGCGCTTCACGCCGCCGACACACGTGCTGCTCGCCTTCGACCAGGCGCTCAGCGAGTTCGAGGAAGAGGGCGGGGTCGCCGGTCGCGGCGGGCGCTACCGCGAAAACTGCGAGCTGCTGGTCGCCGGCATGCGCAGGCTGGGATTCAGGACCCTGCTGCCGGACGAACTGCAGGCGCCGATCATCGTCACCTTCCACATGCCGACCAACCCGGAATTCGATTTCGATGCATTTTATGATGGGCTCAAGCAGCAGGGATATGTAATATACCCGGGCAAGCTAACCGTGGCCGACAGCTTTCGCATGGGCTGCATCGGCCGCCTCGGTGCCGGGCAGATACAGGGCGCGCTCGATGCGGTCGCCGGGCTGTTAGGCAAATTCGGTATCGACAAGATCAGCAACGAGTAGCCAGGAGAAGTATTTCATGTCCGTGGAAATCCCTGAACGTGCCAGCGCCGTCGTCATCGGCGGCGGCGTCATCGGCTCCAGCGTCGCCTACCACCTCGCCAAACTCGGCTGGAGCGACGTGGTGCTGCTCGAGCGCAACCAGTTCAGCTGCGGCACCACCTGGCACGCGGCCGGGCTGATCGGCACGATGCGCGCCAACGAGTCGCACGCGCGGCTGTGCGAATACTCGATGGCGGTACTGAACGAACTCGAGGCGGAAACCGGGCAATCGACCGGTTTCAGGCAGGTCGGTTCATTGTCGATCGCGCACAGCGAAGCGCGCTTCGAAGAACTGAAACGGGTCGCGGCGATGAACAATGCCTTCGGCGTGACCCGCGTCGATATCATCACGCCAGAAGAGATCAAGGCGATTTATCCCTACCTCGAAACCGGCGACCTGCTCGGCGGCAGCTGGGTCGAACAGGACGGCACCGCGAGCCCGGTCGACGTGACCCAGGCCTTCGTCAAGGGCGCGCGCGGGCGCGGCGCGCTGTGCCTGGAGGGTGTCCGGGTCACCGGCATCACCCGGGCCAGCGGCCGCGTTACCGGGGTGATTACCGAGCAGGGCGAAATCAGGACCGGGCACGTGGTCAACTGCGCGGGCCTGTGGGGGCGCGAGGTCGGTCGCATGGCCGGGGTCAGTGTGCCGCTGCATGCCTGCGAGCATTACTACGCGCATACCGAAAAACTCGACGGCCTGCCGAGCAACCTGCCGGTGATGCGCGATCACGACAATTGCGCCTACTACCGCGAGGACGCCGGCAGCCTGCTGATCGGCGCGTTCGAACCGAACGCAATCCCGTGGGGGCAGCACGGCATCCCCGACGATTTCGCCTTCGAGGAACTCGAGGGGCACCTCGACCAGCAGTTCATGCCGGTGCTCGAAAAAGCGATGTACCGCGTGCCGATGCTGCAGGACGTCGGCTGGCGCAGCTTTTTCTGCGGTCCCGAGTCTTTCACCCCGGACGACCAGTTTCACATGGGCGAGGCGCCCGAGTTAAAAAATTTCTACGTCGCCTGCGGACTGAACTCGGTCGGCATCCAGACCGCGGGCGGCCTCGGCCGCGCGCTCGCCGACTGGATGCATCTCGGGCACGCGCCGATGGATTTGTGGGGCAACGACATCCGCCGCATGTTTCCATTCCAGTCGACGCAGCGCTACATCGAGCAGCGTGTCACCGAAACCCTCGGTCTGCTGTACGATAATCACTACCCCTACAAGCAGATGGAAACGTCGCGCAACCTGCGTCACTCGCCGTTGCACGAGCGGCTCGCGGAACGCAACGCCTGCTTCGGCGAGGTCGCTGGCTGGGAGCGCCCCAACTGGTTCGCGCCCGACGGCGTCGAGCCGAAATACGAATACAGCTTCGGCAAGCAGAACTGGTTCGAATACAACGCCGCCGAGCACAGGGCCGCGCGCGAGGGTGTGGTCATGTTCGACCAGAGCTCGTTTTCGAAGTACCTGGTACAGGGCCGCGACGCGGTCAGCCTGCTGCAGCGTGTATCGAGCGCCGACATCGACGTCGAGCCCGGGCGCATGGTTTATACCCACTGGCTCAACGAGCGCGGCGGTATCGAGGCCGACCTGACCGTGACCCGCATGGCGGAAAACGAGTTCCTCATCGTCAGCGGCGCGGCGCATACGATCAAGGACCTGCACTGGCTCAGGATGCATATCAACGACGACGAATTCTGCTGCGTCAGCGATATCACCAACGCCTGGGCGGTGATGGGCGTGATGGGGCCGGGTAGCCGCGACCTGCTCGCGGAAACCCTGAACCACGACATGAGCACCCAGGCTTTCCCGTTCGGTTCGTTCCAGCCGGTAGAACTCGGCATGTCGCGCGCCTACGCGGCACGGGTGTCCTACGTCGGCGAACTGGGCTGGGAGCTGTACGTGCCGGTCGACCAGGCGCGCCATGGCTTCGATTTCCTGTGGGAAAAGGGCGAGAGCCACGGGCTGCGGCTCGCCGGCATGCACACGCTCGACAGCTGCCGCATCGAGAAGAAGTTCGTCCATTACGGTCACGACATCGCCGACCAGGACACGCCGCTCGAATGCGGCATGGGCTTCGTCTGCGCCTTCGACAAGAAAATACCGTTCATCGGGCGCGATTCGATCCTGCAGGAAAAGGAAACCGGCGGCTTCATGTACAAGCGCCTGGTGCAGTTCCTGCTCGAGGACCCCGACGTGGTGCTGTATCACCACGAGCCGATCCTGAACGATAGCGTCATCATCGGCCACCTGACCTCGGGCAGCTATGGCCACACCCTCGGCGGCGCGGTCGGTCTCGGCTATGTCGAGATCGAGGAGGAGATCACCAGGGAATATATCGAAGCCGGCAATTTCTCGATCGATGTCGGCGGCTACCACGTGGCCGCGAAGGCTTCGTTAAGCGCGATGTACGATCCGAAGGCGGAGCGCATGCGCGCCTGATCAAAGGCTGCGCCAGGCCTGGGTTCTGCGCACCAGCTTGCGCGTCACGAACGAGTGGAGCAGGCGCGCACCGACGTTGGTATAGAAAATCATCATGCCCATGGCCGCGGCCGGCGCGATATCGCCGGCGTCGTCCATGTTCAGTACCGCCACCGAGGCCAGCGCCGTGTCGGGTGAATACAGGAAAATGACGGCCGATACCGTCGTCATCGCGTTCACGAAAAGGTAAATCGAAATATCCAGGATCGACGGCAGGCAGACCGGTACCGTTACCCTGGTGAACAGGCGGTGGAAGGGCTGCTTTAGCGATGCGGCGACCGCCTCGAACTCCCGGTCCATCTGCTTCAGCGCGGTGACCGCGGTCAGATGAGAAACCGTGTAAAAATGCGTAACCGTGCAGATCACCAGGATGCCCATGGTGCCGTATATCGCGTTCAGCGGGTTCGCCGGGTCGTTGAAAAAGAAAATATAGGCGAGGCCGAGCACCATGCCCGGAATCGCCATCGGCATCATCGCCAGGAACTGGAAGGCCGACCGCGTGGTCGCGAAACCATTGGTTTTTTCGACCATGTAGGCGCCGACAAACACGATCGCGGTGCCGGCCAGAGCGGTCAGTAGCGCGAGCCGGATCGAGTTGGCGTAGGAGTCCCAACCGCCGCCATCCATGACCTCGAAATTATAGTTACTGAGGCCCAGCGAGAGGTTGTACGGCCAGAACTTGATCAGGGCCGCGTACTGGCAGACCGCGATCAGGCCGACGATGAATATCGCCACCAGCGTGCAGTAGCCGAGGCAGATCCAGTCGAACTGCCTGTGCGGCTTCGGTTCGAACGGCACCGAGCGCGCCGACAGTTGCGCAATCTGTTTTTTCTGTACGAAGCGATCGATGGCGAAGGCGAACAATGCCGGGATCAGCAACACTACCGAAACCACCGCGCCCATTTCGAAATTCTGCTGACCGATAACCTGCTTGTAGATATCGACCGCCAGCATGTTGTACTGCCCGCCGATCACCTTGGGCAGGCCGAAATCGGTAATCACCAGGTTGAAGACCACGAAGGCGGCGGAAATCAGACCGTAGCGCGCACCCGGCAGGGTCACGGTCCAGAAAGTCTTCCAGCGGCTCGCGCGCAGTGCGATCGCGGCCTCGTAGAGGCGCGCGTCGGAAATCGCGAGCGCGGTGGCGATGATGATCAGCGCATGCGGAAAAGTGAAAAACACCGAACCGATGACGATGCCGATGGGGCCGTATATCGATTCGCCCAGCAGCAGGCCCTTGATCATGCCCTGGTTGCCGAACAGGTAGACCAGCGCGATGCCCGGCAGCAGCGAAGGCACCAGGATCGGAATCATCGCGGTGAGCCTGAAGATACCCTTGAAAGGCATCGTGCTGCGGCTGAGCGCGTAGGCGAATCCGAATGCCAGGCTGACGGTGATCAGCGTGCTGATGGTTGCGATCCAGAGCGAATTTCCGATCGAACGGGACAGCGCCGGCGTCGAGAAATAGGTGCGGTAGTTTTCGAGCCCGGTGGCGACCGACGGACGCAACACGATGCGCCTGAAATCATTGGAGCCGTATTCGTGCCATTCGCTGTCGGCGACGCGCTCGGAGCCGAACAGAAAGGCGGCCTCGTCACGCAGCTGCCGGATGCGGTAGCGGGTCGGGCTGCGAAAGCTGAAATCCGGAAAAAACTCGGTTACCGCGAGCCGACCATCCGAGCTGGTGGCGAGGTCCGCGGGTGCGAATTTCTGCAGCCGGTCATTCAGTATCGCGGCAGTGACCGGCTCGCCCCAGCCCGCGCCGCTATCGACCTGGAATTCGAAATTGGTCAGGTCGAAGGAAAAGGTCGAAAACGACTTGGACAACATCGCGTACAGCGGCAGCGCGAGCGTCACCAGCAGGTACAGGCAGATCACGAGGATGAAGCCGACCATGATGCGGTCGTCCCTGCTGGTTTTCGGTTTGATCAGCGGCGCCGCCGCGGGCTCGGATAGCACGACCTCGGACATGGCTACAGGCTGGCGTCGGGCGGAAAGACCCAGAGCCGTTCGGCCGGTAATTCCACGCTGATCACCGAACCGACCTCGAGCGCGGTACGGCGCAGGGCGTTGATCGACAGGTCGGCGATCAGGGTGGACTCACCCAGCTCGGTATTTTTCAGGGTGACGCGCCAGAAGGAGCCGAGGAATTCCATGTCCTCGACCTCGGCCTCGAGCCGGTTGCCGCCGGTTCCGGCCGCACTGCCCGCGTCTTCATGCGGAATGATGTCTTCCGGACGGATCGCGGCGACGATCTCGCGATCGGCATCGAAGCCGTGTCGGCGTGAAGCGAGCTCCAGGCGGCCGATGACGACGCCGCTGTCGCCGCGGCTGCGTGCCGGCACCTGGTTCATCGCGCCGATGAAATCCGCCACGAACAGCGTGTCGGGTTCGCGGTAAATCTCGGTCGGGGTGCCGACCTGCTCGATTACGCCCTGGTTCATGACCACGATACGATCGGCCATGGTCAGCGCCTCTTCCTGGTCGTGCGTCACCATGATCGTGGTCACGCCGAGGCGTCGCTGCAGGGCCTTCATTTCGCGCCGCAGGCGGGCGCGCACCTTGGCATCCAGCGCCGACAGCGGTTCGTCGAGCAGTAACAGCCCTGGCGACGTCGCCAGCGCACGCGCCAGCGCGATGCGCTGTTGCTGGCCACCCGACAGCTGCGCCGGGTACTTGGCTCCCTGCTCGGGCAGCCCCACCAGGTCCAGCAGCTCGCTGACGCGGGCCGCGATCGCAGCGCGCGCGAGCTTCTGGTTTTCCAGCCCGAAGGCGACATTTTTCTCGGCGGTCAGGTTGGGAAACAGCGCGTAGGATTGAAACACGATACCGAAATCGCGCTCGGAGGGGGGTAGCGCGGAGATGTCCCTGCCGCCCTGGCGCACGTTGCCTGTGGTCTGAATATCGAGACCGGCGATGGCGCGCAGGAAAGTCGTCTTACCGCAGCCCGAGGGGCCGAGGAAGCAGACGAATTCGCCCTCGTAGACCTCGAGCGACACCTCGTTGAGCGCGACAAAACTGCCGAATTTCTTGCTGAGTCGATCTATTTCGAGATAAATCGATCGGGTTTCGGTGCTGGCCGAGCCTGGTTTCGTCATGACGCGTCGCTTGCCTGATCAGGCCAGGCGCAAAACTGCCGTTTCACTATACGGCCTGACCTCCGGGTCAGGCCGTATCCTGGCAATCGAGCCAGCCTACTTGGCCTCGGATTTCGAATCGTAACGCTTGATCCATTCCGCCAGTATCGCCTTGCGATTGTTGGCGGCCCATTCGAAATCATTGTCGATCATTTTTTCCAGCAGGTTGGACGGAAAGTGCTCCACCGGTTTGGCGACCCCGGGCATCGCGACCACTGCATATCCGGTGTTGTACATTTCGTTGGCCGTGCGCGTAATCGACCAGTCGACCAGGGTTTTGGCGGCCTCGAGCTTGCTGGTCCCGGCAACGATCGCGGTGGCTTCCATATCCCAGCCTACACCCTCGGCGGGCACGATGATTTCGATCGGCGCGCCCTGCGCCTTGGACTTGGCGCCGCGGAAAGCGAACGAAATGCCGATCGGGATTTCACCGGCGGCCGCGAGCTTGCAGGGCTTGGAGCCTGAGTGCGTATAACGCGCGATGTTATTGTGCAACTGATCCATGAAATCCCAGCCGCCCTTATCCTTGCCGAACATTTGCAGCCAGCTCGACACGTCGAGAAATCCGGTTCCGGAGGAGTTCGGATTCGGCATGATCAAATGGCCCCTGTACATGGGCTTGACCAGGTCACGCCAGGTTTGCGGCGGCACCAGGTTATACTTGGCCGCTTCAACCGTGTTGTAGCAGATCGAGGCCACCCACGCGTCCATGCCGACCCAGGTGGGCACGGCGCCCTTGTCGACAAACTTCTTGTCGAGTTTCTCGACGCCCCTGGGTTTATAAGGTTCCAGCATGCCCTCGCTTTTTAGCAACAGCAGCGAGGTCGCCGCGAGTCCCCAGATCACGTCGGCCTGCGGATTGTTCTTCTCGGCGAGCAGCTTGGCGGTGACGATACCGGTCGAGTCCCGCACCCACTTGATCTCGATATCCGGGTGATCCTTGTTAAAGGTTTCCGCGTAGCGTGCCAGGTCCTCGGCCTCGACCGCGGTGTAAACGGTCAATTCCGTCGCCGCCAGCGCGGGTTGCCCGAGCGTAAACAGGGTCAACAATACGCCGCCAGCCAGCAGCGCGCCCTTCTTCAGTAATTGGTTCAGCATGTCAATTCTCCGATGGTTGTTATTGGCGGAATTTCTGCGTTCTGCCGTCTTGTTCGAACCGCGACTCCCTCGGTGATTCCGGACCGATGTCGGTGGCTTCAGCCGGTGAAATCGAGCTGCTACTCTACCCTAAACTCGACAGGTTAAAAACAGGTTAAAATCAGTTAAAAATAATAAGCGAACCGCTCAATCCGCAAAACCGGGCCGCCCGGACCTGCGTTTTATGCATCGGGCACGAGTATTGATAGAATGCCGGTTACGGTCAAGCCGGGTTATTTTTGCCGCAGGGCGGCGAGGGGTAACATCTACATGACGCTGGAAACCACCTGTATCGGTGCCTATCCGAAGCCTGACTTCGTCACGCTGCCGGACTGGTTCAACCACCCGGATGGCCCGGATACCGCCGACCCCACGGCTTTGTGGGAAAAGGCAATGGCCGACCTCGGACCGGATGCGCCGGATATCATCGCGCGCGGGGTCGCGCAGGCGATCGCCGATCAGATCGAGTGCGGCGTCGATATCCCGACCGACGGCGAAATCTCGCGCGAGAATTACATCCATTATCACTGCCGTCACCTGAAAGGGATCGATTTCCAGCAGCTGACGCGCAAGGCAGTGCGCGGCGGTACCTACGAGGCGGCGCTACCGACGATCAACGGGCCGGTTTCGGTGCGCGACCGGTTCCTCGTCGACGACTGGAAGCGCGCGCAGGCCAACTGCAAACGACCGGTCAAGATCACGATGCCCGGACCGATGACGATCTCGGACACCAACCACGACGATTACTACAATGACCCCAAAACGCTCGGGCGCGATATCGCCGCGGCGCTCAACGCCGAGGTGCGCGCGCTCGCCGATGCCGGCTGCGTGCATATCCAGATCGACGAGCCGCTGTTCGCGCGCAAGCCGCAGGCGGCGCTCGATTACGGTTTCGAAAATCTCGAGCGCGCGTTCCACGCCTGTCCGAAAAGGGTGCAGCGCACCGTGCACATGTGCTGCGGTTATCCCGACAGGCTCGACCGCGACGATTACCCCAAGGCCGACCCCGATTCGTACCGGCAGATCGCGGACGCGATCGAGTACTCCTGCATCGACGCGGTGTCGTTTGAGGACGCGCATCGACACAACGACCTGTCGCTGCTCGAACGGCTGCCGACGACGAAGGTCATCTTCGGCGTCGTCGCGATCGCGAGGAGCGAAATCGAATCGATCGAGCAGATCCGCGAGCGCTTGAAGCAGGCGCTGCGGCATATCGACGCCGGGCGCCTGATCGCCGCGCCCGACTGCGGTCTCGGCCTGCTCGGCCGCGATCTCGCAATGGCCAAGCTGAAAAACATGTGCGCGGCCGCGCATTCCCTGTAACCGGCCCTCACCGAGGCCGCGGGCTCCTGCAATCGGTGTTTTGTCAGGATCGCTTCGAGGGGATCAGGGCAGGCCTTCCGTACTCGATGGCCAGCCCCCTATAAGCACCGGAGAAAACCCGGTGTGGGCCGAATGGCACCGACTCGAGGCAAGATAACCATCCTCGAGTCATTCACGCGCAAGCGGAAATCTGATAACCGCTAACCGTCAATCGTCAAAAGATCCTCGCTTTCGCGGCGATGACGATCTTAAGTAAGTGCCGTTGTGGCCTGATCCCGGTCCTCCATGGATCGAAATGGCCGGGATGGGATCAAGGATTTTGGCCTGGGTTTCCGGTTCGATTCTCCCCGGCGAAATTTTTCCCCCGATGCGTAAGCGCGCCGCTGCGAGAACCGATCCGGGTCCCTCTCCCGCGCTCGGGCCGATCGTGTCACGCATCACAAAACCCCCGATTTTATTGAATTAATCCTCAATTTATCCCGCAAGCTACCGATAAGTCTCGAGAAGGCTACGACCATGCAAGGCGGGTGGTCTGAAAACAACGGGCATCTATAGAATTTGACTATTAATAACCAGAATTAATATATGAAATTAAACCAGAGATTCGGCCTGATCATGATCGTCGCAACCCTGCTGGTAATGGCTGCGACGGTTTACATCCTGTTCGATTATCAGCGCGACGAACGCGAAAGCCTGGCGCGCGCGCAGGGGCTCGACCTGGTGCGCCTGCTCGGCGGAATGTCCTGGGATGAACTGGCGCCTGCTCCGGGACGGCAGGGGTTTCTCGAACTGCTCAGGCGTGGCCAGAGCAATCCCGATTTCGCTTACGGCGCGGTGGTCGACACCGCTGGCGAGGTCGCGAGCGAGGTCACACGCTCCGGCGTGATCATTCCCGCCAACAAAATCGCCGACGAACCCGCCAGCTGGCTCGGTCAGCAGGTCGTCGCGTCCCGTAACGGCGACACCCGCTTTATCGAATCGCACGCACCGGTGTTCGCCGACGGCATCCACCGTGGATTCGTCAGGCTCGGCTATTTCGAACCGCGGTTGCAGCTAAGCCTGAGCCAGATGCCGTTCATGGCGACACTGATGCTGCCGATTTTCCTGCTGGTGCCGCTGTTTTACTTTCTGCTGCGCCAGGAAATCAAGCCGCTCCGGCGGATCAGCGAGCGCTTCGATCATCTCGCCGAGCAGGCCGGGCTCAACCACGTCGAGCTGCAGCCGAGCCAGGCGCTTTCGGATTTCATGGAACAGTTCAGCAGCTACATCGAGGCAACTCAGACCAGGATCGAGGTCCTGAACAGGGAGCAGGAAAGCCTGCAGATGTCGAGCAAGCTGCTGACTTACCGCAACAACCGCATCGACGCCATCCTGCAGAACTTTCCGGACGCCATCGTGGTGATCGACGAAGCCGGCGATGTCAGCTACGCCAATAGCAAGGTCGGGCGCCTGCTCGGAATCGAACACGGCAATATCATCGGCCGGAAGCCGCGCGAGTGGTGCAGCGATCCGAAAATCGTGCCGCTGCTGACCTTCGGCGACGTCAAGTCCGGCCTGCAGTCCAACCAGGACACGGTCCAGGTCAGGCTCGAGGACCATAGCGAAAAATCGTTACAGTTCAGCGTGTACCCGCTGTTCGTACCCGGCGACGAGTCCCGCATCCTCGGCCGGCTGGTCGTCATTCGTGACGTCTCCGAAACCCACCTGATGCGCCAGCGCCAGAACGAGTTCGTCTCGCATGTCTCGCACGAGCTGAAAACGCCGCTCAACGTCATGGCGATGTACAGCGAATCCCTGCTGACCGAGGGCGCCGACGACGAACAGTATCGCATCGAGGCGGTCAACGTCATTCACGACGAGGTCGAACGGCTGTCGACGCTGATCAACAACCTGCTCGCGATCAACCAGTACGAACTCGGTGGCGTCGTCGCGCAGCGCAAGCACGTGCGCATGCACGAGTTCCTCGAGGATACCTTCGCAAACGTCACCCGCTCACGCGCCGAAAAAGGGCTCGCGTTCGACCTCGAAATTCCGCGCGAGATGAGCATGGTTTACATCGACAAGGACCTGTTCCGCATCGCGGTGAATAACTTGCTGACCAACGCGATCAAGTACAGCAAGCCCGGTGGCAGGGTAAGCATGACCGCTACCGAGGATGACGAAAGCATCGAAATCGTGGTTGCCGACGAAGGTTACGGCATCGCCGAACAGGACCAGAAACAGGTTTTCAATAAATTTTTCCGCTCTACGGACGATAACATCAGGCAGCAGACCGGGCACGGACTCGGCCTGTCGCTGGCCAGGCAGATCGTGCTGATGCATCACGGCGATCTGAGTTTTAGCAGTGAACTGGGCAAGGGAAGCCAGTTCAGAATCAAGCTGGAAAAGGTTTCGACACAGATTATGGACGCAGCCGCCTCATGAAGAAAATTCTGATCGCCGATGATGAACCGCATGTTCTGCGGGTGCTGAAAATGTCGCTCGAAAAAGAGGGCTACGAAGTCGCTGTCTGCGCCAACGGCATGGAGGCCCTGGCGCGCATCGAAAAACAGGCCCCCGACATCCTGATCACCGATATCCAGATGCCGCTGATGACCGGCGAGGAGCTGTGCAGGCACATCGAGGAATACATGCCCGAGCGCAGTTTCCTGATTTTCGTGCTGACCTCGCGCACCGAGATCGAGCACCGCGAATGGTCGCGCAGTATCCATAACCTCCTGTTCCTGGAAAAACCCGTCAGCATCCGAAACCTGGTGGACAGGCTCGACGGCTATTTTTCGGAAACGACCGATAGCTGGAAGGTGATGTGATGCCGGCGCATGACAGTAACGTCCATTTCGATAATTACCTGACCCTGCTCAGGGATTACTGCCCGGCGGTGTGCGGTATCGTGGTCTTCGACGCCGAGCTCGAATTTGTCTGGCAGGATAATTCCTGCAATATCGACCGCGAGCGGGTGAAGCCGCTGGCGCAGGTGCTCAAGGACGGCGCTACCGATGACGAAGTTGTCGAACTGGATCGGGGTGACCGGGTACAGCTGGTCAAGCTGAAAAACGGCTCTGGCGACCCCGTGCTGCTGCTTGGGCTGAGCCTGAAGCCGCGAAATGATGCGAGGATCGAGTCGGTCGCGGGGCAGCAGGCCTTTATCCTGCTGAGCGAACTGTTGCTCGCCGATTACCAGCAAAGCCGGACGCTGGCGAGCAAGGAAGAAGAGCTCAGCCACATGACCGACGAGCTCACCCGGCGCTACGAAGAACTGAACCTGATCTACAAGGCCGAAGACCAGGCGATGAATATCTACCACGGTCGCGAATTGCTGCGCCAGCTGGTCATGAATACCTCCCGCTTTCTCAACGTCGATATCATCTACCTGTATATCGGCGGCAAGAACATAGCGATGCACAAGTTCCGTGGCGACAACCCGGTATTTCAGTCGGAGGCCCTGTTCGAGTGTCTGCGTGAAACGGTGCTGCCGCTACTCGAGACGAAAAAAACCGCGCTGGTCATCAATCATATAGAGGATGCGCAGCAGCTCGGAATTATTACCCAGCTGCCATTCAAACTGGTTACCAGCCCCGTGGTCAACATCGAAAACGAGGTCATTGGCCTGCTCGCGATCGCCAGCCAGAATTTCGCGGTCGATTTCTCCAACAGCGATCGCAACCTGCTCGACGTGATGTCGAAAAAAGCCTCGAAGATCGCGCAATCCCATTTCGACCCGCTTACCGGGCTCGAGAACAGCAACAGTTTCGAGCTGATCCTGAAAGACCTGCTCAAGCAATCCGGCGCCCTGGACGTGCAGCACGCGATAGCCAACGTCGACATCGACCGCATGGCGGTTATCAACGATATCAGCGGTCGCGAGGCGGGCGATCTGTTGATCAAGAAGGTCGGGCAGACGCTGGCAGGCATGGTGCGCTCGCGCGATGTAGTGGCGCGCATCGGCAGCGACAAGTTCGGTGTCCTGCTGGAAAACTGCGACCTGCCGACCGCCAAAATCGTCATGAAAAAAATCGCCCACGCGGTTGCCAGCATCGACATGGAATGGGAAGGCGAGTCGCACCAGGTCAGCGTCAGTATCGGCATCGCGCCGGTCAACGCCCAGGCGCGGTCGGTGACCGGCCTGCTGAACGCCGCCGAAACCGCGCGCAACGTCAGCAAGGAGCGCGGCCGTAACTCCATTCATGTGCTCGACATGGAAGACTCCGATCTGCTGCTGAGAAAAGAGCAGATTCGCTGGGTGGGTCGCATCCAGGCGGCGCTACGTGAAGACAGGTTCCTGCTCTACGCGCAGTTGATCCAGCCGCTGAAGTCGTCAACCGACAGGCCGCACTACGAAATCCTGTTGCGCATGCAGGACAGCGATGGCGGCGCGATTCCGCCCGGGAAGTTCCTGCCGGCGGCGGAGAGCTTCTACCTGATGTCGAGCATAGATTACTGGGTCATCAACCGGGCCTTCGCCGAACTGGTCGAGGTCAGCCGGAAATCCGGCAAGGGGTGCCAGGTTTCGATCAACCTGTCGGGCCAGTCGCTCAACGATCCCACCGGGCTTGCCGCCTACATCGAGAACAAGCTCGAGGAATACCGACTCGAGGCGGGGGATATCTGTTTCGAGATAACCGAATCGGCCGCGATTGCGAACATCGACGATGCGCGCGTATTCATCGACCAGCTGCACGCGCTGGGCTGTGAATTTTCGCTGGACGATTTCGGTACCGGTCTCAGCTCCTTTGCCTACCTGAAGAACCTGCAGGTCGATTACCTGAAGATCGACGGCAGTTTCGTGCGCGATATCCTGAAGGATACGGTCAGCGAGAGTATGGTCGGCGCGATCAACCAGGTCGGCCAGGCGATGAACCTGAAAACCGTTGCCGAGTTCGTCGAAAGTGATGCGATCCGGCACAAGCTGGCCAATCTCGGCGTCGATTACGGTCAGGGTTACGCTATCGACACGCCCTCGCCGTTTCGCGAAATCCATCTGCGCGACGTCAAGACTGCCTAGCGCAGCGCTTCGTTCGCCCGTAGCCGAGTCTTATACATCGTGTCCGAAGCCAGCGCTATCAGTATAGAAGATGGGTTGACCCCGGCCGCGGTGAGCAGGAACCGGGTCGGCTCGATGACCCACCTGTTCCCGCGCGGCAACCTGACCGAGCCCGATGCGATCAAGGCACTGGAGGGCGCGGTCGAGGAGGCCATCGCCGCGCGCGAGATCCAGCTCATCATAGACATGGTCAGCGTGGCGCTGATCAACAGCGCCGGGCTCGAAACCCTGCTGGACCAGAGCCAGCGCCTCTTCAAGCACGGCGGCTGGCTCAAGGTTACCAATGCGAAGCCGCTGATCCGCGATATCTTCCGGGTTACCGGGCTCGACCAGGCCATCGACATCGTCAACAGCTTCAACATCGACAAGCACGAGGTCGTGAAGCCGCCACCGAAGGCGCCCGAATCGATTCGCATGGGCGACCTGCTGGTCAGCAAGGGGCTGATATCTCCCGAGAAAGTCGAAGAAGCGATCGCGTTGCAAAAAAAGAGCGGCAAGCGCCTCGGCCAGATCATCGTCGGCAAGGGCTGGGTCGGCGAGGACGTGTTCCTGACCACGCTCGGCGAGCAGCTGGGGATTCCGTATATCGTCATGCGCCAGGGCCTTGTCGACCAGGACGTTTTCGTACAACTCGATGCCGAGGTCGCACAGCGGCTCAAGGTCGTGCCGCTGTTCATGGTTCGCGGCGAACTCGCGCTAGCGACATCCGATCCACAGGCGATCGCGGGTTTTCGTGAAATCGAGGAGCGCCTGAACTGCAAGATTCGCCCGGTGCTGGTACGCAAGAGCGATATCGTCAAGACGCTATCCGATGTCGGTTCCGACAGCCTCTACGGCGCCGAAATGATCGAAGCCCTCGACGAGGATTTCGAATTCATCGATAACGCGCTGCCGGACGACTATACCGGTATCGACGAGATGGCCGCCGAGAGCCCGGTCATCAACATGGTCAACTCGATCATCCAGCGCGCGGTGCACGACAAGGTCAGCGATATTCATATCGAACCGGCGCAAAAGAAGTGTCGCGTCCGATTTCGCATCGACGGCCTGCTGTACGAGGTCATGACGCCGCGCATGGAGCTGCATCCGGCGCTGGTGTCGCGGCTCAAGGTTATGGCCAATCTCGATATCGCCGAGCGGCGCATGCCGCAGGACGGCCGTATCCAGGTGCATACCCAGGGACGTTCGGTCGACCTGCGCTTCAGCTCGTTGCCCGGCATGCACGGCGAGAAGGTCGTGCTGCGCGTGCTCGACAAGAACCAGTCGATCCTCGATATCGACAAGCTCGGTATGCAGGCCGACAACGTCAAGGCCTACAAGCGCCTGCTCGATCGCAGCTACGGGCTCATTCTCGTCACCGGCCCGACCGGCAGCGGCAAGACCACGAGTCTGTACTCGGCGATCAATTACCTCAATAGTCTCGAGAAAAATATCGTCACGATCGAAGACCCGGTCGAGTACCAGCTCGATATCGTCAACCAGAACCCGGTGCGCGAGAACATCGGCCTGACCTTCGCCAAGATGCTCAAGCACGTGCTGCGCCAGGACCCGGACGTGGTCATGGTCGGCGAGATACGCGAGCGCGAGACCGCCGAGATCGCGGTGCAGGCGGCGCTGACCGGGCACCTGGTGCTGTCCACCCTGCACACCAATGACAGCATCGGCGCGGTCACGCGCATGATCGACATGGGCGTAGAGCCATACCTGCTGTCGTCGGCGATGATCGGCGTGGTCGCGCAGCGCCTGGTGCGCTCGATCTGCCTGAACTGCAAGACCGAGTACCTGGCCAGCCCCGAGATCATCGAGCAGTACGGCTGGCAGGACCAGGGCAAGGTGCGCCTGTCGAAGGGGCGCGGTTGCGCCGAGTGCTACGACGCCGGCTACAAGGGTCGCATGGGTATCCACGAAATCATCGAAACCACCCCCGATCTGCAGCGGTTGATCATCGCCAACGCCTCGCGCGACGAGTTGACCGAGTACCTCGAAAAACACCGGGTACGGCTGCTGTTCGACGACGGCATCGATCGCGTGCGCGAAGGCAGGACCACGATCGAGGAAATCTGGCGCGTGGTCAACAGCTAGGCGGGCGGGGGCGTAGCATGGCAATCAATACGAAAACAGCGCAGCTCGGGACGCAAAACGAGGCCAGGTCGGCGGGCGCAGGCCGGCCGAAGCTGTCGTTCGGGAGGCGGGTCACCGACCGGGACCGCAAGTTCTTTACCGAGCAGATGGCGCTGCTGCTCGAAACCGGGACGCCACTGCAGTCCAGCCTGCAGGCGCTCAAAAGGCAACTCGATAATCCGGCCATGGCCGACCTGGTCGAGTCGTTGTCCGACGACATCGGCCAGGGGATGCAGTTTTCCGCCGCGCTCGGCAGGCACCCCGAGGTCTTCTCCACCACCTACGTCAACCTGGTCGCGGCGAGCGAGGAGGGCGGCTTCATGCACGAAGTGCTGCAGCAGCTGCTGGCGCTCGACGAGAAGCGCGACCAGCTGAAGCAGACCCTGGTATCGGCGCTGTCCTACCCGGTGTTCCTGCTGGTATTCGCGCTTGCGGTCGTCGTCTTCGTGCTGGTCGTCGTGTTTCCGAAGTTTGCCGACCTGTTCTCGCAGATCGCCGACCAGTTGCCGGCAACCACCGTGTTCCTGATGGCAAGCAGCGAGGTGCTGAAGCAGCACTGGATCGCGTTGTCGACGGGCGTCGCGCTCGCGCTCGTCGGTTTCAGGATCTGGTCTGCGACCGCGAGCGGCACGCAAAAACTCGACTGGGCGAAACTCAACCTGCCCTTGATGCGCCATATTTACACGCAGATGTACCTGGTCAACGCGCTGCGCGTGCTGAGCCTCTCGCTCGGCAACGGCGTCGGCATGATGGATTCGCTGCAGGCCTGCAAATACGTCGTCAAAAACAGCCTGTTTCAGCGCTTCATCGGCCAGGTCGAGGACAAGGTCGAGACCGGCCACGGCATCGCCGCCGGTTTCAGAAACGTGAGCTTCATCCCGCCTATCGTCGAACAGATGATCAGCACCGGCGAGGAAACCGGAAATCTGCCTAAAGTTTTGAGCCGGCTCGCCGATTACTTTGAAAACGAGCTTTCCAGCAAGTTACGCACCCTGTCGAGGCTCGCAGAACCGGTGATGTTGCTGATTATGGGGGGTGTCGTCGGGCTGATCGTAAGCTCGCTGATACTGCCGATATTCAAGTTGACCCGGGTGGTCGGGTAAGCGGGAATTTAATTAAAAATGTTAATTGATTCAAGGTTTTAAATTAAATTCCTAAATAAATGAGACATCGTGTCTATACTCGTTTCAGTTTTGAGAAAGGATGAGAACAATGCAACCGTTACGCAACACAATTGAAAAGGGTTTCACCCTCGTAGAACTCCTGATCGTGGTCATCATTCTGGCGCTGCTCGCGGCCATCGTGGTGCCGCAATTCGCGTCGTCTACCGACGACGCCAAGCTCGCCTCGCTCGATACGACGCTCGGCAACATACGTTCCGCGGTCGATCTGTATTACCAGCAGCACGGCGAATACCCGGGCGAGCTGACCGCGGTCGACGCGGCCTGTACCGGCACCGCCGGCACCGGTACCGGCGGCGCGGGCGCGCAGGGCGCGCAGGCGTTCCTCGACCAGATGAGCCTGTACACCGACGCCGACGGCGGCGCCTGCAGCGTCAAGGACGCCAATTTTCAGTTCGGGCCCTACCTGAAAAAGAATACCCTGCCGCCGAATCCGATCACCACGGTGAGCACGCTCGAGGTGATCAACACCGGCGACCTGCTGATGGCCGGCACCGGCGCGAACCTGGGCTGGAAATACGACTACGTGGTCGGCAAGTTCATCGCCAACGACACCACCGATCCGGACGCGGCCGGTCCGCTGCCCTCGTACGACCAGCGCTAGCCCGAACCCGTGCGTTGCGCAGGATCCATCCTCAAGCTGACAGGCGTAAGCGGCAGGCTGGT
>JAOTTY010000308.1 GCA_029864185.1 Gammaproteobacteria bacterium
CGCCTGATCAGTACTCTGATCCGTGCCATCATTTCCTCGTGGTGAAACGGCTTGACCAGGTAGTCGTCGGCGCCCGCGTCCAGACCCTCGACCTTGTCCTGCCAGCGGCCGCGCGCGGTCAGGATAAGAATCGGTATCTTGTTGGCCTGGTCGCGTATTTTCTTGATTACGTCGAGCCCGGACATTTTCGGCAAACCCAGGTCGACGATGGCGACGTCGGCTGGGTATTCCTGCACCAGGTACAGGCCTTCATCGCCATTATCGGTACTATCGACCGCAAAGCCCTCGGATTTCAAACGCTCGACGATCTGCCGCTGGATATCGATATCGTCTTCTATGACTATCGCTCGCATGATATTTCTCGCCTCTTTCGCAGCAAAGATTAGATCACAGGTGTGATTTGAATGCGCATTTTAATACGCTTGCCGGGATCGTAGGGCATCTCGATATGGTAACGGTTGCCACGATACTGGTAGGTGACATCGTAACCATCCACGATTTCCTCGAAGCCGGTCTGGTAGCGCGTGTCGCAGCGTTCCTCGTAACCGACGATGGTCTCGCTATGCTGCGCGGCGTGACCGTTGACGGCCTCATGGCCAATTTGCGCGCCTATCAGCGTACCTACCGCGGTCGCAACCTTGTTGCCCCGGCCTTTACCGATCTGGTGGCCGATAATACCGCCTATCAGGCCGCCGGCAAGCATACCACCGGCCGATTTGGGCTGTCCCTGGCGGGTATGGTAAACGGGTTCTTCCCAGCATTCGCGTACCGGCGTCGATACCTTGACCTTGCGATAAATGGGCCGAACGTCGACCACCCGGGCGAAATCGTAGAGATCCTGACGCGGTGCGTAATCATGCTTTTTATGGCCTGATTTGTGCCCCTGACCACCGGCGCTGACCGCGCCGGCAAAAACCAGAATCGTAACTGCAATTGTCGTTTTTAGTGCTTTCATGCCAGTCTCCTGCTTGTTCTATGATGACTGGCAATATAGGCCCCGCTAACTGAATCAAAGCTTAACGCATTGTTTTGGCTTATTTTTTGTGAAATTTTTCGCAACTTCTCCGATCGCGGGATGACCATCGGATCGGGCCCACGGCGCTCAATCGCGGCGCAGCTTGTCGTCGAGCGCAATCGGCGTCGGGTAGTTCGCGACGATGTAATAGGACGAGAAAACGAAGCTCACCAGCGTCGATATCTGAATCAGGTAGGAGACTTCGTCCCGTATAATCGCAAGCTCGTTCGCCATCACCGCGACCAGTAGTGAAAACTCGCTCATCTGCCCGAGACGCAACGCGACCTCGGTCGAGCGCGCTGCCGATTCCTTGCTCAGCAGCATCAGCAGCCGGTAGAGCAGCGGTTTGAGTAACAACGCGATCAGGCTCAGCCCGAGCGCCGCGAGCCAGATATCCGGTAACAGGTCGAGGTTGAAACCGGCGCCGAGCGCGACGAAGAAGATGATCAGAAAGAAATCGCGCAACGGCTTCAGGCTCTCGGCAATGAACAGCGCAATCGGGCTGCGCGCTATGCTGACGCCTGCCACGAATGCCCCGATCTCGTAAGACAGACCGATCAGTTCTGCGGCTTCCGCAAGACCCAGACACCAGCCGATCGCGAGCAGGAAAATATACTCCTGGATGCGATCGAAGCGCGCAATAAGCCGGGTCAGAAAATGTTTCTCCAGCAGGTAAGCGGCCACCACCAGCGCTGGTAGCGTGACCAACGGCTGGCCCAACGCCATCCAGCCGGCTCTTTCGCTGGCGATACCCTCGATCGCCAACAGCAGAAAAATCGCGATAATATCCTGCAGCAACAGGATACTGATGATGATTTCGCCGGTACGCTGGTGGTGCAAAACGGTAGTCGGTATCAGTTTCAGGCCGATGATGGTGCTTGAAAACATCAGCGCCGCGCCGATGACCAGCGCCTCGATAGTGGTATACCCGAACAGCAGGCTGTAGCCGTAACCTAGCGCAAGTATTACCATCGAACTCAGGCCGGTTACGAGAACGGTCTCGCCGGCGAGCCGAATCAACTGCTGCGGGTGTAAATGCAGGCCCAGCAGAAACAGCAGGAAAATAATGCCGACATCGGCAATGTTCTGGATCAAGTCAAGGTCGGATATCAGGTTGATACCCCAGGGCCCGATCAGCAGGCCGAGCGCGATATAGGCGATGATCAGCGACTGGCGCAGGCTCAATGCCAGCGTCGCAAGGATTGCGGCCCCGCAAAATATCAGGAACAGGATGTAGACGACGGAAGTTTCTTCCATAGCACGAAGATTAACATGGTCCGGGCTTGATTTTTAAAAGTGTTTGCCTAAGCTTGAGCGCTGTTTGATTTTTGGCACCCCGGATGTATGCACTGGAAATAGAAAACCTGCACAAGACCTACGCCAGCGGGCTGCAGGCGCTCAAAGGCATAGACCTGAAGGTCGAGGAAGGTGATTTCTTCGCGTTGCTGGGACCAAACGGCGCTGGAAAATCCACCTGCATAGGAATCATTTCCGGGTTGGTCAACAAGACCCGCGGTAGTGTCAGGATTTTCGGTCACTCCATCGACGATGAATTCACTATCGCCAAGTCGCTGCTGGGTTCGGTACCGCAGGAGTTTAATTTCAACGCCTTCGAGCCGGTTGAGGAAATCGTCATCAACCAGGCCGGCTACTACGGCGTACCTGCCCGCAGCGCCAGACACGAGACCGAGCGTTACCTGAAACAGCTGGGCCTGTGGCAGCATCGCAGGTCACAGGCACGGCGCCTGTCGGGCGGCATGAAACGGCGCCTGATGATCGCGCGTGCACTTGTGCATCAACCACGCCTGCTGATCCTCGACGAGCCGACCGCGGGTGTCGATATCGAACTGCGCCGCACGATGTGGGATTTTCTCGACCAGATCAACGACCAGGGAACGACCATCATACTGACAACCCATTACCTCGAAGAAGCCGAGCGCATGTGCCGTAACGTCGCGATTATCGACGAGGGAAACATCATCCAGAATACCAGCATGAAAAAGTTGCTCAACCAGTTGAACAGCGAAACCTTCGTGCTTTACCTGCGCGAGGAACTGGCGCAGGCGCCGCGTCTGCAGAGTTTTGATAATGTCATTATGCTCGACCATCTCAGTATCGAAGTCGAGGTCCCGGAGCGTCTCTCGATAAACGATTTGATCCGCGAACTCGAGGCGCAGGGTATCGTCGTCGAACGCATGCGCAACAAGGTCAACCGGCTCGAGGAACTGTTCGTCAAGATGACCGCCAAATCCGGCGCCGCGAGCGCCGCATGATGCTGCGGCAATTCTGGATCGCTTACCTGACCATCGCGCGCAAGGAAATCTTCCGCTTCACGCGAATCTGGGTGCAAACGATAATTCCGCCGGTGGTCATGGTGGCGCTTTACTTCATCATCTTCGGCAACCTGATCGGTCAACGCATCGGCGAAATGGACGGCATGGTATACATCGATTTCATCATGCCGGGCCTGGTGATGATGTCGATCATCACCAACTCCTATTCCAACGTCGTTTCGTCCTTTTACGGCGCCAAATACTCGCGTCATATCGAGGAAATGCAAATCGCGCCGGTGCCCAACCTCGTGATCCTGCTCGGTTTCGTTACCGGTGGCGTCGCGCGCGGGATCAGCGTCGGTGTCGCCGTGACGCTGGTATCCCTGCTGTTTACCGATTTCAGCGTCCATAATCCATTTATCGTGCTGCTGGTTGCGCTACTGACATCCTGCCTGTTCGCGATGGCCGGATTGATCAACGGGATATTCGCCAACAGTTTCGACGATATCAGCATCATCCCCACCTTCGTGTTGACGCCGCTGACCTACCTCGGCGGTATCTTCTACTCGATCAAGCTGTTGCCCGAGTTCTGGCAAACGGTTTCGCTGGGCAACCCGATACTCTACATGGTCAACAGCTTCCGCTACGGTTTTCGTGGCGCCAGCGATATCGACCTGATGACCGCCCTGCTGGTGATTTTCGTTTTCATCGCCGTACTTTTCGTGTTTTGCCTGGTTCTGCTCGAACGAGGTACCGGCATCCGACAATAATGGAACTCATCGATATCGGGGTTAACCTGACCCACAGGAGCCTGATGGCCGATCTGGACGCGGTGCTCGAGCGCGCCAGGGAAGCCGGCGTCGGCAAAATGATTGTCACCGGCACCTCGATCAACGAAAGCGAGCAGGCGATTGCGCTGTGCGAGCGGTTTCCCGAGCGACTTTTTTCGACCTGCGGCATCCACCCTCATCACGCCAGCGAGTGGGGACCGGATAGCCTCGAACGGCTCAGAACGATGGCGCGGCTGGATTGCGTACGCGCCATCGGTGAAACCGGTCTGGATTTCAATCGCAACTACTCGCCGCCGCAGGCCCAGGAACGAACGTTTCAGCAGCAAATGGAGCTGGCCGTCGAGCTCGGGATGCCTCTATTCTG
>JAOTTY010000063.1 GCA_029864185.1 Gammaproteobacteria bacterium
TGTTCGTTGTTCTCAATCGCTAATCTTTGTGGCCCGAAGCATGCAGCTCCGGATTGACGATCGCACGGCGAGGTTCACGACCGGCTAATAGATTTGCGTCGTATTTTCAGCATGTGATAATGCTGGCTGAATCATTACCCTGCAGTCTTTAATCATGTTCAACAACCCGGTGTGGCGCTGGTTCGACGCCACCTTCCTCGATCTCGGGCGGCAGTTCCGCTGGTCCTACCTGCCGCCGTTGATGGTCTACCTCGCCGCGGGTGTCTCCGGGTTGACCTCGATCGTCGGCACGTTTTTCATCAAGGATTACCTCGATCTTTCCGCAGCGTTTCTCGCCGGCCTCGCCTTCTGGGCGGGCATTCCATGGACGCTGAAAATGCCGCTCGGGCACCTCGTCGACCTGATCTGGCGGCGCAAGGCGCTGCTCGTCTATATCGGCGCCGGCCTGATCACCGGCAGCGTGCTGATCATGTACGGTATCATCGCGCATACCCAAGCGATGGCCGCGATCATGATACCGGAGGCCTGGTTCGTCATCGCAACGCTGCTCGCGCCCACCGGTTACGTGGTTCAGGACGTGGTCGCGGATGCGATGACCGTCGAGGCGGTGCCGACGATCGACGAGGACGGCAACCCCTACCCGGAGAGCGAGATCAAGGTCATGCACACGACGATGCAGACGCTGGGTCGGTTTTCGATCATCGGTGGGCTGGTCGCGGTGGCGGTGCTGAATATCACGATGTTCGAGGGGGTAGAGAATATGTCCGAGGAAATGAAGGTCGCGATCTACGCCGATATCTACCTGCTCGCGCTGGTCATTCCGCTGGTTTCGATCAGCGGTGTCATCCTCGGAGGCATCCTGCTGCGGCGCCGCGCGCGTGAGCTGGAAGCGCAGGGCCACGACCATTCCAGCATCGACCGGCTGCTGTTCGCGCCGGCCGGCGAAACCCACGCCAACTGGTGGATACTCGGCGGCAGCCTGGTGTTCGCGGTGTTTACGGTGACCATGGGCGTCAGCGATGTGCCGCTGGCGCAGGAGATCATTTTCATCGGCTCGATGGGCATCGTGCTGTTCCTGATGTACCGGCTGCTGCTCGAACTCGAACCCGGCGCGCGCAACATGCTGGTCGGCACCGCGATAATCATCTTCGTGTTCCGCGCGACCCCGCTGCCCGGCCCCGGCGCCAGCTGGTTCGAGATCGACGAGCTCGGCTTCGATCAACGCTTCCTGTCGATCCTGTCGCTGATCGCGTCGTCGCTCGCGCTGCTCGGCATGGTGGTGCTGCGCCCGATGATGGCGAAGCACTCGATTGCCTTCGTCATCGTCGTGCTGACGATCGCGGCGGGCATCCTGTCCTTGCCGAATATCGGACTTTACTACGGCATCCAGGAATGGACCGCCGCGCACACCGGCGGCATCGTCGACGCGCGCTTCATCGCGGTGATCGACACCGCGATCGAGTCGCCGCTGGGCCAGATTTCGATGATCCCGATGCTGGCGTGGATTGCGAAAAACGCGCCGCCGCACCTGAAGGCGACGTTTTTCGCGGTCATGGCGTCTTTCACCAACCTGGCGCTGTCGGCGGCCAGTCTCGGCACCAAGTACCTGAACCAGATCTACACGGTGACGCGCGAGGTGCGCGATCGCGTTACCGACGCCGTCACCGGCGTGGCCGATTACAGCGAGCTCGGCTGGCTGTTGATCACGGTCGCGTTGATCGGCCTGCTGGCGCCGCTGGTAACGGTTTTCCTGATCCAGCGCTCGCCGCTGCGCACGCAGCAATAGCGGCGCAGTTTCGAGGCTACCTTACTCGACCTTGAGGTTTACCGGCTGCCCGTGGGGCGTCGATAAATAAGCTTCTTCCCAGGCTTTGCGTTTGCCCGACATGGCGGATTCGTCGATTTCGCTATGTCGCGCGACCAGCGTCTCGAGCGCGTCTAGCGCGCAGCGATAATAGGTTTCCTGGTTATCGACCGCGCTAGCGCTGGCCGCCTGTTGCAGGGCCGCGCCAAGCGCTTCCGACCATTCACCGGCACTGAACATGCCGTTTTGCACCAGGGTATCGGCGATGGCGAGCACTTGCGCCTGCCACGGCTCCTCGAACGCGGGTTCGCCGTCGACGGCGGCGAGCGGTTTCAGCGCATTCGCATCGACCTCGCTCAAGCCCGCGGCTCCATCAGGTAGCTTTCCCAGAGGTCGAGATAAACCTTGTCCTTGCTGTACTGCGCTTCCGGCCACAGCTCGGCCGCCTCGAACATCACGCTGTACAGGGGCTGATAGGTTTCCTCGCCTTTCGCGGACAGGTCTGGAAACACGTGCGCGCCGTGGTAGGCATGAATGGTGCCGAGTCGGCCGCGGGCGTACTGCGGCAACCGGGTATGGCCGACGTGGCCGAGCTTTACCGTGCGGATCTGCTGGCCGACCGAATAATCGGGCAGCGCCTCGATCTCGGCGTCGTAGCGGTGCGCGTGCGCGCGATCTTCCTCGAGCACCTGCTGCAGCGTCATCGCGGGTGGTGGCCCGCCGCTAGCGGGCGGGTCGGCCAGTGACTTTCCGGCATCGACCTCGTCCAGCGACATCCAGCCGGCTTCGATGTAGGTCGAAAAATCGGTTTGCGCCCAGGAGTCGAAGTAAGGCCGGCCGAGATAATCGATCGGCAAAATCAGCTCGCGGCAATGGCGCCACCAGTCGATCGTGATTCCGGGCGTGCGCGCGCACTGCGCGATCCCCCATTCGCGACCCTCCCATTCGTGATGGAACGGAGTGCCGTCGTCGTCGATATCGATCGGGCCGTAACCCTGTTTGCCGCCAAGATCGTGGATACCGTCCATGCGCGGTTACGCCTTCGACAGGTCCCGGTCGGTGCCGATCATCGAGTTGCGCGTAACCAGTCCGGCCAGTTCATCCTCGCTCATGTTCTCGGTACCTGCCGGCCGCTGCGGCAGCACCAGGTAACGCAGTTCCGCGGTGCTGTCCCAGACACGAATTTCGACGTCGGCGTCGATATCGACGCCGAACTCGGCGAGCACGCCGCGCGGGTCGCGCACCGCGCGCGAACGGTAGGCCGCGGCCTTGTACCAGGCGGGCGCGATGCCGAGAATCGAAAAGGGATAACAGGAGCAAAGTGTACACACCACCAGGTTATGCACCTGCTCGGTATTCTCGACCACCTTGAGATGCGCCGTCGCCTTGCCCAGATAATCCAGCTCGTCGATCGCGGCGGGTGCGTCCTGCAGCAGACGGTGCTTGAAATCCGCATCGCACCAGGCTTTGGCGACGACCCTGGCGCCGCGCTTCGGACCGATCTCCTCGGTATAGGCCTCGATCCAGGCATCTATGGTTTGCGGGTTGACGAGCCCCTTGTCGACCAGCAGCGTTTCCAGCGCCTTGACGCGCAGCGCACTCTCCGAGGGCAGATGGCTGTGCAGGTGCTGGTGAATTTCGGCTACTTTCTTCGCGTTGAAATCTGGCATTGAGACAGTTTACTGCATCTCGGCGCGAATTTTGAGTACCTTGTTCATCGACTCGTATCCATCCTCGATTGTCTGCAGCGCTGTAAACCAAGTTACCAACGGCTTTCGTCAACGGGAACGGGGAGGTCTAATAGCTGCGACCGGCCAGGCTATGCGTTACACTCCCCGACCATTTGCCTCGTTTCGAACTAACCATGCTGACCGCCATTCGCCGCCCTACGACGTTCGATGTATCCAGGCTCTTGTTCGTAGGAGCAATCTGGGGCGGCGCTTTTCTTTTTATCTCTATCGCGCTCAACGATTTCGATCCGGTCAGCATCGCCACCTGGCGGGTCACGCTGGGCGCGGTCGTGATGATCGTCATTGCGCTCGTCATCGGCCAGCGTCTGCCGGCCGGAGCCCGCAACTGGCGCTTTATTTTTGTCGTCGGATTTCTGAACAGCGCGGTTCCGTTCTTCCTTATAAGCTGGGGCCAGCAGTCCGTCAGCAGCGCCGAATCTGCGATCCTGGTCGCGCTGGGCACCTTCGTTTCGCTGGTGATTTCGCATTTCACCAGCGACGACGAGCGCATCAATACGTTGCGGGTTATCGGCGTCGCCATCGGTTTTTTCGGCGTGATGGTGCTGGTGATCTGGGATCTTGTGGAATCGGGTACCGGGAACCTTGGCGGGCAGCTCGCCGTCATGGCGGCAGGTTGCAGCTACGCGACCTCTTCGGTGATTTCGCGGCGCCTGACGCACCTGCCGATGATATCGACCTCGGCCGCTACGATGGCAAGCGCCTGCCTGTACATGGTGCCACTGGCGTTTCTACTCGAAGATCCGTTTCCCTCGCATGTCAGCAACGCATCGCTTCTTGCATTGTGCTACCTGGGGATTGTCGCGACAGCGCTGGCTTTCACGCTGCGCTTTTTCATCATTCGCGCCAACGGCGCCGTCTTCATGTCGCAGGTCGGTTACCTGGTGCCGCTGTTCGGCGTGATCTGGAGCGGGCTGTATTTCGCCGATGCGGTCAGGCTGCAGACGCTGGTTTCACTCGGATTGATCCTGCTCGGCATCGCGATCACGCGCAGGGGCAGCTGACCAGGAGCACTTTCCAGATAAGTCGAAATCGTTCGCCAGGCTAATCTTGGCCGTCCCGAAATCACGAGTTGCCCGCTTTCGCCGGGATGACGTCAGGTGCGCAGGTGTTTGGCGTGGTGTTCGAAGTGGTCTTCGATAAAACTCGCGATAAAATGATAACTGTGGTCGTAACCCGGCTGCATACGGATATTCACCGATTGTCCCACGGCATCGCAGGCGGCCTGGAAATTATCCGGCAACAGCTGGCCTTCATGCAGGAACTCGTCGGCATCGCCCTGGTCGATCAGAATCTCGCCGACGCGGGCGCCGCTTCGCACCAGGCAGGTGGCGTCCCAGGCTTCCCAGGTCGAGGTATCGTCACCGAGGTAAGCGCCGAAGCACCCCTGCCCCCAAGGGCAGTTAACGGGATTCGCAATCGGCGCGAAGGCCGATACCGAGCGGTAGGCGTCGGGCAGCCTGAGCGCGCAGATCAGCGCGCCATGACCGCCCATCGAATGCCCGGTGATCGACCTGACACCTGGCATCAGCGGCAGGTTGTCCTCGATCAGGGCCGGTAATTCGTGGGTTACGTAGTCGAACATCTGGTAATGCAGCCGCCATGGATCCTGCGTCGCATTGACATAAAAACCGGCGGCCTGGCCCAGGTCGTAGCGATCCGGTTCGTCGGCGACGTCGGCGCCGCGCGGGCTGGTGTCCGGGAACACGATAGCGATGCCGTGTCTGGCGGCAAAGCGTTGAAAGCCGCCCTTGGTGCGCGCGTTGTCGTCGCTGCAGGTCAGGCCCGAAAGCCAGTACAGCGCGGGCACCTTTTCATCCCTGGATCGGGGCGGCAGGTACACCGAGAAGGTCATTTCGCAATGACAGCTGCTCGACTCGTGGGTGTAGCGGTTCAGGTAACCGCCGCTCTCCTTGATACTTTCGATTTCTTTCATGTAACGGCCTAGAACAGTACCACCGACTTGATGCTTTTGCCCTCGTGCATCAGGTCGAAGGCGGTATTGATTTCTTCCAGCGGCATGGTGTGGGTGACCAGCTTGTCGAGTTCGATGGTCCCATCCATGTACTGGTCGACCATGCCGGGCAGCTCGGTACGCCCCTTGACGCCACCAAAGGCGGTTCCGATCCAGCGCCGCCCGACGACCAGGTTGAACGGCCGCGTCCGGATCTCCTGCCCGGCGCCGGCCACCCCGATGATGGTCGAGGTTCCCCAGCCCATATGGGTGCACTCGAGCGCGTCGCGCATGACGTCGACGTTGCCGATGCATTCGAAGGAGTAGTCGACACCGCCGCCGCTCATCTCCTGGATATACTCGGGCAGCGAACCGTCGACCTCCCTGGGATTGACGAAATCGGTCGCGCCTAGCGCCTGCGCCATTTCCCACTTGTCCGGGTTGATATCGACCGCCAGGATACGCTCTGCGCCGGCCATCACCGCGCCCTGTATCGCCGACAGGCCGACCGTGCCGAGACCGAACACCGCTACCGACGACCCCGCCTCGACCTTCGCGGTATTCAACACCGCGCCGATGCCGGTGGTGACGCCGCAACCGAGCAGGCAGGCCTTGTCCAGCGGCGCCGCCTTGTTGATTTTGGCGAGCGCGATTTCGGGAACCACGGTGTACTCGGAAAAGGTCGAACACCCCATGTAATGATATATTTCCCTGCCGCCGTGGGTAAAACGGCGCGTGCCATCGGGCATGAAACCGGTCCACACGGTGCCGGCAATGGATTGACACAGGTTGTTTTTGGTGGAACTGCAGTACGGGCAGCTGGATTCACCGCATTCCGGAATATACAGCGGAATCACGTGGTCGCCCGGCTGCAGCGACTTGACGCCGGCGCCGCATTCGAGCACTTCGCAACCGCCCTCGTGACCGAGGATGGCCGGAAAGGCACCCTCCGGGTCTTCACCAGACAGCGTAAAGGCGTCGGTATGGCACACGCCGGTGGCATGCACCTTCAAAAGGACCTCGCCTTCGCGCGGACCCTCGACTTCGATTTCCTCGATTACCAGGGGTTTTTTCGGTTCCCACGCGACCGCGGCTCTCGCTTTCATGGCAGCTCCTCTCATCTTTATAGAATTATCAGGTGGCCGCAGACTAAATAGATTGGGTAAACGAGTCAAGCCGGCAGTCGCCCGCACCGCATGGCGAAAAAGTTTGAATTTATTCGGCCGCTGGCGCTCAAAACAGGGAACTGGAGGCAGGAGGAAAAATCATGCGCATATTAATTTCGAACAGGACCAGGATTCTGGCGCTACTCACGCTGCTGGCAGGCGCCCTGTCATACGGGATTGCGGCTTCGGCCGGAGCCAGCAATGGTTTCGACCTGTCGAATTCAATTTTGCCGCGTGATGAAATACTTCACGGCGGCCCTCCACGCGACGGCATCCCGGCGCTATCCGATCCCAAACTGGTCGAGCCGGCGGCGGCCGACTATCTCGAGCCGACCGATCGCGTCGTCGGGATAAGCCTGAACGGCAGTGCAAGGGCTTACCCGATCGCCATTCTGAACTGGCACGAAATCGTCAATGATGAAATCAACGGCCGTCGCTTCGCGATAACCTATTGCCCGCTGTGCGGCACCGCGGTAGCGTTCGACGCGAACATCGACGGCCGTCCGACCGACTTCGGCGTATCCGGGCTACTTTACAACAGCGATGTCCTGTTGTACGACCGCGACACCGAATCCCTGTGGTCGCAAATCATGGGCGAATCGATTGCCGGAGAGCGGGTCGGAACGAGGCTCGCGGCGCTGCCGATCAGCCACACCACGTGGCGCGACTGGCGCGGCAGGTATCCGGACACGCTGGTGTTATCCGACGATACCGGCTACTCGCGCGACTACCGGCGCGATCCCTACGCAGGTTACGAGGCGTCGCGCTCCACCTATTTCTCAGTTAACAACGAGGCGCCGGACGATTATCACCCGAAAGAAGTCGTCATCGGGCTCGGCGTCGATGGCGTCTACAAGGCCTACCCGTTCGTCGAGCTCGACAGGCAGGGTCTACCCCGCTTCAGCGATAGCATCAACGGATCCCTGTTCACCTTCGACTGGGATACGGTCAATCGCAGCGTCACCATCACCGACGGTCAAGGCAGGACGGTAGCCGGTATCCAGGGATTCTGGTTCGCATGGTTTGCATTCCATCCCGACACCCAGGTGTTCAAGGCCGAGGATTTGTAGTTACCTGGATTACCCCGGAACCGCTGGTGACGGCGGTGATATGACTCGCCCGCCGGTGGAACCTCGATCGAGTCTCTTCCTGGCGCCTGCGTTCGGCGAGCGGTAGTCGCGGCGCCGATGCCTCAATTAGTTGTTAAGCCGGGATTAACCGCAACACGATAATGTGACAGAATCGTTTTATTTTCTGGATCGAGTTGCTGCGCCTACGATATCTCACGCTTGCGGTCGCACTGGCCACCCCTGTATCGACGCCCGCCGGAGCCGACGAGAACTGGAGTCTATGCGGCGTGCCCTCGTTCGAGTTCATCGAGGCGGGCGACGTCGGCGAGGGTGAGACCCGGGTGGAGGCAAGATCGATCGCAACCGAGAATGGCGAGGAGATCCGGCTGCTCGGCGATGTCAGCCTCCTGCGCCGAGACCAGAAGCTAAGAGGCGACGAAGTGGTCATCAAGAAATCGACCGAACAGATAACCGCCAACGGCAACGTGGTTTTCGAAGACGCCAGCTACCGGCTCTCGAGCAGCCGCGTACAGATCGACAATATCAACGACCGCGCCAGTTTTCGACAACCCGAGTTCGAGTTATACGGTCGTCACGCACGCGGCGAGGCGGAACAGCTCGACAGGATCGACGAGTTTCGTATCCGCTTCGACAAGCTTACCTATACCTCCTGCGATCCCGGTGATCGGGACTGGCATCTGAGGGCCTCCGAATTAGAAATCGACGAGGCCAGTGGGCGTGGCAGCGCCCGTCACACGCGGCTTTACTTCCAGGATGTGCCCTTCCTGTACCTGCCCTATTTCCAGTTTCCGATAGACGACCGCCGCATGTCGGGAATTCTCGCGCCGCGTATCGGCTACAGCGAATCCTCCGGCGGTTACCTGTCGGTGCCGGTGTACTGGAATATCGCGCCCAATTACGATATGACGGCGACACCCGCATGGTTCGGCAGGCGCGGTCTGCAGCTCAATACCGAAAACCGCTACCTGTTCGAATCGCAGCGCGGCCAGCTGGACCTGTCGTATCTCGAAGACGACCAGTTCGGCGATTCGCGATGGTTTCAGCTATGGCAGCACAGCGCTGCGGTCGGCTACGACGTGAACGCCGACCTGCTGCTCGCCGATGTTTCCGACGGCGACATATTCGACGATTTCGAGAGCCTCGCGCCCCGTTACAAGGATACGCGACACCTGGAACGCCACGTCAGTTTCGCCCGCAGCGGAGCTACCTGGCGCGGCGAGCTACTGTGGCAGAACTACCTGACCCTGGATGCCGGCACGGCGATCGGGGACAGGCCCTATAACCGTCTGCCGCGCCTCTCCTTCGACGCCCTGCCGCCGCCCTGGGCGGCCGGGATCGAGACACCTTTTCATTTCGAATTCGTCGAGTTCGACCGCGACGACAGCGTCACCGGCGCACGCGGCCATGTCGTCACGTCGCTTGCGTGGAGTTCCGGCAATAGCTGGTATTTTTTCGTTCCCGAGCTGCAGTTGGCCTTTACCGATTACCGACTCGACAACAACACGGCGGATAATTCCATTTATCGCAGCCTGCCAACCCTGAGTATCGATACCGGGCTGGTTTTCGAACGCGCGGCGGGTGCGGAAAATCAGTGGCTGCAGACTTTCGAGCCAAGGCTTTATTTCGTGCACACGCCGTTCGAGGACCAGGACGATATTCCAGACTTCGACACCTCGCTGAATGCCAGAACCTACAGCAATCTATTCAGGAATAACCGCTTTACCGGCGCCGATCGGATCGGCGATACCAGCCAGGTTACGCTGGGCCTCGCCAGCCGGGTTTACGATAACGAAAGCGGCGATGAACTGCTGCATCTGCGCGCGGGACAGATTTTCTATTTCGAGGATCGGCGCGTCAGCCTGGACGGCCTGCCCGATACTGCTTCGAAATCTGACACGATCACTGAACTGGACATGTGGCCGAACGACCGCGTCAGGATCGCGGCGCGCCTGGTCTACGACCAGGCGCTAAGCGAGGTGAATGACAGGGATTTATCTATCAATTACGCCGACCGGGGCTTTGCGGCCAACCTCGGCTATTACTTTAGCGAAGACGTACTGGAACAGGCGCTCGTTTCCATGGTCTATCCGGTGAACGAGCGCTGGACGATCATGGCAAAATATCACCATTCGCTGCGTTACGAGCGAACGGTCGAGAATTTATTGGGGATTAGCTATGAATCCTGTTGTTGGGGCCTTAAAATACTTGCCGGCCAAACCGGCGACGTGGCCGATGAATTTACCGAAACCGACAACAGTATTTATTTCGAACTTACCCTGAAGGGTCTGAGCAAGGCCGGTCGGGATATAGACGCGCAGCTTGGCGACGCCATTCCGGGTTACATTCCCGATTTCTGATTAACATTGAAGCATGAAAATTTACCGACTGACATTTCTTCTCCTCGGCAGCCTGCTGACGGCGTTACCTGCCGCCGCGGTGCAAACCCCTCTCGACTCGATCGTCGCAATCGTCGACGAAAGCGTTATTACCCGGCGCGAACTGGAATACAGAATCAGGCTTGTCGTCATCGACTTCAACAGCGGCAACCGACGCCTGCCCAGCGACGACGTGCTGCGGCGGCAGGTGCTCGAAGCAATGATCAGCGATTCGCTGCTGTTGCAGGAGGCCAATCGACGCGGTATCAAAATTACCGATAGCCAGCTTAACCAGACGATGCAGAGTATCGCACGACAGAATAATCTAAGCCTGTCCGATTACCGCAAGCTGCTGATCGCCGACGGGCTGGACTATGACAGGTATCGCGAGACGGTGCGCCGCGAACTGGCGATCACGACGCTGCAGCGTCAATATAGTCAGCGCAATGCGAGCGTCAGCGACAGCGAGGTCGATGATTTTATCGAGCGCAGCGACGATGATGGCGCCAATTTCGAGTACCGCCTGTCGCACATATTGATCGCGCTGCCAGACGCCGCGAGCCCCGAACAGGTCGACGCGGCAAACCAGGTCGCCAACGAGATCCTGGCAAGACTAGACCTGGGCGAGGAATTCGATCAGCTCGCGAACACTTATTCAGCCGGCGACACGGCGCTGCAGGGAGGCGACCTGGGGTGGCGCAAGAAAGCCGAAATTCCGAGCCTGTTTACCGAGCAGGTACTGGCAATGGAACCAGGCGGTCATGCGGGACCGATCCGCAGCGCCAGCGGCTTTCATATCGTGCATCTCAAGGAACGCCGCGATGTGGAGCAGGTCATCAGCGAGCAGACGCGCAGCCGTCATATCCTGATAAGACCCAACGAATTGATTTCCGAGGAGGATGCTCGCGATCGATTGCTGGAATTTCGCGAGCGAATTCTGGCGGGAGAAGACTTCGCGAGACTGGCGCGGCTGTACTCGGTCGACTATGCATCCGGGTCCGAGGGAGGGGATATCGGCTGGATGGATCCGGGGTCGACCGTCAAGGAATACGAGGAAGTCGCGAGTCGGCTCGCACCGGGCCAGATCAGTGAGCCCTTCCGCAGCCAGTTCGGCTGGCACATTGTCGAGGTAACCGGTCGGCGCACCGTCGACGAAACCGCGCAAAACAAGCGTAAAAAGATTTATTCGCAGTTGCTCGAACAGAAACAACGCGAGGTATTCGATCTCTGGAAACGCCGCCTCAGGGATGAGGCCTACGTCGTGTTCCCCGACAAGCCAGATGCCTGAAGCCCGGATCATCATTACCTCCGGGGAGCCGGCGGGAATCGGTCCCGACATCATCGCAGGCATCGATCCATCGCGGCACGACGCGGGCCTCGTAGTCATCGGCGACCGCCAGATGCTGGAAGCCCGGGCGGCCGCACTGGGCTCAAAAATCGAGTATACCGGGTTCGGCGAGAAACCATCGGACGGCGCTGCCATCGAAATCATCGACCAGCCGTTGTCGAAGCCCTGCATTCCCGGCCAGCTGGACAGCGAGAACGCCGAATACGTGTTGAAAATGCTCGCAACCGCCTGCCGCTCCTGCCTGGACGGACACTTCGATGCGATGGTTACGGCGCCGGTGCAAAAGGAAATCATCAACCGCGCCGGCATCAGTTTCTCCGGCCATACCGAGTACCTGGCCGATTTATGTAACCTGTCCAAACCGGTGATGCTGCTCGTTGCCGGGCAACTCAGGGTCGCGCTGGTGACAACGCACCTGCCGTTGCGCGCGGTCGCCGATGCAATCGACGAGGCAGTAATACGCCAGGTCATCGGGATTCTCGATCACGATCTACGCAGCCGTTTCGGCATCGCCAAACCGCATATCAAGGTCTGTGGCCTTAATCCTCACGCGGGCGAGAACGGCTACCTGGGACGCGAGGAAATCGATATCATTATTCCGGCCCTGAATAGTCTCAGGGCTCAGGGCCTAGATCTCGGAGGCCCCTATCCTGCCGATACGCTGTTCACCAAAAACATGCTGCGGGACGCCGACGCGATCGTCGCCATGTATCACGACCAGGGGTTACCGGTGCTTAAGCACGTCGGCTTTCACAACGCTGTCAATACGACGCTGGGCCTGCCGATCATCAGGACTTCGGTCGATCATGGCACCGCGCTAGACCTGGCAGGCACCGGCCGTGCCAGCGCCGACAGTCTTGCCGCGGCGATCGATTCGGCGATACTGCAAGCGGGCAACCTGAACCGGGAATCCTCGGCCAATGCAGCGGGCGCGTAAGCGGTTCGGCCAGCATTTCCTGCATGACCAGCGCGTTATCGAGTCCATCCTGCGCGCCGTCGATCCGCAACCGGGCGACAGGCTGCTCGAAATCGGCCCGGGTCAGGGCGCCCTGACTTACCCATTGCTGCAGCGCTGCAGGGAACTGGTTGCAATCGAACTCGATCGCGACCTGATACCAGGCCTGAAATCGAAAGCCGGGCGCTACGGCAAGCTGGAGATCATCAATGCGGATATCCTCGAGTATCGCTTGCCGGAACTCGGCACAGGCGAAGCCTGGCGCCTCGTCGGTAATTTGCCCTACAATATCTCGACCCCATTGATGTTTCACCTGCTCGAATCGGCGAGGCTGATCAAGGACATGCATTTCATGGTGCAAAAAGAGGTTGCGCTGCGTATCGTCGCGCGCCCGGGCGAGACGGATTATGGCCGTCTGTCGGTCATGTTGCAGTATCATTGCGAATGCCAGTACCTGCTCGACGTCGCGCCGGACAGCTTCAAACCGCCGCCACGGGTCGAATCGACGGTAATACGGCTACGGCCGTTGCCCGAACCCGAATACGATGTCGGCAACTACGAGGTTTTTTCGACGCTTGTTCAAACCGCCTTCGGCCAGCGCAGGAAGACGATTGCAAACTCGCTGAAACCGCTTATGGATCGCGCGCTGATAATCGCCTGTGGTATCGATCCCGGGCTCAGAGCGCAAAACCTGCGGCTGGCCGATTTCGCCAGGCTGAGTAAAGCCCTGCAGCAATGACGAATCTTTCCCTGATAGTCGCAATGGACGAGAACCGGCTGATCGGCAGTAACAACGGACTGCCCTGGCACCTGCCGGCCGATCTCGCATACTTCAGGCGCACCACGATGGGGAAGCCGATCGTCATGGGCCGCAAGACCTTCGAATCTATCGGCAAGCCTCTGCCGGGCCGGCGCAATATCATTGTTACCCGTGATGAAAACTTCGGCGCCGCGGGTTGCGAGGTAACCCATGGCATCGACGAAACCCTGCAACTTTGCGAGGGCGAGGCGGAGACCATGCTGATCGGCGGCGCCAGCCTGTACGAACAGGCCCTGGGGCTTGCGACTAGACTGTACGTTACCCGGATACACCACGGTTTCACCGGTGATACCTGGTTCCCCAGGTTCGATGCGGTCGAGTGGAGGCTCGAAGACCGGCAGGACTTTGAAGCGGATCGCAACAACCGGTATTCCTATTCATTTATAAAATTTATTAGGGAAAATTGACTTATTTTCGGGTAGACTCGCCGGTCATGGAATAGAGGTTATATCTTGATGGCCAAAGATATTAGTGAGGACGTTAAACGAATGGAAAGCCGGACCTACATCATTGGAAGAGAGGGTCATATCTACATAAACGACCCTACTGTGAGCAAACAGCATGCCGAGATCCAGGTAATCAACGGCGAGGTATATCTGCGCGATCTCAATTCGACAAATGGCACCTTTTTGATCAAAAACAACCGCCTGGTACCTTTCCACGAGGGTTATGTGCAGTTGCACCAGCCTATCGTGCTTGGGAATCGGCAATACACGGTCCAGGCCCTGCTAGAGATTGCGGGCGCTTTCGCCGCCCAGTTCGACGAATCCGACTAGATCCCTTCGGCGCCGAATCTGCGCAGCGAATTCCCGCACGACGGGGACGAAGATCAGAGACCGGCGGCTAGCAACAGCAGGCCGACAACCCACATCCAGGCATTCGAGGATTTCTGCTCCGGCTGCTGCCGCCGCGGCTCCGTCGCATTGAATTGCTGGATTTCCTCTGCGTTTAGAAATCCGACGGGTACCGGTATTGCCTCCTCGATAACGAGGGTTTCGGTTGTCGCGGTACCGTATTCCCCCATCGCCAACAGGATCTGCACATCATCGTCGGTGGTCAGCGTAATCCCGCCCTGGAGCACCGCCGCGTGGAGTTTTGCATCGGGGTCGTTACGGCTCACGGTCTGTGTGCAATCATCCAGCTTGCAAAGCTTGAGCACGTATTCCGTTCCGCGAATACCGATAGTCGCAAGCCCGGTCTGCAACTGGTAGTTGGCGAACGCGCTAGCGCCTATCGAGCCGGTGATCTTGCGCAGGCCGCCGCGCAGCAAATCGAGAATACTGCTGCTCTCCTTGCCATAGCCGTCGGTGATGACGTACTCGCTTATCTTCAGCACCGAGTCTTCCTTGAGGAAAACCTCGGCGCCATCGTCCATCAGGATCTGGATCCGCGCTCCCATTTCGGTCTCGATGCGGTCGCCTTCGAATATCTGCGAATTGATCTGCAGTTGCTGCACCCTACCGTTCGGGTCACGCGCGATCACCTGGCCCTCCATCCGGGCGACGTAGCCGACCCTGATTTTCGGCAACAGTTCTTCTTGCTCGAGAATCCGTTTGATATCGACCAGTTTCAGGCGCGTGCCCGGAATCAGTCGATCGGAGTACTGCATAAAAGAGTTCGGATTGGTTTCGATCAGTTTTTCCTTTATCTGCGGCCAGAGGTCCCTGTCCTTCGGATAAATCCGCTGGATGATCTGGTCGATGGTCATATCCGCGGTAATCTTCAGTATGACTCTCGATGAGGGCACCAGCTCGATGGTGGTAGCTGCCCAGGCCGGTTGCAAGACCGCAACCAGCGTTAACACAAGGGTAATAAGCAGGGTTTTCTTCAAGATTTTTTACCTTCCATCCGGGTCATGTCTGCTGCTTTCTGTAAGGCCTGCCCCACCCAAAGCGCGGTCGAGCACGTAAAATGTCTGTTGGCGTCTCGGTCGGGTATCGAGATTCTGGTTGCGAGCCTTGAGTAGCTCATTCTCGCGTCTCAGCATCTCGACGATATCGCGACGATCTCTTGCCATGGCAACGCTGCAGGTGTCAGTAAATTATAGTTGTATACCAGGCAAAGATAGCAAAAATCGTCGCTTTTAACCGCCAGGCTGCTGCCAAAAGTGAATTACTTATCGTTATTTTTCGGCAGTATTTATCGGTTTACTGGTGTGTGAATCGACGAAGAACCAGTCCTCGGTGCCGAAATCGACCCGCAGCGCCACCAGATGCCCGCCCCACACGCAACCCCCGTCTAATGCAAAACAGCGTCCATAGACGCCAACCGGAAGCGTCGACCAGTGCCCGAACAGTACGCGCAGGTCATCCCTGAGCTTCGCCGGCATCTGAAACCAGGGCGTCAGCCCGGTGCGCAGGTAGCGCCGGGGACTGCGATTGACGGTAAAGTCGAGGTTCTGCAGCTGGTCGAAGTATCGCATGCGCGTAAACACGTTGGTAATGAAGCGTAACCGCCTGGCGCCGGTCAAATCCTCCGACCACTGCAGCGGCTTGTTGCCGTACATTTTCCTGAAAAAACGCGCGGCGTTCTCCCCACGCAACGCCGTTTCCACTTCCCGCGCCAGTTTTCTGGCCTTGCTGAGACCCCAGGCGGGATGGATACCCGCATGTACGACCACGGTCTTGTGTTTCTTGTCATAGTGAAGCAAGGGTTGCTCCTGTAACCAGCTTAACAACTCGGCGCAGTCGGAACTCTTGAGGATCTTGTGCAGGTCTGGCGTGATCCGGATCTTTGCGACGCCATGGTACAGCGCCAGCAAATGCAGATCGTGATTGCCGAGCACGGTCAACGCGCTGCTGCCCAGCGACTTGACGAAGCGCAGCGTTTGCAGCGAATCGGGGCCCCGATTCACCAGGTCGCCGCAAAACCACAGGGTATCGGCGGCAGGATCGAAATTGATTTTCTCGAGTAATCGGCAGAGCTCGGTATAGCAGCCCTGTACGTCGCCTATCGCATATATGGCCACGGAGGGGACCGACTAGTGCAGTACCCGGGGGGTCGACAGGACAAACTCATCGATTTCGGCATCAAAATGGGAGCCATCGTCCGCCAGCATCTGGTAACTACCCCTCATCGTGCCTACCGCGGTTTCGAGCATGGTGCCAGAGGTGTAGACAAACTGTTCCCCTGGTTTCAGCAGCGGTTGCTCTCCGACGACGCCATCGCCGCGAACTTCCTGCACCTTCTGGTTCGAGTCGGTAATGACCCAGTGGCGAGTCAGCAGTTTCGCGGCCTGGCTGCCCTTGTTCTGGATCGTAATGGTATAGGCAAAAACATAGTAATTTTGCTCGGGATTCGACTGTTCCTCGATATAACGGGTTTCGACGTCGACCTCGATTTTGTTTAGACCTGGATCATTCATCTGAGCTTTGTATCCCGTAATTTGTGGGCGCATTATACCGCGACTGCCGCTTTGATGTGATCGTGGCAGCGGTAATTGGTCAGTTCGAAATCATCGAAACGAAACTCGAATATATCATCGACGTCCGGATTCAGCGTCATCGTCGGCAAGGGGAAAGGCTCGCGGTCGAGCTGCAGGCGTGCCTGCGGCAAATGATTGGTATAAAGATGCGCGTCGCCGAGTGTGTGTACGAATTCGCCGGGCTCGAGCCCGGTAACCTGCGCAACCATCATCAGCAGCAGCGCGTAGGAAGCGATGTTGAACGGCACGCCGAGAAACACGTCCGCGCTGCGCTGATACAGCTGACAGGACAGCCGGCCCTCGGCCACGTAGAACTGGAAGAAGGCGTGGCAGGGCGGCAACGCCATCTTGTCGATTTCACCGACATTCCATGCGCTGACGATCAGGCGGCGTGAGTCGGGGTTAGTCCTGATATCCCGCACCAGCTGCTCGATCTGGTCGACGACATGACCGTCGGCGGCGCGCCAGGATCTCCATTGCGCCCCGTAAACCGGCCCCAGGTCGCCGTTTTCGTCGGCCCATTCGTCCCATATCCTGACCTTGTTTTCCTTGAGATAGGCGATGTTGGTATTGCCCTGCAAAAACCACAGCAATTCGTGAATGATGGAATGTAAATGCAGTTTTTTCGTGGTGACCAGTGGAAAGCCCTGCCCGAGGTCGAAGCGCATCTGGTATCCGAACACTGACAGGGTACCCGTTCCGGTGCGATCGCGTTTCTCGCTGCCGGTTTCGAGCACGTGCCGCATCAACTCAAGGTATTGCCGCATTTTTGCTCCTTTTGGCCAGCGTCAGCAGAATAAGGCCAACTATAATCATTGGCAACGATAATACAATGCCCCGCGTCAGCCAGTCGGTACCGAGCAGGTAACCGATATGCGCGTCGGGCAAACGGATCAATTCCACGCCGCTGCGGGCGAGCCCGTAGAGCAATAAAAAATAGCCCGAAATTGTCATCACCGGGCGCGGTTTCGCGGCCAGCAGCCACAGCGCTACGAACAAAAAAATCCCTTCGAACATCATTTCGTAGAGTTGCGTCGGGTGACGCGCGCTGAAGCACAGGGGCCCGGCAAAATCGATGTAGCGGTCCGGCGGAAACTGCTCGCAGGACAGCTTCATCGCCCAGGGTACGGTCCCGGGCGCGCCCCAGAGTTCGGCGTTGATGAAATTGCCGAGACGCCCGGCGGCGAGCCCCAGCGGCACCAGCGGCGCGATGAAATCGGTGAGTTCGAAGAACCGGCAACCGAGCTTGCGCCGGTAAACCTCCATCGCC
>JAOTTY010000064.1 GCA_029864185.1 Gammaproteobacteria bacterium
ACGATGCCCTCCTGCAGGTTCATGACCAGCGTGCCGCTGCCCTCGTAGGCGCGCCACAGCGCGCCCTCGTCGTCGATCTTGCTGACGCCGACCCAGGCGCCGCCATCGTAGGGCTTCATGAACAGCGGGTAGCCGATCTTGCCGCCGATCTCGCCGAGGTCGAAGTAGCGTGCGTACTGGCGCAGCGTCGACTGCAGGTCGGCGCTCGGGTTGTAGGCCTTGGGCGGAATCATCCAGGTGTCGGGAATCGGCAGGCCGAGGCGCATCATCGCACAGTAGCTGGTCTGCTTTTCGTTCGACTGCAGCGACCACGGGTTGTTGTAGACGTAGAGGTCGTTGAGAATAATCGCTTTCTTGATCCATTCCCGGCTGGGGTGATACCAGTGCGTGAGACGGTCGATGACGACGTCGTACTTGACCGGCTGGCGCAGGTCGAAGGGTTCGATCGACAGCCGCTCGACGTTGAAGCGCAGCCTGTCGCCGTCGTGCGGGAGCGCGAGGTCGAGCCGGCGCATCAGCGTCTCGTAACAGATCGGCCAGCAGATATCGGCGCCGAGCGACAGGCCAATGTTTCTGATTTTTTCGGTCATGCTTCCTCCTCCGGGTATTTCTTATTAGGGCGCGGCTGCCTGGTCAGCGCCGGCTGCAGGCACCACATCAGCCCGGCGCGCGTCTGGTCGCGCCAGTTGCCCCAGTGGTGCGCGTCGCGACTTTCCTCGTAACGGGTCGCGACGCCAGCGTGATGCAGGAACGCCGCCATGCGCCGGTTTTCGCGCACCAGCCCCTCGTAGCGTCCGCAGCTGACGAAGGCGCGGTGCAGCATGCGCTCGTGCTCGCTCATGCTGTCGATGAAGGCCGACACGCGCTCGAACAGTTCGTGTCGCGTCTTGAGCAGGCGCTGGTTGAAAATAAACGACCCCGATTTCAGCACTACCCCACCGAACAGTCGCGGCGCGCGCGCGGCAATCGACAGCGACGCCACCGCGCCGAGGCTCGCGCCCATCAATACGCGGTTATGGGCGCCGGGCGCGATGTTGAAGGCAGCTTCGAGCGCCGGCAACAATTCCTCGGTGACGTAAGTCACGTGGCGTGGGTCGTCGACATATTCGACCGAACGGTCGGGCGATTGCGTCAGCGCGGCGATCAGCGGCGGCAGGTCGCCGCGCTCGATGAGATTGTCTAGCGTCGGTACCAGCGACGCGTGATCGATGTAATCGTAACCGTCGTGAATGATGACCAGCGGGTAGGCCAGGCTGTCGTCGTGACCGGCCGGCAGGTAGATGCCGACGTCGCGGTTACCCTTGAAGGCGTGGCTTTCCACCGCCAGCTGCTCGACCGAACCGACGGACGATGCGAGGCCGGGCATAGTCCAATCGGGGACGGTGTAACCCCAGGTTTCGCAGACCGAGTTGCCGCCAAACGGATCGGTGGCGATTTTCGGGTTCAACGGATCGTTGATCCATTCTCCATGACCGTTTCTGACGATATCGAACTTGTACTCGAAGCGCGCGCGGTCGGGCACCAGCAGCCTCAGCCGCCACCAGTCCGTGCCCGCCTCGCGCTCGAGTTCGAAGGCGGCGTTGTCGAGCTTCATGAAATGACGCAGCCAGACCGATTCGGCCTCGCCCTGCCAGACGAAGGTGACTGCGCCCGGTTCGACGATGGGAAATTGCGCGGTCACGTCGCTAATTTCGCGTGGCCTGCGGACATTCGCCGGCAGCGCGGCGGTGGCCATGGGCCCGCGTTCGTCGACGACAAACTCTTCGCGCGCCGACACGCGCCGCGCCGTCGCGCCGCCAAGTGAATCGTTGCCGTCAGTCAAATTTGCTCACTCTTTGTATACCTGCCGGGGATCGCTCGCCCCTTATTCCGATCCCAGGAATGGTGGAAACTGCAATTAGACGAAGCATAAACGTCCGGGTTACGCAAATCCACGTGTCCGCGCATATTTATTGGTCGCGCAAAGGCAGTGGGTTTGCAGTCAATGCCCCCTTCCGCCATCCCGGGATGTATCTTCATCGCGACCTGCTAGCCGCAATCCATTGTCGTGGAGTGTCCAGTGTGAATGCCGCGATCCGACGCTTCGGGTCGAGCCCGAATGACGGGAACGGCACCTCGAAAAGCACAGCTCGGCTGCTAAATGCTACCGTTCGTCCCGCAAAACAGGATAACTTGACGCGGTTCACCGTTGCGACGCGGATCGCCTCTTAATATCGTCTGGTTAATTAACCGACACCGCGGAATTCTCCATGGATCCAGTCTTTTGCGATGTCATCGAGTACTGGGAAAGGTCCTCAATGCGGCGGCTCTTGAGACAGCTCCTCGTCCCGATGCCATGTACACTGGCCGTGGCCTACGGCAACGATTCGGACACCGACGGCGAAACTTCGATGCTCATCGACGCCACCACCGTGCAAACAGCGGTTACAATCACGCAGTCCACCAGCCTCGTCGCCGAATCGAGCGTTTCGCTGCGGGACTATGCCGACGAGGAATTGCCAGGTGCCGCTCCGTGGATGTTCAAGCTCGGTGCCGAGCACCGGCTGCTGCCCCTGACCACGATCCCCCTGCAGCTCAACAGCATCGCACGCCGCGCACGCGAGACGAGCGACACGCGAGACGATTTTGAGCAGACGAAGCAGGCCGATGTCACGTTGCGTACGCAAAACTTTCTCGATGTCGCAGGCCTCGATTTCCGCGTGGGTCTGCATAACCTGCTCGACGAGCAATTGAAGCACCCTGCACCCGTAGCCACCTACCCCACAGACTATCCCTACAGCGACGGCGTGGCGATCTGGGTGCCGCTCGTCTGACAGCCATGAAACGTTCGTACGATCATTCGCCGTGCCAGGATTAGCGCTCAGAGCAGTTGTCGCACTGCTGATGCTGCTGCCGCTGTTCGGCACGCCGACGCTTGCCCAGGAAGGCCTGTCGCCGAGACTTCAAATCGGCATCGGTATGTTTCCCGCAGTCATTGCGTCAAACCAGAGGCTGGCAAACGACGACGGGCAACCCTTGACCATCTACCTGGTGTATCGCAACGATAGCCACGTGGCCGGGCAACTGCAGGCGGCGCTGGCCAAGATCGACCGAATCCGTAATCACGAGGCCCAGGTCGAGCCGGTTGCAATCGCCGACCTGCTAGCAAGCGAACTCGAACCCACCAGCGCGATCTTTATCGCCGAACCCCTCGACCACGAAATCAGCGACCTGGTGGAATTCGTGCAACGCGAGCGGGTGCTTTTATTTTCCCCGTTCGCGGGCGACGTCGAGCGCGGCGTCATGGCGGGTTTCCGGGTTACCGACAAGGTGCTGCCCATGGTCAACATGACCGCCCTTAAACAATCCAATATTTATCTAAAAGCGTTTTTTTTACGCATCGCGGTGAAACATGAGTAAAAAAGAATTATTACGGAGTTTCTCTACGTCGATGGACTTTCGCACCATGCTACTGTTTATCGGCATGGGGGTGCTGATCATCGGCCTCACGCTGTGGAACTGGCATTACGATGTTCGGCCACGGCTCGAGAACGAGGCCGAATCGAACGCACGCGTACTCGCGGCGTCGCATGCGCGTGCGATCGAATCGCAGTTTCAGAACATCAGCGGCAACACCGACATTTCGATCATCCACAACGCTATCAACAAGATGCTGCTGATCAACGACCCGAACACCGGCGAGACGCTGTACCAGGGCATCGCGCTCGAGGTCGACTACGACGTGTTCCCGGCCGCATATGATATGGTTAATATCAGCGTCGGCGTGACCGACTGTAGCGAATGCATCACCAGTGAAAATCCGATATTCATCCATAAGACGGGAGAGCTGGCCGCGATCCTCAAGGTTTACGCGAACCCGGTTTTCTATCGGCGCCTGGTCAGCGACATCGTCGACAATCTCGCACTGATGTTCGGCGGCGTCACCGTCGTGCTGGTGCTGGCCTGGCTGACCTCGAATCGTCTGCTACACAACCTGCGCGAGCGCGAGCGCAGCCTCGTGATCGAAATCGCCGATCGCAAGAGTGCCGAAGAGCGCCTGCATCAGATCGCCGCCTACGATCAGCTGACCAACCTGCCCAATCGTTACCTGCTGCAGGCCGACTTCGCGCGCAAGCTCGAAGAGACCGCGCGCAGCAAGAAAATGCTCGCGACGCTGTTTTTCGATCTCGACCACTTCAAGGAAATCAACGACATGCATGGGCACGAAACCGGCGACGCGCTGCTCAAGGAAGCCGCTGCTCGCGTTTCCGACGTCACCCGCAATTACGACCTGCTGGCGCGCTTCGGCGGCGACGAGTTCGTCATGATCATGTCCAACGTCGAAAACCGTTCCGACGTGATTTACGTTGCTGAAAAGATTATCGCCAGCTTCAAGCCGACCTTCTCGCTGCCCAATGCCGACGTGCAGGTGACCACCAGTATAGGCATCAGTATCTACCCCGAGGATGGCGACGACCCGTCGGAATTGCTGAAGAACGCCGACCTCGCGATGTACCGCGCCAAGGCCGACGGCCGCAACGGCTACCAGTTTTTCAACGCCGAGATGAACCTGGAGTTGCAGTACTCGCAGTGGGTGGAAACCAACCTGCGCGAAGCGCTGAACAATAATCGCCTCGAGCTGCATTTTCAGCCGCAGGTGAACCTCGACAACAACAACGTCGAGTCCTGCGAGGCGTTGATCCGCTGGCCGCAGGATGAAGGCGAAAAAGTGAGCCCGGCCGACTTCATCCGCATCGCCGAGCGCACCGGGCTGATCAACGACATCAGCAGCTGGGTGCTGGAGGAGGCCTGCCGCCACGTGATTCAGTGGACCGAGGAAGGATACGAAACGGTGCGCGTCGATATCAACCTGTCTAGCAGGGACTTTGCCGAAAAAGGCGTGCTCTACAGTTTCCTGCCGACGATGCGCCGCAAGAACCTGAAGCCCAGCCAGATCGGCATCGAGATCACCGAGAACATCCTGCTCGAATCGACCGAGCAGGTTATCAAGGCGCTGTCGGTGCTGCACAACGCTGGCGTACACATTTCGATCGACGACTTCGGCACCGGTTTTTCTTCGCTGAGCTACCTCAAGCATCTGCCGCTGTCCGGCATCAAGATCGACCAGAGCTTCGTACACGAGGCGCCGAGTAACAAGGACGACCTGATCATCATCCAGGCGATCACGCTGGTCGGGCATGGATTCGGCCTCGACGTCGTCGCCGAGGGCGTCGAGACCGAGTGGCACGAGTCGCTGTGTAAGGGCGTCGGCTGTAACACGATGCAGGGAATCTACGTCTCCAAGCCGCTGCCTGCGGACAGGTTCGCGAAAAAGTTTTTACAAAAATCCTGAAGCCGGCGTCGCGCTTTGCGCCGGCACCGGATTTAGGCTACATTGTCCCACCTGCCTCAGCCCGAGTAGCCATTTCAATGCCCGATTCGCACCAGCCCGACAGCTACCAACTGGTAGAAACCATGCTGCAGCAGCCGCTAGACAACGGCGACGTGGTCTGCAACCTGTGCCTGTGGCGCTGCCGCCTGCGCCACGGCCAGCGTGGTTTCTGCCAGGCGCACGTCAACCGCAACGGCAGGCTCTACAACCTGTCCTACGGCATCATCTCGGCGATCGAGGTCGAATCGATCCGCAACAAGCCGGTTTATCACTACCGCCCGGACAGCCGCGTCATGTCGATCGGTTCCTTCGGCTGCAATTTTCGCTGCAAGGGTTGCCACAACCTCGAAATATCCTGGGGCGTCGAGGCGCTCGACAAGCTCGCGAGGGGACAATCGACCGAGGCCTGGACGGGACCGCAACAGATTGTCGAAGCCGCGCAGAAGCACGGGGTCGACGGCATCGCGTTTACCTATTCCGAACCCGCGGTCTGGCTCGAGTACGTGCTCGATGTCTCCAGGCTTGCGCACGAGGCCGGGCTGTTTACCGTTTACGTATCGAACAGCTTCGTCACCGACGAGGCGCTCGAGGTTATGGCGCCGCATATCGACGTGCTGTGCTCGGACATCAAGAGCCTGTCGGCGGATTTTTACCGCGAGATATGCCCGGTCGGCACCGTGGAGCAAGTGCTGGGTTCGATCAGGAAGGCCGCCGACCTCGGCATTCACGTCGAAACGCGCACCAACGTGATTCCGACCAAAAACGACAAGCTCGACGAATTGCAAGGCATCGCCGAATGGATTCACGACAATCTCGGCGCCGACAGCCCGTGGCACGTGACGAAGTTTTTCCCGGCCTACCAGCTGTCGCACCTGCCGGCTACCAGCGACGCCATCATCGATCTCGCGGCGGCGGCGGGACGAGCGGTCGGCCTGCGGCATGTTTACGCGCATACCGATATTTCCTGCGACTGCGCGACCGAAAACGCGCCGGTTTCGGCGTGGCTCGAGCTCGACGCCGACGCGCTCAACGAGGTCAAGCGCTGCGCGGCCAGCTGCTGCGGCGACGAGGGCATCCTCGTCAAGAAATTCGAACGCGAGGCCGGCCTCCTGTCCAGGTAACCACCGCCCTAAGGAGTATCCCGAAACTCCGCGCCACCGACGTCATCCCGGAATGCGCGCAGCGCATATCCGCGATCTCGTGATGGCCACACCCTGCCGTATCCCTGCCCACGCAGCAAAGGAACCCTTACGGACCCTATCCGGATATTTCCTCGAACCTGTCCTGCCATTGCGGATTCGAGGCTTCGATCAAAGCGATCTTCCAGGCCCGTTTCCACCTCTTTATCTGCTTCTCGCGGACGATCGCAGCTTCAATATCCCCGTGGAGTTCGAACCAGACGAGTCGATCCGCGTTGTACTTCGTGGTAAACCCGGGCACGAGTTTGTGTTTGTCCTGCCATACACGAAATACGAGATTCGAGGTTACGCCGGTATAAAGCACGCCCCGGGGCTTGCTCGAGAGAATGTATACGCAGGGAGAGAATCGATCCATGCCTTCTTCCATGAAGTTTGATCGCGATAGATACTAGCATGCCCGTTTCCCGAGATCCCTGCTTACGCAGGGATGACTCCCCAAAAACGTCACCCCGCAATGCCGCGCCCCGAAGTCATCCCGGAATGCGCGCAGCGCATATCCGGGATCTCGTGATGGCGACACCGTACCGGGTCCCTGCCGGCACGCAAATGGCATCAGGTTAACGAGTCGAAGAGTTTTCGTACCGGGGTAGGCAGGCCGTGTTGGGACAGGTTCGCGATGTCGACCCAGGCATAGTTGTCAGTGTCGGATATTTTCTGCGGCAGATTTTCTAGCTCGATGATGGCGAGCGAGATATCGAGACTGTAATGGGTAAACTGATGACGAATTACGTCTTGCTGGAAGGTTTGCGGCGCCTGCGTCAATTGCAGAAAACTCTGCTGCCAGAGCTCGATTGCGCGCGCGCTGTCGACCTCGGGCAATGACCAGAGCCCGCCCCAGATACCGCTCGGTGGTCGCCGCCACAGCAGCACCTGGTCGCCGCAGCGATGCAATAACATTAACGTATGTTTATGCGGTTTTGCCCGGACCGGTTTGCGTTGCGGATAATCGGCCTGGCAATGATGTCGGTAACTCGCGCAAATCGATTTCAACGGACAGGCTTCGCATTTTGGCCGTGACTTGACACATAGCATCGAACCGATATCCATCATCGCCTGGTTGAAATCGGGCGCGTTTAACTCCGGCGTCACCGACTCGGCCAGGTACCACAGCTGTTTCATCGTGTCGCTTCGCCCGTACCAGCCCTGCACGCAGAAGCAGCGCGCCAGCACGCGCTTGACGTTGCCGTCGAGTATCGGCCAGCGCTGGCCAAAGGCGAAACTCAGGATTGCGCCCGCGGTCGACTGCCCTACCCCGGGCAACGCCTCGACCGCTGCGAAACTTTCCGGAAACCGGCCGTCGTGCCGATCGCGGATAACCTGCGCCGCTTTGTGCAGGTTGCGCGCGCGGGCGTAGTAACCGAGCCCCTGCCAGTGCCGCAGCACTTCGTCGATGCTGGCTTCGGCGAGCTGTCCGATGCCGGGAAAACGTTCGATAAAATTTTGATAATACGGAATTACCGTGCTGACCTGGGTCTGCTGCAGCATGATTTCCGCCAGCCATACGCGGTAGGCGTCCTGCCGCTGCCAGGGCAGATCGTGGCGGCCGTAACGCCGGTACCAGCCGAGTACCCTGTCAGCGAAACTGGCCGCGTCGACATCCATTCACTCGAGCAGCTGTTTGAGCTTGTCCCCGAGCTTGTCCTTCGCCTTGGCCTTTTCTATCTCCAGTTGCTGCTCGAGTTCCCGCTTTTTCGACTCCTCGAGCGCCTTCTTCTCCGCCGCGATCTGCTGTTTTAGAGCCTCTTTCTGCGCTTCGATCTCGGCTTTCAATTTGGCCTTTTCCGCGTCCGCGCGCGCTTTCAGCATCTCGTCGAGCAACACGTCGATCTCGGGTCCGGTAAACGGCCCCTTGATGCTGACCGGGATTTCGAGGCCAGCGAGCTGATCGGCGCCGCCTCCTTGCTGGCCTTCGACGGTGCCGACCAGCTTGGCCCTGACCAGGTAGTCGACGACCTCGGTATTCAGATCCGCGGTCCCCTTGCCGCCGACGCGCAGCAGCGGCGCCTGCAGCTTGAGATCATCGCTCGAAAACACGCCGTTCCTGATCACGCCGCTCAGGTTCAGTTCCGAGAAATCCGTCTTCAGATTTTGCAGGGGCGGCGGCTCCTGGCCGCCCAGCCTGGCCTTGGCGGTATCGATCGAGTGACGCACGTTGAAACCGTTCAGGGCGCCATCGAGAAACGAGAGCTTCATCGTGCCGTTCAGGTTGCGCTTGAGTTCGCTCAGCCATTCGCCGCTGGTATCCAGCTTTGCCGAGGCGTCGAAATTGCCGGAAATCGTCTCCTCACCGGTGAAATCCCTGAGCAGCTCGCCGACCCTGACCGCCTGCACCGATTCTTCGATCCCGTATTTCGGCAGGTTCGAATTGACGTCGATTACAACCGCGGTCATGACCTTGCCGCCGTAGGCATTCAGCGTCACCGGCTTCAACCCGACCACGCCGTTCTGCGCCTTGATCGCTACGGCGACATCGCTCATGTGCAGGTTCTGCGCCTTCAACTGCGCGATTCTTATGCTGCCGTCGATATCGAGATCGCGCAGGGTTTGCATCGGCAGCTTGATCTGCACGTCCTCGGCGGCATCCGCCTGCATGCCGTCGGCCGCGGATGGCGGCGTCGCCGGCGGAATATCGAGTAGCGCATCGACGTCGAGGTTCTGCGAGGCGAGTTCGAAGCGCAACGACGGCGTCGGTTTGACAAAATCGGCAAGCTGCACGCGACCGCCGATTTCAAACTCGTTCAGCTTGAGCGCCAGGTTGGAAAGTGTCAGTCGCTGCTGTTCGATCAGGTACTCGATATCGGACCTGAGATCGAAGGTGATGTTGAGATCGCCGCTGCCCCTGGCGTCGAGATGCAGCGTCATCGGGAAGGCCTCGTTCGGCGCGATGCGACCGGTGCCGATATCGAGATCGGTAATTTCGTATTTCGTGCCCGCCTGATCGTCCTGCCAGGAGAGCTTGATATTCTGTAAATCGAGCCCGCCGAAAGCGCCCCTGATCTCCACACCGCCATCCGCCACGGCCTCGGGCGCTGCGCCCGACGAAGTCCCGGCGGCGGCGCTCGCGTCAGCCTTTGGCAACAGGTCGTCCCAGTTGTTGACGCCAGCCTTGTTGCGCACCAGGTTCACATCGAGATCGCGCAACACCAACCTGTCAATCTCGGGCGCCAGGGTAATAAGCGAAGCCATGTCGACGCTGATGCTCGCCTCGCCGACCTTGATCATCGGCCGCGCGCCGAAGCCCGCGGCATTGGAAAAACTCATCGCCCCCAGCTTCATGCCGAGTGCCGGGTAAATCGTCAGGCTGACATCGCCGTGAAATTCGAGCTCGCGGCCGGTCTGCTCGCGCACCAGGTCGGATAAATCCTGCTTATAGTCATTGGCATCGAACACGGCGACAAAAATGGCAACGCTCGCAACCAGGAAGACGATGGCGACGACGACGATGCTCAACAAATAGCGAATGATTTTCTTCATTGTGGGTATGTTGCTTTATCCCTTGGCGATAGTCTGAAATAATGCCTCGCAATGTGTCACGAAACGGACCCTGATTCAAGACATGAGAGATAAACTGAGCGACTGGGCTAGCCGCCTGAAGACTAACCGCTCGCGGGGATCCGCGGATGGCGGGCTGTCGAGGCTCTGGCTGGCCCCGATCCTGGTGATCCTGCTGATTCTGGTGCTGATCGGGATGTACTGGAGCGCCGAACCGGATCAATTCGACATCAAGCAGGCAGCGGCCGAACACGCACCGGAGACCGAATCGCGGCTCACCACCGGCAGCTATACCACCAGCGCGTTGATTACCGCGATGGAAACGCTGCTCAACAAGCGTGGCGGTTATCTCAGCAACGACATCATGCCGCCGTCGATCTGGCTCGATAACATTCCCAACTGGGAATTCGGCGTGCTGGTGCAGTGCCGCGATCTGGCGCGCTCGATGCGCAACGACTTCAGCCGCTCGCAGTCCCAGTCGGCCGAAGACGAGGATTTGATCATTGCCGAGCCCAAGTTCAACTTCGATAACGAGTCCTGGTTTTTGCCGGCTACCGAAAACGTCTACGGGGAGGGAGTTGCCGCCCTCTACGGTTACCTCGCGCGCCTGCAAAATCCCGGCGACCCGAATGCGCAGTTCTATGCGCGCGCGGACAACCTGCAGGAATGGCTGGGACAGGTTGAAAAACGCCTCGGTAGCCTGTCTCAGCGCCTCAGCGCAAGCGTCGGCCAGGTGCGACTCAACACCGATCTCGCCGGCGACGCCGAGGCGGTACAGTCGACCCGGACAAGTTCGCAGGTCGAAGTAAAAACGCCCTGGAACGAGATCGACGACGTATTCTACGAGGCGCGCGGCGCCGCCTGGGCGCTGGCCCAGTTCCTGAAGGCGGTAGAACTCGATTTCGAACCGGTGCTGCAAAAGAAGAATGCGTTGATCAGCCTGCGCCAGATCGTGCGCGAACTCGAGGCGACGCAGGAAACGGTGTGGAGCCCGGTGATACTGAATGGCAGCGGCTTCGGTCTGTTTGCCAACCATTCGCTGGTGATGGCGTCGTACATCTCGCGCGCCAACGCCGCCGTTATCGATCTGCGCAGCCTGCTCGAGCAGGGCTAGACGGTCCTCGCTGTACCTTCGTGGTCCTCACGGAAAAAACAGAATGGCGCTGGCAGCAATGCGTCATACCGGCCCGCGAGCCGGTGTCCATTGCAACGCGCCTCCCGACCACCACGGCATAACCGCAGAAACCGGTCACACTGTCATTCCCACGCGAGCGGGAATTTTTATCCTGCCCGAGACGGCAGGATTGCGCATAAATACCATGCGTTTTTCGCGGGGACGCCGGCTGATGCCCGGCTGGATAACGCGATCGAGTCGCGCTAAGTTATATCTGGGCGCGAGTGCGGGGGCAACTAGCCGCGCTTCCAGTGGCCGGACTTGCCGCCGGATTTCTCGAGCAGTCGCACGTCGCCGATGATCATGCCGCGATCCACCGCCTTGCACATGTCGTAAATCGTCAGCAGCGCAACCTGAACGCCGTTGAGCGCCTCCATTTCGACGCCGGTCTGACCCGTGGTGTCACAGGTCACGATGCATTCGACCGAGTGGTTTTCGGCATCGATGGCAAACTCGATCGCGACGTGGGTTAAGGACAGGGGATGACACATCGGCACCAGGTCGGCGGTGCGCTTGGTCGCCATGATACCCGCGACGCGCGCAACCCCGAGCACGTCGCCCTTCTTGTGCCCGCCCTGCTCGATCAGCCGCAGCGTTTCCGGCCGCATGACGATGCGCCCGGCCGCGACCGCGCGGCGCGCGCTGGCCGGCTTGTCGGCGATATCCACCATGTGTGCGTCGCCGGCCTTATCGAAATGGGTCAATTTGCTCATCGCCGAAATTCTATCACTTTAACAGGATGTAAAGCTCGCGATTACCGCGCTGGACGTTCATGATCATGCTCTTGCCATTACCCTCGACCAATGCGAAAACCTCGTCGAAGTTGCGCGTCAGCTGCCGGTTGATCGAGTAAATTATGTCACCCGCCAGAAACCCGGACTGGTCGGCGTTCGAATCCGGATCGACCTTGATGATCTCGAGGTAGTCGATGCGGCCGCGCTGCAGATGTTGCTCGTGTATTTCGCCGATGGTCGCGCCGGCCAGCCTGGGATGGATCGCGCCGCCGCCGATCTTGTTGATCTCGATCGGCTGGATCGACACCGGCAACCTGATTTCCGCGCCGTCGCGAAACAGCAGCAGCTCGATGGTCTGCCCGAGTCGCTGCAGACCCACCAGATTATGCATGTCGCGCGACGAGTGAATCGGCTTGCCGTTCGCCGCCACGATTACATCGCCGACCTCGAGGCCCGCCTTGTAGGCCGGCGAGCCGGATTCGATCTGGGTCACGATAAAGCCGCTGCTGCGCTCGATGCCGAAAGCCTGCGCGAGCTGCGCGGTCAGGTCCTGACCCTGAGCACCGAGACGCCCCCGCCTGACCTTCCCGTAGTCGATCAACTGACGCATGATGTCGCGCGCCATGTTGATCGGAATCGCGAAGCCTATGCCGATACTGCCCTGCGCACCGGCCCCGTAGATCGCGGTGTTGATGCCGACCAGTTCGCCGCGCAGGTTGACCAGCGCTCCGCCCGAGTTGCCGAGATTGATCGAGGCGTCAGTCTGGATAAAATCTTCGATCGATTCGATCCCGAGCCCGGAGCGTCCCAGCGCCGAGACGATACCGGAAGTCACGGTTTGCCCAAGCCCGAACGGGTTACCGATGGCAACGACAAAATCGCCGACGCGCAGCGCGCTGGAATCCGCCATCGGGATATCCAGCAGCTCGTCCGACTCCACCTGGATGACCGCAACGTCGGTATCGGGATCGCGGCCGATGATCTCGGCCTGCATTTGGCGACCGTCGGTCAGCGTGACGTTGATTTCATAGGCATCCTTGATGACGTGGTAATTGGTCAGGATCAGGCCGTTCTCGGCGTCGACGATTACCCCCGAACCGAGGCTGGCGGTTTCCTGCACACGCTCGATACTCGGTATGTCGAAGAAGCGCCGGAACAGCGGATCGCGCGGCAGCGGCAGCTCGACGATGCGGCGTGACTTGCCGCGCGTTGCGATATTGACCACGGCCGGCGTGGTGCGCTCGAGCATCGGCGCCAGGCTCGGCAGCTGTTGGCCGTCGACCGCGGCCGGCAAGGCCGCGGCCAGCGGTGTGGACAGCAGCGTTAACCAGAACATGACCAGCAGCTTTTTCATGCGGGCAATATCAGAACGGACGCGGATTGAAGTCGAACCGTTTCTTCATATCCTGGTAAAACTTGCGCGCGGCCGAATCGTTCGCGGGCGGCGTCTGGATCATGATTTCGACAAACTGGTCGCCGGGCGGCGTGCCCGGCATGCCCTTGCCCTTGAGTCGCATCTTTTGCCCCGACTGCATGCCGGGCTTTACTTTCAGTTCGACCGACCCGGACAGGGTCGGTACCTTCAGGCTGGTACCCTCGGCAGCCTCCCACGGCGTGATCGGCAGGCGCAGGATCACGTCGCGGTCCTCCAGCCGAAACAACCGGTGCGGCAGGATGCGCATCTCGAGAAACAGGTCGCCGGGTTCGCCGCCACTGGATGAAGCCTGCCCCTGCCGTGCAAGCCGGATCCTCTGACCGTTGTTGACACCTTTCGGAATGTTGATCTTGAGCTTTTTCATTTCCGGCGAACCGGGCGACCTGGCGAACTGGATCGTCTTGGTGCCACCGTTATAGGCCTCCTCCAGCGTGATATCGAGCTTGAGCTGCTGGTCGGCGCCACGCCGCGCGCGCGGACGCTGGCGGAACGGAGAATCGTCGGCCTGCTGAAACCCGCTGCCGAAAATGGATTCGAAGAAATCGCTGAAATCGCCGCCGCTGAAACCGCCGGTGCTGTAGGTGCCGCCGCGAAAGCCGCCGCCGTAACCGGCCTCGTCGAATTGCTGGCCGTGCTTCCAGTCGGCGCCGAAACGATCATAGGCCTGCCGCTTGTCGCTGTCCTTGAGCACTTCGTAGGCTTCGTTGACTTCCTTGAACTTTTCTTCCGCGTTCGCTTCCTTGTTGACATCGGGATGATACCTGCGCGCAAGCTTGCGGTAGGCCTTCTTGATATCGCTCGTATCGGCGTCACGGGAGACGCCCAAAATCTGGTAGTAATCCTGGTATTTCACGGCGCAGACGAAAGACTCGAGTCCCTGATAAATAGGAGTTTTGTAAGGTTTTTCAAGACGCCCGGACCTTTTCCCCGGTCTTTTCAGGCTCGATTTCAGGTTCCAGCGGCTCGGCCAGCAGGTCGAGGCTCTCGCTTTGCAAATCGCTGTGCAGGGGCTCGATCTCGGGAATCGACTTCGTTACCTTGCTAGACATTTCGGCGAAACGCTCGACCTTGCCGCGCAGGCCCTGGCGCCCGCTCAGCGCCCTCACCGTCTCGTTGTAATGATTGGTCGCGGCGCCGAGGCTGCCGCCGATGCGGGCGAGGCGTTCGGCAACCTTGCGCACCTGGTTGTAGATATCGCCCGCCTTGTCGCCGAGTTCGCGCGCCTCGCGCGTGCTGCGCTCCATCGACCACAGGTTGGCGACGGTGCGCAGGATCGGGATCAGCGTGGTGTGCGACACCATGACAATACCACGATCGTAGCCATAGGAGAAAAGGTCCCTCTCGTACTTGAGCGCCTCGATGTAGGCCGGCTCGATCGGCATGAACATCAGCACGAAGCTGGGGCTGCGAATGCCGACCAGGTTGGTGTAGTCCTTGCCCTGCAGGTCGTCGATGTGGCGCTTGACCGCCCTGACGTGTTCGGCGAGCGCGAGTTCGAACTGCTGGTCGGTCTCGGCGGCAACGGCGCGGTCATAGGCCGCCAGCGACACCTTGCTGTCGATGACGATGTGCTTGTTGTCGGGCAGCTTGATCAGGAAATCGGTCTGCTTACGACGGCCCTCGGCATCCTGCATCGCGCTCTGTTTTTCATAGTGGTCGTGCTCCACCAGGCCTGCCATCTGCAAGGTTTTTTCGAGCTGGGTTTCGCCCCAGCTGCCGCGTCTTTGCGAATCGCCCTTGAGCGCATCGGTCAGGTTCTTGGCATCGCTGCCTATTTTCAGGCCTACCTCGAGCACCTTCTTGATTTCGCCCTCGAGCGCGGCATTGCCCTTGATCGATTCGCTGTGCACGTCGTTTATACGTTTCTGAAATCCTTCGACCTGCTCGCGGAACGGGCGCAACAGCGACTCCAGCGAATCCTTGTTGGTCTTGTCGAAAACCCGGGTTTTTTCCTCGAGGACGCGATTGGCGAGATGTTCGAACTCGAGCTTCAGCTGCTTGCGGTTCGCGTCGAACTGCTCGATTTTCTGCTCCACCAGTTCGCGTTCCTTGACCAGGTTCAGCTGCAGGGCCTGGACGTTTTTCTCGGACTCGTGCAGCAGGTCGCGCAACTCGAACTCGGTCTGGCGCGCGGCCTCGAGGCCGGCCTTCAGCTCCCGGTTGGCGACATGGTATTGACGCAGACCATATAGCAGTCCGAGCAGTAGCAGCCCAGCGAGGACCGCTACGATCAGGATCAGGTCGGCGTTTTCGATCGCGTTCATAAGGTCTACATTGGCGATTTGCAGAGTCGCAGTCTAACCGAGTTAGTGGCTCATCGCGAGAGCTCGTTTGGCCGCGCCGGGATCCAGTACAGCCCGCCCCGCCATCCCCCCGGCAGCGGCGTAGAATCCGGATAAATCGGGCGCCGCAGGCCTGCGCATTTTCCGGTATGACGACGCAACCCGGCTTCAACCCACGGGATTGAGCGGCGCCAGCCCGGCAGGTTCGGGTTCGCGCACGCGCGCGGACTGCTCGAGCTGCAGGCACAGGTCCATCAACGCCTGGCCCTGCCAGGACTGCTGCGTTCTCGCATAAAGGCTTTGGTTGAGCAGCCCGATCTGAGACGCGAGATCGGCGCCGAAGATCGCGCCCAGATCGTGCAGGTTGTGCACACGGCGCGGCGTGAGCAACGCCTGCCCCCAGACCAGCAGCGCCTGCCGGGCACTGGCCGCGTCGCCGTCATCACAGGCCTTGCGCAGCTCCCTGCGTGCCCGTGCCAACGACGCAGATTCCGGCTGCCGTTGCCGCCGCCAACGTTCGCGGCGCACACGCAGCCCCCAGTAGACGATGCTCGCGCCCCAGCCGCAGGCCAGCACAAGGCTTAGCCACAGCCAGAACCGACCGGTTTCGGCAGTCTCCGCGGCGACTGGTTCTGCGGGCGCCGTCGCTACCCGCCCGGGCACGACCGGTTCGCCCTGTGGCGCGGTCCCGGTCCCCGGATTGACGCTCAACTCGCGCGCCGGGAGCGTCGCTATTTCCACTTTTCCGGTTTGCAGATTCCACCAGGGCAGGCTTATTTCGGGCAGGTAGTAGCGTCCAGCGGCGCCCGGAATCAGCGCCACCTTTTGCTCGCGCCTGCCGCGAATGCCGTCGCTACTGCGGCTATCGTCGAGGCTCGGCTGATCCGGGTACTGCTTGATACCGTCGATCGCGGGCAGGATCAGCTCGGGCAGCTGCGCGGCGGTCAAACCGTCGGCAATCAGCGTTACGCTGCGGGTCACCGGTTCGCCGGCCACCAGCGCGTTCAGGTCGCCCTGCCAATTCTCGCGCAGCTCGAGGCGGTTCGCGGGCAGCCAATAGGGCGCGGTGAAATCGGCCGGAATCGGTTCGATGTCGATGAATACCGGTTGCGACCGCAACCGTCGGATTTCACCGCCCGTCTGGAACGGATCGTAACTCGAGCGCGACGGCAGGCGCACCTCGGCCATCACCGGCGCCACCTCGAGGCGGCCACTTTGCTGCGGAAACAGCGCGAACTGCTTTTCCAGCACCAGGTAGGACTTGTCGGCGATGCGCGTCTGGTACTGGCGCACGTCACCCAGCGGCTCGACCACGGCGTCGACAGCCTCGATCGACACATCGCCGAACTGGTAGGCGGAAATATCGGTCGCGCTGAGCAAGCGCAGGGTCAGGATAACCTGGCTCTGCACGTAGGCCTCTGACCTGTCGGCAAGCACTTCCAGCACCAGTTGATCATGCGGCACCGACGCCATGGTCGACGGTTTGACCGTGACCTGGAACGGCTCGCTGCGCTCACTGCCGAAGCGGATCGCCGGGATCATGAACTCGCCGATCTGTTTCGGCATGAGGTGCAGCGTCCACTTGATGCTACGCTGGTATTCGCCGTTTATGATACTGATGCTGCTACTGCGATTGTTGCCGAGTATCAGGAAATGCTGTTGCAGGATCGAGAAATCCGGATCGCGGTCGGGGTTCTGGTCGAGCGAGAACACCAGCTGAAACGATTCGTTTACCTGCACCGGGTTTCGATCGATGCTGACGTCGACCGCGGCGGCTACCGGCGCAACGCCGGCGAGCGTCAGGGTCAGCATCACTAACAACGTGGCCATCGGTTTCGCATTCACCATGACTGCTCCTCGGCATCGACGCCGCCGCGTTCGCGGTACTGGTACAAAAATTTGCGCCTGAGCAGGCCGCCCGGGTCGTCCGGAATCTTGCGCAGCCACTGCTCGGCAGCCTGCTCGGACATTTGCTGATCGATCCGCGCCAGCTCTTCCGGGGCGCTCGACTGCGGGTCGGTATCGCCGCCCTTCTGGGCGGATTGCGGCTGCGCCGCACCCTCGTCCGGCTGCCGCCCGGCCTGCTGCGGTTCGGGCTGACCCTGCTGCTCCTGCCCCTGCGCGTCAGCCTGGCCGTGCCCGCCGTCGTCCGACTGCCGTGGCTGCTTTTCGCCCGGTTCGCCCTGCCCCTGCTGCTGTTGCTGCGGGTCGCCCTGGCCTTGCTGTTGCTGTTGCTGTTGCTGTTGCTGTTGCTTCAGAAAATCCT
>JAOTTY010000309.1 GCA_029864185.1 Gammaproteobacteria bacterium
GACAATCGAAATTCCGATCACGCCGGATCCATTTGCCCGGGTGACGTTTGCATGCAACCCGGGTAAGCGCGCGGGAGTCTATGCTGCAAGCCCGGCAGCAGCCCTGCAACAGGCGGCAACGTCAGGTTGCCGCATTGCCGCCCGGTGATCGATCGGCATAATCTAAGCTGTTGATTTGAAAAAAGAATAGTCTGGTGGCACCGTCTATGCATTGATGCCGGTATTGTTGATTTACGGTTATTGCCATGCCAATCAGTTTCGAAAGAGCCTTCTCAGTACACGACGACGCGCTGCTGCTGCGTGGCCGCCGCGCGTCGATCCTGGCCTCCAACATCGCCAATGTCGATACGCCGAATTACAAGGCACGCGATATCGATTTCGGCGCGACGTTGCGTAGCGTGAGCATGCGCCAGCAGGAAAGCGTAACGCTTGCCAGCACGCATCGCAACCACATCGCGCCGCAACCGGGCATTGCCCAGCCAGCGCTGATGTATCGCAATCCGCTGCATCCGGCGCTCGATGGCAACAGCGTCGATGCGCATGTGGAACAGGCCAAGTTCGCCGAAAACGCGATGCTTTATCAGGCCAGCTTTACCTTCCTGAACGGTAAGGTCAACGGCTTGATGAAAGCCCTCAAAGGAGAGTAATCATGGGATTGTTCGCCAATTTTAATATTTCGGGCAGCGCAATCAGCGCCCAGTCGCTGCGACTTAACACCATCGCCAGCAACCTCGCCAATGTCGAAACGATCGCCGGCAGCGAGGGCCAGGCCTATCGCTCGCGTCAACCGGTATTCCAGGCGATGCTGGCAAGTCACGACAAACCGGGCGAGGTTGGCGTGAACATGCGCGCGATCGTCGAAAGCCAGAAAGCGGTGCAGCGGCGTTACGATCCCGGACACGCACTTGCCGACGCGCAGGGCTATGTTTACGGCAGTAACGTCAACCCGATCGAGGAGATGGCCAACATGATCTCGGCGTCGCGCGCCTACCAGAACAACGTCGAGGTATTGAATACCTCGCGCGACCTTTTGCTGCGCGTGTTATCGCTGGGCAGCTAACGGAGAAACGTCATGTCGGATATCGATACCAACAACATTTATACCCAGCTAGGCCTTACCAGGACGGTGAACGGCGACGAAAAGGCGAAGGATGAGCTTGGACAGGCTGAATTCCTGGAACTGATGACGGCCCAGCTGAAATACCAGGACCCGCTCAAGCCGATGGAAAACGGGGATTTCCTGGGCCAGATGGCGCAATTCGGCACGGTTAGCGGAATCAATGATTTGAATACGACGTTCAATACGATGAGTGCGTCTTTCCAGTCCAACCAGGCGCTGCAGGCCTCGACCCTGGTCGGGCGACGCGTGATGGTGCCGTCGCAAACCGGCTACCTCGCTGACGATGCGCCGTTGCTGGGATCGGTGGACCTCGATCAGCCGGCCAGCAAGGTCGTGATTTCGATCAAGAACGGGGCCGGGCAGCTGGTGCATCGGCAGGAGCTTGGCGTGCAGCAGGCCGGTCTGGTCGACTTCCAGTGGAACGGTCAGGACGCGAACGGCAATAGTTTGCCGGGCGGAGAATACCAGATTGCGGCCGAGGTTTATCGTGGAACCGAGGTCAATGCGGGAATAATGTATACGGTGGTTGATGTCGAGAGTGTAACCCTCGGCGCCGGCGGACAGGATTTGACGCTTAGCGTTTCCGGTCTCGGCGATATCGATATGAACCAGGTTCGCAAAATAATGTAACTAGGCAGGAGAAAACAATGTCATTCAATACAGCACTCAGCGGTTTACAGGCCGCGTCGGTCGACCTCAGCGTCACCAGCAATAATATCGCCAATGTATCCACGACCGGATTCAAGCACTCGCGCGCCGAGTTCGGTGATCTGTTCGAGATATCGCCCTTCGGCAATACCCCCACGTCGGTAGGCAGCGGCGTGCAGGTAACCAGCGTCAGCCAGCAGTTCGACCAGGGCAATCTCAAGTTTACCAACGCCAGCCTGGATATGGCGATCAGTGGGCAGGGGTTTTTCATCACCAACAAGGACCTTACCGGAGCCGATATATCCTACACGCGCGCCGGCCAGTTCGGCATCGACAAGGATGGTTATATCAGCAACAGTTCCGGCGAATACGTGCAGGCCTTCCCGGTGGATGCGAACGGCAACGTCACCTCGACCAGCCTGAATACGACGGTACCTGTCCAGTTACCGGCATCGACCGGCGCCCCGCAGGCGACTACCGAGATCGAGGTCGGTCTGAATTTCGATGCCGCGTCGCTCGCGCTGGATCCGGCCGGGTTCGATCCGACCGCGAGCAATACCTACACGCATTCGACTTCGACCACGATTTTCGACTCGCTCGGCGCGTCGCACGTGCTGTCGTACTACTTTATTCATGATCTGCCGGGTTCGGCAACCAATCCTGGTTCTGATCCCAATCAATGGGCCGTGTTCACCTATCTCGACGGCGCCGAAGTCGATATCGCCGGTGGCGCCACGGTGGCTCACCTGAACGGCGGTCTACCGGTCAACCAGGATGCCGGACTGATCAATTTTAACCCCGATGGATCCTATGCCAGCAGTACCCCGGCGGCTTTGCAGAATACCGCGGTAGCGCTGACCAACGGCGCCAACCCGCTTACCGTGATACATGATTTCGCCAATAATTCGACCACGCAGTATGCCGCGTCGTTTTCGGTAAGCACGCTCGATCCGGACGGGTATTCGACGGGTCGGCTGACCGGGCTGGACATTTCCGAGGATGGCCTGATGCGGGCGACCTACAGCAACGGTATCTCGGTGCCGCTGGGCCAGATCGCGCTTGCCGATTTTCCCAACAGCCAGGGACTGCGCGCGATCGGCGATTCCTCCTGGCTCGAGACCATCGATTCGGGTGCGGTAATCACCGGGTCCGCCGGAACCGGTCGATTCGGACTGATACAGGCGGGCGCCCTGGAGAGTTCAAACGTGGATCTGACGCAACAACTGGTCAACCTGATCACCGCGCAGCGAAACTTCCAGGCGAACGCACGTTCGATCGAAACCTCGAACGCGATAACCGATACCGTTATCCAGATCAGGTAAACCCGAATAAACAGGGAAAGATCGAGATGGACAAATACCTTTACCTCGCGATGAATGGAGCTGCGCAGGCGATGCTTGCGCAGCAGAACAATGCCAATAATCTCGCCAACATCAGCACGGTCGGATTCAAGGCGGCGCTGGATCATTTCCAGTCGAACCCGGTGTCGGGTCCAGGCTATCTCGATCGAGTTTACGCCAGCAACGAGCTGACCGGGGCCGATCTCGATCCCGGCGCGGTCGCCACCACCGGCCGCGACCTCGACCTCGCGATAAACGGAGACGGCTGGTTCGCGGTACAGGCTGCGGACGGCACAACGGCATATACGCGCCGTGGTGACCTCAGAATCGATCCGGCCGGCCTGCTGCTCAACGGCGCCAACCAGATCGTGCTCGGCGAGGGTGGTCCGATTACCATTCCCCAGTTCGAAAGCCTGCAGATCGGTCGCGATGGTACGATAAGCATCCGAGCCGCCGGTCAGGCGGCCAATACCCTTGTCGGTGTGGATCGAATTCGTCTCGTCAATCCGCCCCGGGACCAGCTTTATCGCGGTGACGATGGCCTGTTTCACAGCAGGGACCTGGCCGAAATACCTGCCGATGCCTCGGTCGCGGTTACCTCTGGCGCCCTGGAGTCGAGCAACGTCAACGCGGTCGACGCGATGGTGCGTATGATCGACTACGCGCGCTACTACGAGCAACAGGTCAAGCTGATGAAGCTGGCAAGCGAAAACGACGCGGCCAGCGCGCGGTTGATGCGAATGTCGGGATAGCGTGGCAAAATACACCGGTATCGACTGCCGGGGCCGGCTTTGACTGATCTAGACGACGCACGCGAGGATTTCCTCAAGCTTCGAGATTCCGCGCCGGGGGTGCAACTGGCAACCCTGGGCGAGGACCATTTGCCCGAGGTGAGTTACGCACCCTGCGTCTGGCTGGAAGGAGGCTGTTACCTCTACCTCAGCGAACTGTCCAGCCATACCGCCAACCTGAAGCGCAATCCCGGCGTCGGCCTGATGATGATCGAGGACGCCGCCGCCGCGCCCAATCCTTTTGCGCGCAAACGCGCCAGCCTGCGGGGTCTGGCCAGCCTGGTTGCGCGCGAGGACGATCGCTTCGACCGCGTCATGGCGACATTTCACCTTCGCTTCGGTGGCGTGATGCAAATCATCGAGCCGTTGCCCGACTTCCATATGTTTCGTGTCGAGGCGGCGACCGGCAGCTTCGTGCGCGGTTTCGGCCAGGCCTACCAGTTGACCGGCGACATGCTGGACCAACTGGCGCATATCGATCCCACCAAGTAGGGAGCTATTTTTTCGCGGTGGTTTT
>JAOTTY010000310.1 GCA_029864185.1 Gammaproteobacteria bacterium
CGTCTCGACGGATTCGATGTCGAACAGGCACAACTGGCCGGACTGGTTCACGACATAGGCGAAGTCGCTATCCTGCAGTATGCACAACAGCACGAGGAGCTTCGTGATAACCCGGAAAATTTGCTCGAGGCAGTGAAATCGATGCGCCCGCAGATTACCGGTATGCTGCTGGACCAGTGGAATTTCGGTTCCGAGTTCGTCACCGTCGGTGAAGAATGCGAGGAATGGTTCCGTAACCCGAGCGATCAGCCCGACCTGTGCGATCTGGTGCTGATTGCGCAATACCACGCGATGATCGGCACCCCGCAGCAGAAAAGCCTGCCGCCGATCGTGGCGCTCCCCGCTTTCGCCAAACTTGGCATGGGCAACCTCGCGATCGAACAGATTATCGAATTCATGAAGAAGTCGCGAGACAAGATCAGGTCGATCGAAGCCCACCTCGGATCGCTCTAGTCCCGCGGGCAGAGATAGCGCCGCAGCGATTGCTCCTCGAAACCGATTTTTCGCAACTGCATTGGGTCGCCTATCGCCGCTGGTTAGCTGTTGGTGAGGGTCTGTATGCTTCAATCAAGACGCATGTAATCTCGGCCTGGATTTCGTAAGACGACCACTGGTGGTCCCTCGACAGCGTATCGCGCATACCCGAAAAGGAGCGTGATCCAAACAGAAGACGATCTGGAGTGGCATCCGAAATACGGGGCATGACCGATACTCTATGTTCCATGAGCAATCGTTCGGTAATCTGCTCGTGTTCGAGGTTCATGAAAAATACCGAGGCAACTGGTTATTCGGGGAAAATTTACCGGTGTGAAGTATAAAATTTACCTTGTTATATTTTCGCTGGCTGGTAATTACTAATAATTAGAATTTCCTAACCAGGGGAGTAGAAAATATTTATGAGTCAATTTGTCCCTGGAATGTCAATCGGTTCTGGAACACCGAAAAGCGATTTCTAAAATTTAAACAGGAAAAATATCCGTCATGTTCAGGTTGCTCGTAGTTCCAATATCTATCGGGGTAATGGCTTTTTTATTTATTTATTTTATTGCGGCTAAGATTTTCACCGAGCCGGATATTGTCTCTTATGTCGCCGAGTTTGCTCTTTACTTGTCAAACTCGTATTTCGAAAGTATGCCGCCAGTCATTGTCAGTTTTATCACTAATCTGAATCTGGCAGTGGTCGCCTTGACGGTGGGGTTACTTTTGACGGTAGTTATTCAACTTGTCGTGATAATTGGAGGCACGTTTATTCGCCTGATAAAGTGGATAATATCGTACCTGCAAAAAGATAGAAGCAAAGAGGTTGTGCAGGATTTGTCACCTATCGACATAGACTCGCGATTTATGAGCTCGGGGTCAGGGAAAAAAATCCTCGGACGTGGCCTTGATTCGATTGACGAGGAATGAGGGATTTAAATAGACATCAAGCTGAGTCTGCTACGGGATTTATCAAATCCCGATTTTCACCCGGCTGTTCGAGTCTCTCGGGGAAACTAGAACCTATCGATAAATCGCAATAAAGGCCTCCATTATCTGGCGTTAACAATCGGTTCTTTACTGGCGGCTACTCGGGTTATTACCGGAATCATCTTCCGAATAACTACCTGGTTTTGCGGGTAGCGATCGCGCCAAGCGGGTCGTCGGGCCAGGGATGTTTCGGATAGCGCCCTTTCATTTCCTTTTTGACGTCGTGATACGAGGAGCGCCAGAAACCGGCCAGATCCTGCGTGATTTGCAGCGGTCGGCCGGCGGGGGATAACAGGTGCACGACCAGCGCGACCTTTCCGCCCGCGACGGTTGGCGTCTGTTCGCAGCCAAACATTTCCTGCAGTTTGACCGCCAGTACCGGCGGAGACTGCGTGTAATCGATTGCGATCGACGAACCCGAGGGCACGGTCAGACGGGCTGGCGCGAGCTCGTTCAGACGCTGTTGTTTGTCCCAGGATAGCGTCGCCTTCAGGATCTTTTGCAGGTTGAGCTTTTTCACATCCGGAAGCGAACTGACGTTGTCCAGAAAGGGTCCCAGCCAGGTGTCGAGCGTGTCTATCAGGGCTTGCTGGCCAAGGTCGGGCCAATCTGTTGCGACATCGGTGGACCGCAGCAGGCAAACCCGGGCGCACCACTGTCGATGCTCGTTGTTCCAGGGCAGCGGCCTGAGCGCTTCTTTTTGCAGGTATAGGATCAGGGCCTTTCTCCTGGCGCCAGCGGGCACTTCGTCCAGCGTCGATTTCCGTAACACCAGGGCGCCGATTTTTTGCCGCGATTCGGCGACGAAGCGGTTCGTTTTTTTATCCCATTCTGCGATGGTCTCATGCTCGACCCGGTCGGCCAGGGCCGTGTCAAAAAGCAGTTCATCCAGTGCCGCTGCGGAGCGAATCAGGTCGCCCTTAGCGCCCGCGATGCCGCTGACTTCGGCAACCGCGAGCCAACGGTGCTTGCCCAGACGATGCTGGCAGTCGAGGCTCGCGCTGCGGCCGTTGGCAAGCTGGTAACCGCCCGAGTGCCGGCGGCGGGCGATTCGGTCCGGGTAGGCACAGGCGAGCAATAGGCCGGGTACCTGGTTATGTTCGAGCAGGAACCTGACCCCGGGCTTTTTGATATCCAGCCTGGCGAGCTGTTGTTGCAGCTGCCGGGCGAGCTGCCGGGTGCGCTCCAGCCAACGCCGGTGCTGCGGCGGGCAGGGGGCCTCACCCATCAGGATATCGAGCCGGTCGCCGATATCCGGGTGGTCGAACGGATCGCGCTCGGACAGCAGGCTCGCCAGAAGCGCCGCGGGTTTGACGAAATTGTATTCTGCGCCGCGCAGCAGCAGGTGCGCGAGTCTCGGGTGCACCGGCAGCGCGGTCATGGCTCGTCCATGGGCACTGAGCACGAAAGCGCTTTGTTTCCGCTCCAGCGCACCCAGTAATTCGAGCAGGCCCAGAGCCTGTTGCCAATGCCCCTGGGGTGGCGGGTCCTGCCAGGTCATATCGGCTGGATCGTCCACGCCCCAGTCCAGCAATTGCAGCGCCAGCGGTGCGAGGTCGGCATTGAGTATCTCGGGCGTGCCGTGTTGTGCCAGCTGTTTCTGCTGCTCGGCCGACCAGAGCCGGTAACACCTGCCCGGCCCGAGCCTGCCAGCGCGGCCCGCACGCTGCTCGCTCGATGCGCTGGAAATCCTCACGGTATGCAAACCGCTCATACCGGTGGCCGGGTTGAACCTCGACTCGCGCTCGAGGCCGGAATCGACGACGATATCGATGCCTTCGATGGTGAGACTGGTTTCGGCGATATTAGTGGCCAGTACGACCTTGCGATCCTTCGCCTCCTTACCCGACAAGGGTGCAATCGCCTTCTGCTGCTCCTCGATCGATAAGTTGCCGTACAGCGGGCGGAGATGAACCTCATGCATTTTCTTCGAAATCATCCAGTCCGTCAGTGCCTCTGCGCATCGACGAATTTCCCCCTGGCCCGGCAGGAATGCCAGCAGGCTGCCCTGTGGATTGTCTTCGAGGGCCTGTTTAATTGTCGTGACCATGCGATCGACTATTCTTTCATCGGCCTGCCTAGCCCGTCCATAAACGATATCGACCGGGTAGAGCCTGCCCTCGCTGGTTACGATCGGGGCATCGTTCAACATCTCTGCGGTGTTCCTGCTATCGAGCGTGGCTGACATGACCAGGATCTTTAGAGCAGAACTACCTGCTTCTGGATTAACGTGAAACAGCGCGCGGCTCTGCAGGCACAGCGCAAGCGCCAGGTCGGAATCAAGGTTACGCTCGTGAAATTCGTCGAAAATCACCAGTCCGACGTCTTCAAGCGTTGGATCCCGCTGTAACATACGCACCAGAATGCCTTCGGTCATGATTTCGATCCGGGTGCGGGCGCTGACTTTTGACTCCAGGCGCATGCGGTAGCCCACGGTCTGACCCGGGATTTCGTTCAACAGGCTCGCCATGCGAAAAGCCGCGGACCTCGTGGCAATGCGCCTCGGTTCCAGCATCAGTATTTTCTTGCCCCGCAGCCAGGGCTCGCCCAGCAGCGCCAGCGGGACCAGCGTCGTTTTACCGGCACCCGGCGGCGCCTGCAGTATCACTTCATCGCGCCCGGCAAGGCGTTGCTTCAGCGTATCGAGACAGTCTTCGACTGGGAGTGAGAACTGGGACAAGTAACTTCGCCTTCGGGTAATGTGGTCGGGGCTCTAAATTCTTGATCCGGTTTAAGCTGGTTTAAAAATTAGGCACGGCAACCCGGCAATCATAAAGCTGCGCATCGGTGAACGGGTTCCGCGAGGTGAACGGGTCCGACTGGACTCGCCCCCGGCCTTGCAGTAGCGACATTAGAGCTTCCTCTCATAAATCGCGGGAATTCAGGCTTTCCTGGCGGTTACCAGGAAGATGGGATAATTCC
>JAOTTY010000312.1 GCA_029864185.1 Gammaproteobacteria bacterium
CCTGCTGATCGTCGCGACCTTTTTCGTTGCCACCTTTCTGTGGGGTAATTTCGAATGAAAACCAGCCCGCTGAAACTGGCTATGATCCCGGTGTTGATGTTTGGATTCGGCTTCGCCCTGGTTCCGCTTTACGACGTGTTTTGCGATATCACCGGCCTCAACGGCAAAACGGGTCGTATCCAGGCTTCGGATATCGATGCCAGCCGGGTGGACACTTCGCGTACCATCGAAGTGAGATTTCTTGCCAACACCGGCACCGGCTTGCCGTGGAGCTTCGAACCGCTGGTGAAGAAGATGGAAGTACACCCCGGGCAGGTGTACGAGGCCATTTACCGGGTGCGCAGCAGCAGCAAGGAAAAGACCCTGGGGCAGGCGATACCGAGCGTTTCGCCGGGACTTGCCGCCGAGCACTTTAACAAGACCGAATGCTTCTGCTTTACCCAGCAGGCGCTCGAGGGCTACGAGACACGCGATATGCCGCTGCGCTTCATAGTCGGCAGCGACATATCGGACAAGATCGAACAAATAACCCTGTCCTACACTTTTTTCAGCCTGGACAGGGGATAAACCAGTATTTCGGATAGAGAGAGAGACGATCCATGAGTAGTACAACCAACGAAGAATATTACGTACCGCATGGCACGCACTGGCCGATCATCGGTTCGATAGGGCTGGCCATCACGGTGATCGGTGCCGCCAACTACCTGCATGGAACCTGGGGCGCGACGCCTATCTTTGTCGGCCTCGCGATTCTGATATTCATGATGTACGGCTGGTTCGGCCAGGTGATCGGGGAATCATTGACCGGGCTTTACAACAAGCAGGTTGATGCGACATTTCGCTGGAGCATGAGCTGGTTCATTTTCTCCGAGGTCATGTTTTTTGCCGCCTTCTTCGGTGCACTTTTTTACGCACGCCAATATGCGATCCCGTGGCTCGACGGTGCTTCCAACAATGACGCGACCGCGCAGTACCTGTGGCCCGATTTCGAGGCGGCCTGGCCGCTGCTGAACGTGCCGTTAGCGGAAAAATATCAAGGCGCCAGGGAGGCTATGGGCGCATGGGGCCTGCCTGCGTTAAATACCATTATCCTGCTGACTTCGGGCCTGACCGTAACCATGGCCCACTGGGCGCTGAAGCGCAGAGACAATACCTGGCTGGTGTACTGGCTGTTCGCAACCGTTGTCCTCGGTTTCGGATTCGTATTCCTGCAGGCCTACGAGTATTCGCATGCCTACCAGGAACTGGGTCTGCGTCTCGATTCAGGCATATACGGCAGCACCTTCTTCATGCTGACCGGATTTCATGGTTTCCACGTTACCATGGGAGCGGTCATGCTGACGATCATCATGATCCGCGCGGGCAAGGGTCATTTTACGCCAGATCATCATTTTGCCTTCGAGGGGGTGGCCTGGTACTGGCACTTCGTGGACGTGGTTTGGCTGGGGCTGTTTATCTTCGTGTACTGGCTGTAGGGTACGCATCGAAAAAGGAAAAAGCCCGGCCGGTCCGGGCTTTTTTTTCCGGCGGAATCGAATCAATTTAAAAATCCCGTGCAGGCAGCAGACAGGTTTTGCGCAGCAATCCTGACGAGGTCGGTTTCTACCGGGAGTAGTTCCCGAACACGGATTTCAGGCCGAGCTTTTTTTTAGGCCGCTCATGTCCTTTGCGTTCCATTGCGACAGCAGTTTTTCGAAATCTGCAGCGGGTACCGGTCGGGAGTAAAGGTATCCCTGGCCAAAATCGCAACCGAAGCTTTTTAGTAACCGGTCCTGATTTTCGGTCTCGACGCCTTCGGCTATCACCTTGATTCCCAGCTTTTGCGCCATGACGATGATCGCATCGCACAGGGCGAGGTCATTTTTGTCGTGATCGAGGTTGCGAACAAAAGACTGGTCGATCTTTAGATAATCGATATCGAACTGCTTCAGGTAGGATAACGACGAATATCCGGTTCCGAAGTCGTCGATCGAAACCTGTATCTCGGCGTCGCTGAAATCGAGCAGTCGATTGGTGATCTTGTCGCGGGCGTCCATCAGCAATCCTTCGGTGATTTCGACGGTCATCGCCTGTCCGCTGATGCCGGACTCCCGCAAATGCTTGAACCACTGGCTCATCGCCGCTGCGTCATCGATCCATTGCAGCGGTGAAGTGTTGATGCTGATCTGGAAGTCCTTGTTGAGTTCGCAGCGCCAGCGGTTGGCCTGCTCGATGGCGGTGTAAAATACCCAGCTGCCGATTTCGGATATGAGACCGGTTTCCTCGGCAATCGGGATAAATACCGCGGGGCTAACCAGACCAGATACGGGATGATGCCACCGCAGCAGGGCTTCTGCCTTGTTCAGAAAATTCCTTTTCAGGTCGATAATGGGCTGGTAGTAGATCTCGAATTGCGCTTCGTCGATTGCTTCACGCAAATCCCTGATCATTCTGCGCTTTCTCAACGCGCGTTGTTGCAACTCGGGCGTAAAAAAGTTGTAGCGGTTGCTGCCTTCCGCCTTGGCGGCATACATCGCCTGATCGGCATTGCGTTGCAGCGATTCTATTTTTTTCGAATCCTGGGGATAAAAAGTCACGCCGATACTGGCAGTCAGGAACACTTTTTCATTTTCGAGCTGAAATGGTTCAGCCAGGGCATCGAGCAATTCCTGGCATACGGGCTGTACCGAAAGCTGGTCGTCGATGTTGCCGAGTATGATGGTGAACTCATCGCCGCTCAGGCGTGAGACCGTATCAATTTCGCGCACGGTTTTTTTGAGGCGACTGGAGATTTCGATCAGCAGCAGGTCTCCAATGTCGTGCCCCAGCGAATCGTTGACGTCCTTGAAACGGTCGACGTCGAGGTACAGCAGTGCCAGCGACTGATTACTACGGTCGCAGGAACGAATTTCATGTTCGAGTTTCTGCAGAAACAGGTTGCGGTTGGGCAGGCTGGTCAGCGAATCGAAATTGGTCTGGTTCCAGATCACGGTCTCGGCGTGCTTACGCTCCGAAATGTCGCGGATGTAGGCATTGAATTCCTGCAGATCGGGCGAGTCCATTACCGATACCGACAGCTCGACCGGAAACTCATGGCCATCGCGGTGCAGGGCATGTATCTCGATCAGATTGTTCATCACCGAGGTTTCACCGGTCTCCAGAAATCTCTTCATGCCCTTTTGATGAGCGGTGCGATAGCGCACCGGGATAATGGTGTCTTCGATTTTCTGATCGAGAATTTGTTCGGCGCTCCAGCCGAATATTTTTTCTGCCTGTTTGTTCCAGCCGGTGATATGGCCGTCGAAATCCATTTGCACCAGGGCGTCGATCGACGATTCGAAAAAAGCCTCGAGCTTGGTATGCTGGGCCAGGATGATTTCTTTCTTTTGCCTCAGATCGATCTCTAGCGCCTTGACCCTGGTCTCGAGCTGCGCTTTTTCTTCATCCTCTTCGAATTGAAAATTGGAGTCCGGCATATCTTACTAACTACATGGTAACGGCCATGAGTATAGTATTTTTCCAGGAATAGCCGACACAAAAAGGCCCGGCGTAGCCGGGCCTGTTCTTGTTGCTTGTTTCTCGTTCAGGCGGCGAACGAGGTTTTTATCAATTTGAACGCGTTGCTTTCTATCTGACGAATGCGCTCTGCGGACACTCCGTATTCATCGGCAAGCTCGTGCAAGGTCGCCTTGGGTTCGGTCAACCAGCGGCGGGTGACGATGGTCTTGCTGCGATCATCGAGGTTACCCATCGCTTCGCTCAGCGTGTTCAGGTTGTTTTCTTCGGTATCCTGGGCCTCGAGCAGCAACTCGGGCGAAAGCGTGTTCGACGCCAGCGAATTGGCGGGAGCAAGGTAGGCAACGTCGTCGTCGTCATCGGCACTCAGGTCGAAACCGATGTCATGATTGTTGAGACGGTTCTCCATCTCGATCACGTTTTCGCGGGTGACGCCCAGCGTTTCGGCGACATGGTCTATTTCTTCCGATTTGAACCAGCCCAGGCGTTTTTTCTGGCTGCGCAGCTTGAAAAACAGCTTGCGCTGGGCTTTGGTGGTCGCCACCTTGACGATGCGCCAGTTCTTTAGAATGAACTCGTGAATTTCGGCCTTGATCCAGTGCACCGCGAAAGACACCAGGCGTACGCCGACTTCCGGACGAAAGCGTTTGACTGCCTTCATCAAGCCGATGCTACCTTCCTGAATCAGGTCGGGAACCGGCAAGCCGTAGCCGGCATAATTGTTCGCGATCTTGATGACGAAACGGAGGTGCGGCAACACCAGTTTTTGCGCCGATTCGATGTTTCCGGTTTCCTGTAAATCTTTTGCCAGAGCGTATTCTTCTTCGGCGGTTAGTATAGGCACGCTCCTGGCGGCCTGAATGTAGGCGTCCAGGTTA
>JAOTTY010000311.1 GCA_029864185.1 Gammaproteobacteria bacterium
GTCTTTTACGATATCGGCTTGATTTTTGTTGGCGCCCATTTAGACTGCGACAGCTTCAGGCCGTGAAGCCCAGAGGTATGCAATGACATTCGTCGTTCTCGAAAACTGTATCAGGTGCAAGTACATGGACTGCGTCGATGTGTGCCCGGTCGATTGCTTCCACGAGGGACCGAATTTTCTGGTCATCGATCCGGAGGAGTGCATCGACTGTACCCTGTGCGAACCCGAGTGCCCCGTCGAAGCAATCGTTTCGGAAGACGACATTCCACCCGGACAGGAGCAGTTTCTGGCTCTGAACGAGGAGTTGTCGCTGGAGTGGCCGGTCATTACCGCTAGCAAGCCGCCCCCGGACGACGCCGACGAATGGGACGGCGTACCCAACAAACTTCAATACCTGGAACGGTAAAACATTTCGCTTACTTGCCTCGAGACGAATTCCCCAGGCGCGGCATCGCCGACGAGGTCGGGCAGGGCCGACCTGTTCGACAGTCGTTTTGACTTTGATCAAACCGGTCTCTAGAATCGATTCATTGACAGGATTATTTGATTAATGTCCTTCCCCCCTGCACTAGATTCCGGGTAGCGAGACATCATGGTCGAATGCAAGTACTACTCTTTCTACGCCCTGGCGAAGATCAATGATCCGGAGCTTTTGTACGAGGCGTTTCGGCAGCAGATCGCGCCGGGTCATGCCGATGAAATCGAGATCGAGGTCTTCGAAAACAGCGACAAGAGCTGGCATCGCCTGACCCGCAGCGGTGGTCACGACCAGAGCATTCCCGCCGAAGTCCGTGTCGTACTCGACCAGAGATTCGGTGCACGGGATCTGGAAAGCTGGTACTACGATAGCGACATCGAGGGCTGGTTCTGCAGCTACAGACCGTTGACCAGCAAGCAATTCGTGTTACTGGTGAAGTCCGGGGATCCGGAAAAACTGATCGAAGAGGATTACCTGCAATTCCTTTTTCATTTCTATTGCCACCAGTTACAAATGCTGCAGGGCACCTATCGCGACGCCCTGACCGGGCTTTACAATCGACGCGCGTTCAACGAGAAAATGCAGCAGCTGCTCGACCGCTCAAGCAACTATGTGCGCCGGGCCAAGAACTTCGAGCCGACGATTTACGTGATGCTCGATATCGATCACTTCAAGGCAATCAATGACAGGCTGGGGCATTTGTTCGGCGACGAGGTGCTGCTGTTGCTGGCGCGGCAAATGTCGGATTCGTTTCGTGACAACGATTTACTGTTTCGTTACGGCGGCGAGGAGTTTGCAATGGTCTTGATGGATATCACGCCCGAGCAGGCGCAACAATCGCTGCAGCGATTTCGCGAGAGGATTGCCGGGTACCCGTTTCCCAACGTCGACCGGATCACGGTGAGCATCGGTTTTACGCTATTCGATAAAACCCTGGGCATCGACGAGCTTGTCAGACAGGCCGATAACGCGCTCTATTATTGCAAAACCACGACCCGTAATGCCGTGCATAGCTACCAGGAACTCGTCGAACAGGGATTGATCCCGGCGGTCAGGGCGCCGAAATCGCCCCATCTCGAAACCTCCTGAGCAATCGCCCCGTCAAAAATTGCGGGTACACAATTACTTAATTCGGTACTTTCCCTTCTATTCCGGGAATCGCGCAGTATTAAGTAATGTGTCCCCGAAACTTCAAGAGGCTGAGAGTCAGGCGACGGATTCGTCGAGGAATTTTTTGACGACGGGCGAGAAATGCTGGTCGTCGATCAGAAACGCGTCGTGGCCGTTGACCGAATCGATTTCGACGTAGTCGACGTCGGTGCCGGTATCCTGCATGACGTCGGCAATCTCCCTTTGCTGACGCGATGGAAACAGTATATCGGTGGTGACGCCGACCACCAGGGCTTTGCTGACGTCGAGTTTCGACATCCCGTCGCTGACGCTGGCGCCATGTTCGGCGATATCGAACCAGTCCATCGCGCGGGACAGGTAGAGATAACTGTTGGGATCGAAGCTGGCAACGAATTTCTGCGCGTTGTACTCGAGGTAATTCTCGATCTCGAACTCGCGCTCGAATCGTTTACCGGTCAGCTTTTCCGGCGGCAGGCGGCTGCGGTCGAACTTGGAATTCCATTCGTCGGCGGCGCGGTAAGAAACCAGGCCCAGTTTACGCGCCAGCGACATGCCCGACACCGGCCGGTTATCGTCGGTATAATGCCCGTCATTCCAGGCCGGATCGCTGCGGATAATCTCGCGCTGCAGCGAACGTAGCGCGATCGTCAACGGCAGCGCGCGGGTTGCCGCAGAAATGGATATCAGGAATTCGATTTCACCGGGATATTGCATCGCATAGGCAATAGAAGACATGCCGCCCATCGACGAACCCACCGCGGCATGTATTTTTTCGACACCCAGCTCGCGCATCAGGTAATAGCCCGAGCTCGCGATATCCTCCACCGTGAGATCCGGGAATTCGGCGCCGTAACTTTGTCCCGTTTCGGGATTAATAGAGCTCGGCCCGGTGCTGCCGTAGCAACCTCCGAGCGAATTGGCGCATACCACGAAAAAGCGCTCGGTATCGATTGCCTTGCCGGGGCCGATCATGTATTCCCACCAGCCCGGGGTCTGGTCCTGTGGCGACGAGGCCGCGTGCGCGCTCGGCGAGAGCCCGGTAAAAATCAGTATCGCATTGTCCGCGGCGGAGGACAGCTCTCCCCAGCATTCGTAGGCCAGCGTTACCTCGGGTAATCGCCCCCCGCGCCACATCAGCATTCCACCCGGAGGGAGATTCGCCAGTGTAATGTGACGCGTAGCCGCGGTCGTGAAGCTATAAGCGTTTTCTTCGTCTGCCATCAGTTGGCCTCGTGACCATGAATTCGACGGCGTGGTCGAACTAGATATCCAGCATCCGCTGCAGCGCATTGCGTGCATTGTCAGCGACGTCCGGTGCAACCGAGATACGATTGACCACGTTGCCTTCTACCAGGTTTTCGAGCACCCATGCGAGATGCTGCGGATCGATACGAAACATCGTCGAACACATACACAGCATCGGCGACATGAACTGCACGATTTTGTTCTCGCCCGCGAGCCGCTCGTGCAGTCGGTTGACCAGGTTGAGTTCGGTTCCGACCAGCCAATGCGTGCCCGGCTCGGCCTCGGTAACCGTCTTGATGATGTACTCGGTAGAGCCGACAAAATCCGACATCTGGCAGACTTCGAAACTGGCCTCGGGATGCGAAATAACCTTGCCATCGGGGCATTCGCGCCTGAAATTTTCGATCTGTTCCGGTTTGAACATCTGGTGCACGGAACAGAAACCTTTCCACAGGATCATTCTCGCGGCCTTGATCTGCGCGGTCGTCAAACCACCCATGGGCAGTTCGTAATCCCATACGACCATTTCATCGAGCGGGATGCCCATCTTGTAACCCGTGTTTCTGCCGAGATGCTGGTCCGGAAAAAACAGGACTTTTTCGCGGCGTGCAAAAGACCAGTCGAGAATTTTCTGCGCATTGGTAGAAGTGCAGACTATGCCGCCATGTTCGCCGCAGAAAGCCTTCAGGTTGGCGGCGGAATTGATATAGGTTACCGGCGTAATGCTTTCGTCGGCATCCAGTACCGAATTCAATTCCCGCCAGGCCCGCTCGACCTGCTCGAGGTCGGCCATATCGGCCATCGCGCAGCCGGCCGATAAATCGGGCAGTATCGATATCTGTTCCGGACGTGAAATGATATCGGCCACCTCGGCCATGAAGTGCACGCCGCAAAACACGATGTAATCGGCCTTCGAGTCTGCCGCCTGGCGCGACAGCTTGAGCGAGTCACCCGAAAAATCTGCATGTTTGAATACTTCATCGCGCTGATAGTGATGACCGAGGATAACCAGCCTGTCGCCTAGCTTCTGCCTGGCAAGGGTGATTCTCCGGTCGCAGTCTTCGTCGTTCAGGGATGCGTAGGGTTGTAGATCGATCGCGGTGGCGGCCATGTAAGCCTCTATTCGTCGGACGAATCTGAAATACTATCATTTGGGGAATCGGGTGCCAAACTCACTGGCTTTCGGCCTGTGGCTTACGCAACCGGATCGACAGCTCCTGCAGCTGGCGCTCGCTTACCGGCGCAGGCGCCTGGGTCAGCAGGCAGGCGGCGGTCTGCGTCTTCGGAAATGCCATGACATCACGGATCGACGTGGCGCCGGCCATCAACATCACCAAGCGATCGAGACCGAAGGCGATCCCGCCGTGCGGTGGGCAGCCGTATTTCAGTGCGGTCAACAGAAAACCGAATTTCTGCTCTGCTTCCTGTTCGTCGATACCCAACAGCTTGAACACGCGCTGCTGCATTTCGGTGTCGTGAATACGCACCGACCCCCCACCGAGCTCGGTACCGTATCATT
>JAOTTY010000313.1 GCA_029864185.1 Gammaproteobacteria bacterium
ACCCACCAGCATGCCGTAGCCACCGGATTCGTTGGCGGGTTTGACCACCAGTTTGTCGAGGTTGGACAGAACATGCCTGCGCTGCACCGGGTCGTCGCAGGAATAGCTCGGTACGTTCGGGATGATCGCGTCCTCGCCGAGGTAGTAGCGAATCATGTCGGGAACATAGGTGTAGACCACCTTGTCGTCGGCGACACCGGCGCCGGGCGCATTGGCGAGCGCCACCTTGCCGTTTTTCCAGGCCCGCATCAGCCCCGGCACCCCCAGCATCGACTTGCGATCGAATACCTCGGGGTCCAGGAACAGGTCGTCGATGCGCCGGTAAATGACGTCGACTCGAGACAGTCCCTCGATGTTTTTCATGTACACGCAATCGTCGTCGCCGACGATCAGGTCGGAACCTTCGACCAGTTCGGCGCCCATTTGCTGTGCCAGGAAGGCATGTTCGAAATAGGCCGAGTTGAATATCCCCGGGGTCAGCACGACGACCTCCGGGTACTCGCTCGGCCGCGGTGAAATCGCGCTCAGCGTATCGAACAGGTTGGATGGATAATCGTCGGTCGGAACGATGTTGTAGTCCTCGAACAGTTCCGGGAACACGCGCTTGGTGAGCTTGCGGTTTTCCAGCATGTAGGACACGCCGGAAGGCACCCGCAGGTTGTCTTCGAGCACGTACATGGTACCGTCGCTGTCGCGTATCAGGTCGCTGCCGCAGATATGCGCCCAGACCCCGAAAACGGGTTCGATGCCGCGGCACTGTTTGCGGTAGTTCGCCGAGGTTCGCAACAGGTCCCGGGGCACGACCCTGTCCTTGAGGATTTGCTGCCTGTTGTAGATATCGTTGATGAAGCAGTTCAGCGCGGCTAGCCGCTGCTTCAGTCCCAGCTCGATTCGTTCCCATTCGCGCGACGGAATGATCCGCGGAATAATGTCGTACGGCCACTGGCGATCGATATTTTCGCCCTCGCTGTAGATCGTGAAGGTGATGCCCATGGCCTTGATCGCGAGTTCCGCGGCCTCCTTGCGCAGATTTAGGTCGGCGGGCCTGATACTCTTCAGGTACTGGATCAGGCGCCCCGCGCCCGGGCGCGCGCGGTGACCCGGTGTCAGCAGTTCGTCGTACAACCCGTCAAGCTGGTAGTGATTGAATTTCAAGGGGATTCCCAGGGTTTGGTAAACGGCATCCGGTCGGCGTATCGGCATGGTGACAGGAGTTGAGCCGATACCTTTATCCAGGTGCTCGTTGGCACCCGATTATACAACAGCCGCTCGCACGGTAAATCGATATTAAAGCGTTTGCGCTCCGCAATCTCAAGCCGGTACCCATTAAATTCATGCCGCGGTACATTAAGTAAGTACCTTCCCTTACCTGCGAACCTGCCGGCAGACTGGCTACCGATTGACCCGAACCGACATTGGACGCAGACTAAACGCGGCAACCCGGCCTGAAATCATCCGTGTAACGAATGTTTCGTGAAAAGGTAACTACCCAGACTCACCGCAATAGAGCGAAGACCGTACAATGGAAGACCTGCATCTGAACCTGCTAACCTGGGCCGGCATCCTGTTCTGCATCAGCCAGTCGGCGATATTTTCCGGCCTCAACCTGGCGCTGCTCGGCATCAGCCGCCTGCGGCTCGAGGTCGAGGCCCACGCCGGCCACGCCGGAGCAGTCAGCATTCTCGAGCTGCGCAGGGATTCCAATTTCCTGCTGACCACGGTGCTGTGGGGCAACGTTGGCATCAACGTGCTGCTGACGCTGCTGTCCAATTCGGTCATGACCGGCGTCGTCGCGTTCCTGTTTTCCACCGTCCTGATTACCTTCGCCGGCGAAATCGCGCCGCAGGCCTATTTCTCCCGCAACGCGATGCGCATGGGCGCGCTGCTGGCGCCACTGCTGCGCCTTTACCAGGTACTGTTATATCCCGTTGCCAAACCCAGCGCGCTGGTACTGGACCGCTGGCTCGGCAAGGAAGGTATCAGTTTTTTCCGCGAGCAGGACCTGCATACGCTGATACGCAAGCACATCGAGTCGGAACACTCCGACGTCAGCCAGCTCGAAGGTACCGGGGCCATCAATTTTCTCAAACTCGACGATCTCGCGGTCCGCCACGAGGGCGAAAAGATACACGGCGACAGCATCATCACGCTGCCGCGACGCGACGGAAAACCCGTATTTCCCGAATTCGAGCGCGACGCCAGCGACGGCTTCCTGTGGCAAGTCAGCCGCTCGGGCAAGAAATGGGTGATCATCGTCGACAGCGACAACCAGCCCTACATGGCGTTGAACACTAACCAGTTCCTGCGCGATGTTCTGTTCGCCGACGACGAGTTTCATCCCTACGGTTACTGCCATCGTCCGATCGTCGTGACGGATGGAGACACCCCGCTCGGCAAGGTATTGTCCGGGTTGAAGGTCCACGCCGAAACCGCGTCGGACGACGTTATCGAAAACGACCTGATCCTGGTCTGGGGCGAGCAGCGGAGAGTAATTACCGGAACCAATATCCTCGGCCGGCTGCTGCGCGATATCGCCTCACGCGAACCCCGACCGGCAGCGCAAGGCACCTGATTCGAAGCGTTTTCCCGTTGCCAAACCCCGGCGTTGCATTCACTATATCGCACACGGTTAGCCGGCAATTACGGCCGGAAATCGCTCAACGGAGGGAACTGAATTGAAGCTTTTCGACGTTAGCGTACTCGGCCTGGAAAAGATTTTCGATATGCCGGGCACCTGGTGCGAAACGGATTACCGCAACCTGCTGCGCGAACTCGAAGTCGACGATGTCGACGATATGTCGGGCGGCGACCTGTTCGATATCCTGCTGATGGCGCTGCAGGATCTCGAACCCGAGGACGCGGGCGAGCTGGTGCTCGGGTATAAACTAAAGGACCGGGTATCCAGGGGATCGCGCCAGAATATCGTGCAGGATCTGCTCGAGGGTCAGCGTGCCTGGGAAGAGACCGCGGACATTTACCTGCACGCAGACATCTTCGCCGCCTGTGTCCTGCTGCAGCAGGCGTTTCCTAAAATCTTTGCACGGCCCGACATGCTGCGGCTGCGGCTGCGACTGGTCGCCATCGGCGCGCCGGGGAAGGCGATCCTGGACGAGGAACCGGAGGCGGCCTTCGTCGCCCGCGTGCTCGCCGACGGCATGAGCGAAAAAAGTATTCTCGAGCGGCTGTTCGACGAACAGCTAGTGTCGAATTCGTTTCCCGAGGCCGACGCGATCGTCTGGCGGGCCGAGTTCGACGAGCGCTCGGCGGACGGCAGGTCCGCGCTGCTGACGGTTTACTCGTCCGAGCACTGGCTGGATTCGATGGAAGACGTCGGCGACTTTCCGTCCAGCGCCTACAACGACCGTCCGGACGAGGACGACGAGGATTGAAATCCGGCGCGGTTACCAGCGCAAACCGTTGCGGTCTAAAATGATGCCGTTGGTCGAAACGGGCGAGAATCACGACAACGAACCAACGTTGCTTCGAACCAGCGCCATGGCCGTTGCGACATTTAATCTAAACACTCCCGATCGAGACAGGCGCGGAATTCGCGCGCAGGAGAAACGAGATGCCGATTATCGAACGAGATCCGTGGCGAATGCAGTACTTCGAACAGGTCGCCTGCCCGGAAAACGTCGTGATTCCGACCGACGACGAGCACGCCTACATGCTGTTCCCCGATCACCGCTGGATCTACAACAAACTGCTGATCTGCGATACCCAGGGTTTCGGCGGCGCGCCGCACGGCGTACCGCCATCGTCCTTTCCGGTCTTCAGCAAGCCCATCTACAACATGCATGGCATGGGCGTCGGCGGCCGCGTGATCAACTCCGAAGCTGAGCTGAACGCCAACATGAGCGCCGGTTACATGTGGATGACGCTGGCGCAGGGCGAGCACGTCAGCAGCGACGTCGTGGTCATCGGCGGCGAGGCGCAGTGGTGGCGCCACAGCGTAGGCAAGACGCTCGGCGAGGGCGTGTTCGATTTCTGGACGGTGCTGGCAGCGGACAAACCGGAGATCGAGCAGTATTGCGGAGACTGGCTGCGCACCAATCTCAAGGGTTACAGCGGCGCGGTCAACCTCGAAACCATCGGCGGCAAGATTATCGAGGTGCACCTGCGTTTCGCCGACCAGTGGCCCGACCTGTACGGCGAGGGCTGGATCGACGCGATCGTCGAACTCTACACGCGCAGGCGCTGGCGCTACGCCGACGCCGACCGCCGGGACGGCTACAGCGTCGTGCTGTTCGGCGCCCACGGCGTGCCCTACCGCCACCCCCCGGCCAGCCTGGTCGACGAGATCGCGGCCCGCCCCGGCGTTACCAGCGTGCAAATCACATTCCACGAGGACCTGCCG
>JAOTTY010000314.1 GCA_029864185.1 Gammaproteobacteria bacterium
AGCGAGGCCCGATAAATTAATTGGCAGACGACCCGGTTTTCTCGATAAATCGATTGACCTGGAGCTACATTCCCTGTATGTTGCTCCGCAGCTTGAACGTAAGTCCTGTATTTATATCCACGGTTCTGTTGCATTCCTCGTAGTTCATCGTCCTGTAGTATCTAAATCTCAGCTCGTTTATGCGTTAACCAGGTCCCTCGAAGGACCGTTTTTTACTTACACAGGATTTTTATCTATGTCTAATACAGTCACCGGAACCGTAAAATGGTTCAACGAAGCCAAGGGTTTCGGTTTTATCGAACAATCTTCAGGCCCGGACGTCTTCGCCCACTTCAGCGCCATTTCGGGTTCAGGCTTCAAAACCCTGGCCGAAGGCCAAAAGGTCGAATTTACCGTCACCCAGGGCCAGAAAGGTCCTTCGGCGGAAAATATCGTCGCCATCTAATCGATCCGTCGATTTTGGTAAAATCAGGCAAGCCTTTCACGGCTTGCCTTTTTTTTGCTAGTCTAGTAGTTGACAGCAAAACAATCCCGTTATTCGGCGGGCGCAATACCGACGACCGATATGTCCGATAACTACTCTTCCCTGCTTCGTTGAAAGGCCACCGGTGGACTGGTCGTTAGTCATCGTTGCCTGCATGGTGCTTTACCTTGGATACCGTGGATACAGGAACGGCCTGCTGAAGTCCGTATCCAGGATACTGAGCCTACTGGCCGGGTACCTGTGCGCGATCTTCTATACCGGGCAATTTACCCGGGTCGTCGAATCCCAGTTACCGTTGCAGGGTATCGCCGCCGTTATCGTCGCTTCGCTGGCATTGTTTATCGGCGCGAGCCTTGCGGTGGCTTTGATTTTCTGGGCACTTGCAAAGATACTGTTCGACGGCGCACCGGTCTCGACCGCGTCATCTATCGGCGGCGCCGCGGTGGGCTCGGCGACCGGCATACTGCTCGCCATCATCATCGTCTGGGGATTCGCGTTTGCACGCGATGCCTTCGATACTGATCCCGCCACCTCATCCCGGCCCAGCGATATCGAGAGACTCGCCAACAGGGCCGCGGGCAAGGCAGCGACCGCGGCGATGTCGCTCGGATCATCCAATCCCGAGGTGATCCGGCTAGGCGGGGCGCTGTTCGAATCTCCTGCCGAGATTACCAGACTGGCACAGCGTTTGGGACGAAGCGAGGAACTCTCGATACTGCTGAATGATCCTGAAAACCTGGTGGTGCTGAACCGCGGCGACTACACCGCGGTACAAAAACTGCCCGCTTTCCAGCAACTGGTGAACAATCCCGACACCAGGGCACTGGCCGCGGCGACCGGACTGGTCGACGAGGCAGGCAAGAATAATCAGAGCCTGGAAACCGCGCTGGCGATCAGGCTGACCGACGTCTGGGGCCGCGCGCAGCGGGTAAAGAACGACGCGCGCGTGCAGGAAATTCTCGGCGATCCGGAATTTCAGCAGAAAATTCGGTCGGGTAATCCACTGGCATTGCTGACCAACCAACGCCTGCTTGAACTCGCCAGCATAATTTTTTCGGAGACCCCTGTGCCGGATGGGATTGCGAACCAGCCGGCCTCCGGGCAGTCACAGCGCAGCGCGACGCAGGTAACTCCGAGCGACACGGTTAAAAAGCTATACCGCTGGACCGACGACAGCGGGCGGGTCTACTATTCCGACGTCGAACCTGGCTCCTGAAAGGCTATCCGACTGCCCGGGCGAAGCGACGCAGCGGACTAAACACCGCGCAACGGCCGCTACCGTCGCCGGAACCCGTCGAAAAATCACGGCACGACCGCTCGCCGATATAGCAGGCTAGAAATCCCGTTCGTCCCCGATATTCCTCACTTCTGGAAACACCTCGTGTAGTGCCTCGAAAAACACGTCGAGTTCTCCCTTGTGCGCTCCGTGCACATCGATCAGCTGCAGCAGCTTGCGCATGAAGGTCATGCGCACCGCGGGATTGCGCTTCAGGTAAAAATTTATCGTGTGTAGATCGCCCTGCACGTCGGCTGTCGATCTTCTGGCCGCCTGGTACAGATGATCTAACTGTGCGCCGTCGAGATCGAATTCCTGCTTCAAAATCCGGTCGAACTCGTGCCTTTCGCGGGTATCGACGTGCTGGTCAGCGCTGATAACGTGGTACAGCACCGAGGCCAGCGCAACGTGCAGGATTTCGTCATCGCGGTGCTCGAACAGTTTGCTCTCTTCTTCGAGGGACTCGAACCAGTGCTTCAAGGATTCAAACATATCGGGATTCCATGTTGTTTCGGGCCGGTAACCGGCAATTCTGCCACCGCTCAACTTTATGGCCAAGCCGGTATCGGCCAATTGATTTGCGTCAATACAGTCAAAAAACACCGCTACGCTTCAACGCCATGTATTCGTTGATCAGGGTCGAATGCATGTGGGACGGCGGTGTATCGGCGACGATGATATGATCGCTGCGCAGCTGCGCATACATCGCGGCCTGTTGCTGCAGGTGGTGCGTGACGCCACAGTATTTAAGTGCGTCTTCGAAAGACACCACTTCTGCGGCCAGAGTATCGGTGAGAACCTGCTGGCGCATCGATGCAACCATCACCAGGTGATGCCGCGACAGCAGGCGCGCGGCGCTGGCGAGGTCTTCACGATCCTGCGGCTCCAGCGACGAAATCAGAACCACCAGCGAGCGTCGCGGCTGCCGCGTCATCAGCTGCTGGGCGACATCGAGAAAGTCGCTGGTAGCGTGCGTGCTATCGAGATCGTAGATCTGATCGAGCAAGCGGCTGATCTGAAATCGGCCCTTGATCGGGGCCACCCAGCGCGACTGGCCGGCAAAGCTGAGCAGCCCGACGCTATCCCCCTGGCGCAGCGCGACAAAGGCTGAAATCAGCAGCGCGTTTAGCGCGTGGTCGAAATGGCTGATCTCGCCATCCCTGGCGCGCATGCGCCTGCCGCAATCGAGCAGGAACACGACCTGCTGATCACGTTCTTCCTGGTACTCGCGTGATATCGGTTTCTGAAAGCGCGCGGTTGCGCGCCAGTCGACCTGCCGCAACGAATCGCCGATACGAAAGTCCCGTAATTGATGGAAATCGGTGCCTTCGCCGCGTCTCTGCCTGAGTTGCATGCCCAGATCGGCATAGAGCTGGTCGCTGCCGACGAAGGAGGACCGAAACAACGGTTTGTAGTTCGGATAAATCCTCGATTGCTGCGGCTCACCGTAATAATAGTTTTTTTCCCATAGCTTCCAGCCGGAAGTTACCCGACAACAGACCTGGCCGAATTCGGCAAGCCCGCGCTGCAATGGCGTGATCGAGTAGCGCACTCGCGCCTGCGCGTTCGGCTCCAGCTCGAGCCTCACGGGCAGGCCCTCGCAGTGCAGCCGGGCCGGCGCAAAGTCGGTAAGCCATAACCGCAGCGGGCGCCGATCCCGATTAACCAGCCTGATTTCGACGTGCTGTTGCACGCCGAGCGCAAGATGCGGTTCGAGCAGACGCGTCGCTTCGAGTTGCGGTCGTCGCAACGAGTAGCCGTCGAGTAGCGCGATCACGGCCAACAGCAGCAACCAGCTCCAGAATAGCAGCTTGATCTCGAACTCGCGCGGCCAACCCAGCAGGGTTGCGGCAGCTGCCAGCAATCCCAGCGACAACCAGACCAGGAGTAACTGCAATAGCAGGCGGGACGGTTTCATGAACGTGGCGCGTCGACCTTTTCCAGCAGGTTGGTGAGCACCACATCCACGCCGAGGCCGTCAATTTCGACTTCGGGCGCGAGAATGACGCGATGGCGTAACACCGGCAGCACCATCGACTTGACATCGTCCGGGGTGATGAAGCCGATCCCATTCATCAGCGCCAGCGCCTTGGCGCAACGCAATAGCGCGATACTGGCGCGCGGGCCGGCACCGTGACGCAGCAGCGTGCTGCCGCGCGTCGCGCGCACCAGGTTGACCGCGTACTCCGCGACCCTGTCATCGACCTCGATCGCGGCACATTGCCGCTGGGCGGCCTCGACGTCGAGCAATTGTTGCGTATCGTCCGCTTCGCCGCCGAAGGATTGCAGCGCGTAACGCGTCGCGATCAATACCTCGTCCTGAGCCTGCGGGTAGTCGATATTGATCTTGATGATGAAGCGATCGAGCTGCGCTTCGGGCAAAGCGTAGGTGCCCTCCTGTTCGATCGGGTTTTGCGTCGCCAGCACCATGAAAGGCTTGCCGACCTCCATCGACCTGCCGTCGAGCGTTACCTGGTGTTCCTGCATGACTTCGAGCAGCGCTGCCTGGGTTTTGGCTGGCGCGCGGTTGATTTCGTCGGCGAGCAGCAGGTTGGTGAAAACCGGTCCGTGCTTGAGTACGAA
>JAOTTY010000315.1 GCA_029864185.1 Gammaproteobacteria bacterium
CATGCAGCAGGAATAACGGCGGCCCCGCGCCACCGGTGACGACGTTGAGGTTGACACCATTTACCGCAACCATTTGCTGGACGAAACCGTCAGGAAACATAATGACACCTGCGTATGAAATACTCGGCTTCCGATAATGCCATGTTTGAATGAAAATGGGCATGAGCAGGGTTAACCCTGCGGCAATAACCGAACTCGCCTGCCTTGCCTATGGCCGTGACGATTCCGATATACTCTGGACACCAGGGATAATCGGTTCGCGTTCATACGACCAGGGGCCGGGCGCAGATGGCGTAAAAATTAATACTCGAATCAACCACACAGCGAGGAACAGAAATGCTGACTGCGACGCAGCGATTCCGGGTCGAGTGGGGCCATTGCGATCCCGCCGGCATCATTTTCAACCCGAATTACTATATCTGGATGGACAGCGGCACCCACGCGCTGCTGCAGGCTGCCGGTTTCGACCTGATCGGCAATACCCATAACGACGAGTTGTTTCGCGGCTGCCCGCTGGTCGCGAGTAACATGTCTTTCATGCGCCCGCTGTATTTCGGCGATGTCACCGTGTTGACGTCGCGCGTCGAAAAGTTCGGCAACACTTCGTTTGTCGTGGCCCATGAATTCAGGCACGGCGACGACCCGAAACCGGTCGCCACCGGCAGCGAGGTGCGGGTGTGGGGCTATTCCGATCCCGCGCAGCCGGAGAAACTGGTTGCGACGAGAATGCCGGAAGAGGTCAGGGCGCTGTTGTCGGTCGAAAAAACCGTCGATGTTACCGTTTAGCAAGGCAATGCACTTATAATGCCGGTCAGCAGAATCACTGGAGGAATGCAGCGTGGTCACATTTATTATTCTTTTCAACGTCAAGAAGAACAAGATTACGGAAATAGCCGAGCAGCTGGCCGAGATCAGCGAAATTTCGGAAGTCTACTCGGTTACCGGAATCTACGACCTGGTCGCGATCGTGCGCACCAAAACCAACGACGACGTCGCCGATCTGGTTACCAATCGGCTGGGTACGATCAAGGGAATAAAACAGACCGATACGATGCTCGCATTCAAGGCCTACTCGCAGCACGACCTCGAGTCGATGTTTTCGATCTGAGCCGGCGGTCGCTCATCTGCCCGGCGGCCATCCGCATCGAGCCCGGGCTCCCGCGGGGATCCCGGCGAGCGTGCCGCGGTAAATCGGGCCGTCCGGGCCGGTGAAGAAAAATGGCGGCTCGATATCCTATTCGGCGCTGGTTCCCCCGGTCGAATGATGGCTCAGGCATGGCCGCGCTGTTCGCGCCAGAATCCAAGTTTTTGCTGCGCCACCCGGTCCGAAAAGCTGAATAATACCGATTCGTTTTCGCTTTCGTGCGTAATCCATTTCCAGCTCGGCGCGACGAAAATATCGCGCTTGTCCCAGTCGAAGCTATGCCCGTCGATCGTGCTGCGGCCGCTGCCCTCGGTGGCGACGAAAACGGTCGCGTCGGTGCTGCGGTAGGGCTCGGTTTTGAAGCCCGCGGGCAGCAGCTGCAGGAAGGGCGCAATGGTCGGCATCGCGAAGCCGCCGTCGGCCGGATTCACGTAGCGCATCTTGAGACCGTGGCAGGGGTCCCATTCCTGCTGCCGCTGCATTGCCTCTAGCGCATCGCGCGAGCGCGCGTACGGGTAATTGAAAATCGGTGACGCGAGCCCGTGCCGGTGGTAGTCGATCGGCAGCATGTTGGCGCCGTAGCGCGCGAGGCTATCGCCGGTTTGCCGCGAAAGCGGCTGTTCGTCCTCGCCGTAGCCCTCGGCGAACGAGGCGTCGAAGAAACTGGCGACGGGAATATCGAGGCCATCCATCCAGATCATCGGCTGGTCGCTATCGTTGCCGTGATCGTGCCAGGCCCACGGCGGGGTAATCACGAAGTCGCCGTATTCCATTACGGTGCGCTCGCCATTGACGCTGGTATGCGCGCCCGAACCTTCGAGCACGAAGCGCAGCGCCGACTGGCTGTGGCGGTGCGCCGGCGCCACTTCTCCCGGCAGCACCAGCTGCAAGCCCGCGTAAAGCGAGGTCGTAATTTTCGATTCGCTGCGCATGCCGGGATTTTCGAGGATTAGCACGCGCCGCTCGGCTTCTTTCGCGGTGATCAGCTCGCCGGCTTCGAGCAGCCATGCACGCGCCTGCGCGAATTGCCACAGGTGGGGAACACAGCGGCTCCTCGGCTCCGGCGTGATGATGTCGGAAAGCACGGTCCATAGCGGTGTATAAGCCTGCTTGTCTATTTTCCGGTAAAACGCAAGCCGTTCCGGGGTTTCGATGGGTTTTTCGGTCAGGGACATGGTGGGCTCTCAAAAAGATTCAGGCGTCGAGCCCGGTGCCGCCGTACAGCCACGCGAGCCTGTCATACCACTCATCGGGTGTCAGCCTCGACATTACGTGGTTGCGCACTTCTGCGGCGGCGCCGGACGGGTGGTAAATATATTCGCCAATCAGGCGCGAATCGAGCTGCACCCGTGCGGTACGCACGCGGCGCTGGCGCATGTATCGATCCAGCGCGGTCTCGATATCGTCGTGATGTCCGATCATGTGGCCCAGGCAAACGGCGTCTTCCATGGCCATGCAGGCGCCCTGGGCGAAGTATTGCAGCATCGGGTGCGCGGCATCGCCGAGCAGCGCGACGCGCCCGTCGACCCAGTCGAGAATCGGGTCCCGGTCGCATAAAACCCAGAGCTTCCAGTCCTTGCCGTGCTCGATGATCTGGCGCGCACGCGGAGTAATGTGTTCGAAGCCGCGTTCAACCTCGGACCTGGCGACCGGCTTGCCCGCGACCGCCTCCTTGACATCGTTGTGATAGGTCACGACCAGGTTGAAAAGTTGCCAGCCCTTTAGCGGGTAATGAACGATATGGCATTTCGGGCCGGCCCACAGCGTCGCGGCATTCCAGCGCAGGTCTTCGGGCATTTGTTCGGTCGGGATCACGGAGCGGTAAGTGGTATGCCCGGATACCCGCGGCTCGCCGTCGCCGACCAGCTGTTGACGAATCACCGAGCGCAGGCCGTCGGCGCCGATCAATGCGCGGCCCGCGAGCGAATCCCTGCCCTCGCAACGAACCCGTACCGAGCTGCCGTCCTGATCGTAACCCGTCACCGCGTGGCTGGTGCGCAGGTCGATCGAATCGCTGGCGCGGCACGCGTCGAGCAGGACGCCATGCAGATCGGCGCGATGCACCACCGCGTAGGGATTACGGAAGCGCTTGCGGAATGCCTCTTCCAGCGGAATCACCGCGATCGCTTCGCCGTTGACGGCGTCCATCAGGCGCAGGCTATCGATGTAAACCGCCTTCGCGCGCGCCTCGTCGCCCACGCCGAGGCTGTCGAAGCAGTGAAAGGCGTTCGGGCCGATCTGGATACCGGCGCCGATTTCGCCGAGCTCGGCGGAACGCTCGAGCACAATCGAGCCTACCCCCTTGCGCGCCAGGGCAAGCGCCGCGGCCAGGCCACCGATACCGCCGCCGGCGATAATTACGGGTAAGCTTCGCATCGTGCCAGGTCCGGGTATGAGACTAATGGCTGAATATCATGAGCATAATACCGAGCAATATCAAGATCGATCGACGTCTCATTATCGAGCCGGGGGTCGATTGCATTCTTGTCTCGGGTTTTCGCTGTGTTAAATTACGGCGATTCACGGATTTCGAACAGCGAGTGCCACATGCGTGCGGTCTACCTCAGGAGTCACGGCGAACCCGATTCGGTCGTCGTTGCAGAACGGCCGCTGCCGCAACCCGCGGCCGGGCAGGTGAGGGTGCGCGTCGAGTTCGCGGCCTGCAATCACGTCGATCTGTACATGCGCGACTCCGGCAGCGGGATTACGCACGAGCTGCCATTGATCCTGGGCGTCGATGGCGCTGGCAGTGTCGATGCGATCGGCGCCGGCGTCGACAACTGGCACGCCGGCGATCGCGTCGTGATCTACCCCGCGCAAACCTGCGGACATTGCGAATTCTGTCGCAGCGGTCAGCAGATGCTTTGCCTCAGGTGCAAGGTGGTCGGTGAGCATATCGACGGAACCTTCGCCGAATTCGTATGCGTAGACGAATCCACGTTGTTCGCGTTGCCCGACGATATCGCTTTCGACGTCGCAGCCACGCTGCCGACGGCCTACCTGACCGCGTGGCGCATGATAATGACCCAGGCGCGCGTCCAGCCTGCCGAGACTGTCCTGATTCACGGTGTCGGTGGCGGGGTCGCGCTGGCCTCGATGCAGATGGCCCGGCTTGCCGGCGCACGGGTCATCGTGACCTCGAGCAGCGACGACAAGCTTGCGCGGGCGCGGCATCTGGCCGCGGAGCGCGGTGTGA
>JAOTTY010000065.1 GCA_029864185.1 Gammaproteobacteria bacterium
GCGGTAACGGTTCATAGGGTCGATTGATCGTTGCTGTGGCATTGCACGCCGCCGCCATCGTACCAGGATTCGAGGACCGGGATCACGTAGACGTCGCGTCCGGGAAAATAGCTTTCGGTGCGTTGCTTCGCGGCGGCATCGAAATCCACTCGATATTATGGTGCTCGGGGTTGGCGCCGGCACCCTCGATAGCCCTCCTGGCCTGGTCCCGGCCCGATACCGAATCGAACAGGATGTTGAACTGCTCGTAGCGGCAGAGGATCGCGGTCATCAGCGCGAAAGCGGGTTTGAACACGCGCTCGAAATCACTCGGCCACTGCAGCCAGACGGCTGCCTGTGGCTCCCATTCGGCGGGAACGCGTTTTCGCACGGGTGATTGCTCGGCACTGGCGCTCATGGTGAGCGCTATTGTCGGCAATTACCCCGCAAATGCAAACCCCGCGATAAGCCTGCGGGTTGTTCTCAGGTGTCGCGTTTGCGCGAGATGACAAAGGTTTCGTCGTTGAACCAGATACCATTGTACTTGTGTAAAACATCCGCGGTGGCGTCGAGGTATTCGCCAGAGGATATGACCGGTTCGAGGCGTTCATCCTCGATCTGCCCGACGTAGATGGCCGCGTTCCAGGCAGCGAACAGGGTCGAAGTACCGATCGATTCGCCGATTTCGGTTGGCAGGGTGTGCATGCGATACCTGAAGACGGACTTGGCGTCAGATCCGGCGTTGAAGTTGTAATTCTGCGCACCGCGGCCAAGGTACTCCTTGAGTACCTTGATCAGCTCGTGGCGATCTACCTGGAACGGATCTTCATCGGGCCAGATCTTACGTACCAGCTCGAGCCCCGGATCGTCACCGTAGGACTGGGCCGTCAGCAACCTGCCCCCGGGGCGGAGGCTTTTCGCCAGCGGGGCCAACACGTGCCTGACCTTGAAGTCGGCATTCATGCGCGCCCGCCATGGCTGCGACGCCAGCACCAGGTCGTAATCGCCGCCTGCGGCCTGGCCACGTCTCGGAATCACGTCGTCGAGCAGGAAGCGGTGATCCTCGCGGAACATCACCAGCACCGACGGCCGCACGTACATCGGGTTGCCGGATTTCTCGTTCGCCTTGACCTGCCAGCCATCGACCAGTTCCTTGTCGATGCCACGCAACTGTTCGCCGAACTCGTGCGCGGAGTCGCCCTGCAGCGGCATCTCGATCCAGTTCAACGCGGCCGCTTTGGCGACATCGTTGGGCATCAACCATGGCGCCTCGGCATAGTAGAGATTGGTCACGATGATGACGCTGGAAGGATGTTCGATAAACCGATCAGGCAGCTTGTCGAGGGTTAGGCGAACGTCTTCGAGGCTGACTTCCTTGCCGACGATGAAAAAAGGAATCGTCGGAAATCGGCGATGCATGGCGCGCATCAGGTGGCATAGCACGGTGCCGTCCCCGACCCCGGCGTCGAACAGCCGCAACGCCGGCGGCAACGGCCGGATATGCGTCAACTCCTGCGTGGCCCGTTCCGCCACCTTCCACTTCTCGTTACAGGTGTTTACGAAGGCCAGGTACTTCTGGCGGTTATCGTAGAATCGAAACGGCCGATCGTCGGTAACATGCGTCATATTGCTCCCCCTGGTAATCTGCTGCCCGCCGACCGATCCCGGATCAACCGCCGCGGTATCTGCTCCCGACGCGTGCTCGTCTATGTAGCGCCTTATGCGCGCGGCCGTATCTAGCGTCACGTTCCTGCCGGCGCGCAGTCGCGCGCACAGCTTACCGTCGTTGACCGCCTGCCGGCCGAAGGTCGATTCGGCGATTCCGGCGCCGCGGCAATATGCCTCCACTTCCTTTAATAAATCTGCGGTGACTGCGCTCATCGAACGATCATTTGGTGCCGGAAACCGTACCCTACGCCCAGGGAGAACCGAAGGCAAGTTTTTAAGCCCACTAAGATTTGTTAAAATATTTGTGGGCAGAATCCCACAATTTAGATCAAGCTAGCGGGACACCCTTTTCATCGCATCGTAGTTTTCATCGGTAAAGGGCCTCGCCTCGCCGCTATCCCAGTCGAACAGCGAGCGCTCTATCCTGGACAGCGGCGCCAGGTAGACATGAATCCCGCAGGAGCTCTGCCCGGCGGCGGCCTCGACCGAATGGATACCGTCCGGTTTGAGCACGATCACGTCGCCGGGACCCACGCGGCGGGTGCTTTTGTGTACCAGTCGGTCGGCCTCGCGCAAGTAGAAGTGGTTGTCTTCCGCGCCCTCGTAGACACCGATCGTCGCGGTGGTCCGATGGTCGTGGGGCGGCACGTGCAGGCCCGGCACGAAGCGCACGAACCAGATCGACAGGTTGTCATCCTCGAACAGGATTTCATCGTCGTTTTCGTAGTCGGGCATCGCGGCCCTGATCGATGCCGGGTTGCGGAAGGCTGCAGTCATCAGTTCACGAACCCGACTAACCGCTGCGTCGTCACGCGCGGCCGCGCGCAGTTGCTCGATGAATCGATCCAGCTCGAACTCGTCCATTTTCAGTCCCTCCAGGTAAAAACCGGCCCAGGGTTCGAAAAACTCCCGCTTTCGCGGGTATGACCCACGAGGCCGTCGGCGCGAACGGGGACGCCTTCGGGCGTCATCCCGGAAACCGCGCGGGATCCCCTGACGTCATCCCGGAAACCGCGCAGCGGTTATCCGGGATCTTCCACCAGCCACGCCGCTAGTCGAGCAATGATTCTTCCCACGGATAAGTCGTCAACAGCTCGTATCCGTCGTCGGTGATCAACACCTGCTGTTCGAGCTTGACGCCGTCGCGCTCGCCCCGCGGGCCCATGTAGCTCTCGATGCACACCACCATGCCGGCCTCGAGGGCGCAATCGTAGGGATTCTCCTGGCGAAACAGGTGCTTGACCTGAGGATACTCGTCGCACATGCCGACCGCGTGCATGATGCAGGGATAGGCATTCTGGCGGCACTCTTCCGGCACCGGGTAGGCCCGTTGCTGCATTTCCTTCAGGGTCATGCCGGGATGGACCAGCTTCAGGTTGTGCTCGATTTCGGCAACCGCCATGCGGTAAATTTCTTTTTGCCGGCGCGTGGGCCTGGCCGGGCCGCAGTGAAAGGTGCGCGACAGGTCGACGAAATAACCGAACGGGCCGACCATGTCGGTATCGAAGCCGACCAGATCTCCGGATTCGATCCTGCGGTCACTCGCTTCCTGAAGCCACGGATTGATGCGCGGGCCGGAAGACAGCATGCGCCCCTCGTGCCAATCACCGTTATTGGCGATATTGGTGTAGTTCAGCAAACCCCACAGCTGTTGCTCGGTAACCCCGGGCCGCAGCGCTTTTTTAACCATGTCGGCGCCGTGCTGGCCGACCGCAATCGCCCAGCGCATGCAGGCGATTTCATCCTCGGACTTGATCAGTCGCGCCTGCTCGGCGATACGGACACCGTCTACCACCTCGATACCGTGGGCCTCCAGCGCCTGGGTCACCGACGGGTTGACATACTCGAGCGCGACCCGGCGGCTGGCGCTGCCGATTTCGTCGAGATAGGCCACCACGTCCTCGGCGAGGCCGATCGCGGCCTCGTCGATGCTGGTGCCGCCGTCGAAAAAGGAGTGCGGCCTGCCGGGACGGAAATCGTGTACCTGCGGTACGTCGTAGTAGCAGCCGTAGAACACGGTCGGCCCATCCTGTGGGACGAACAGGTATACCTGCGGTATATGTGACTGAAACAGCATGTAGCTGCGATAGTCGACCGCGTAACGCAGGCTGATCGGATTGACCAGCATGACCATTGCGGCGTCGTGCAGCGCCAGCTGCTGCTTGAGCCGGGACATGCGATAGGCCGACATGCGCTCGAGATTTATCTGCGGCATGTCCTGGAGGCGGGTCAGGTCGCTCCAGTTATCGTCGAAAACCAGTTTATCGACCGGGCTGGCGCTCATGCAGTTATTTCCGATAGAAGGAATGGAATGCGGTAATCGCGCGATCGATGCCGGCGTCATCGATATCCAGATGCGTAACCAGCCGCAGCGGCGGTTTCTGTGCGCCGATCTCGACACCCAGTTGCTGCAAATGCCGACGCAGCGGCTCCAGGTCTGCAGCCGTCGGCTCGATGAAAACCATGTTGGTTTCGTAACGGACCGGCAGGTCGTCGATTTCGCCCAAACCCTCGGCCAGCAGGCGCGCGCGCTCATGGTCGTCGGCAAGCCGTTCGATATTGTGCTCGAGCGCGTACAGGCCACAGGCCGCGAGGATACCGGCCTGGCGCATGCCGCCGCCAAGCTGCTTGCGCAAGCGCCGCGCGCGCTTGATGAATTCCGTCGAACCGCACAGCACCGCGCCGACCGGCGCGCCCAGTCCCTTGGACAGACACATCATGACGCTATCGAAAGGACTGGCGATTTCCGCGGCGCCGACGTCGAGTGCAACCGCGGCATTCATGATACGCGCGCCGTCGAGATGCACCCTGAGCCCGCGCTCGCGCACCGCCGTGGCCAGCGCTGCCTGCCGCAGCGGATCCTGCACCCGCCCGGAAACGGTATTTTCCAGCGCCAGCGTGCGCGTGATCGGATGATGCGGATCATCGTCCTTGATCGCGCCGACAACCTGCTCGATCGACAATCCACCGCCCTCGTCGGTGGCAAGGGGGTGCAGCACGATACCGCCGAGCGCCGAGGTGCCGCCAGCCTCGGATACGTAGACGTGGTAACAGTCGCCGAGCAGGATTTCCTCGCCGCGTGCGTTATGCGCGAGCATCGCCGCGAGGTTGGCCTGGGTCGCGCTGCTCAGAAACAGACCCGACTGCTTGCCCAGCAGCCGCGCCGCGGCGACCTCGAGCCGGTTTACCGTCTCGTCCTCGCCGTAAACGTCGTCGCCGACCCTGGCATCCAGAATTGCCTGGTACATGCCCTTGCCAGGGCGGGTTACCGTATCGCTGCGCAGGTCGACAGGCGCTTCTTCCGTCATCGATTTGATCCGGTTCAAAACGCTGTCAATATTAGGCCGGATTCGGGATCAAGGGAATGCTTTTTTTAGACCCCAAAAAGCTGCAAGCCCTGACCCTCTGTCTGGGGTACCATCGCCGCATGAGCGTACCCCGATCGGCGAATACGAGGAACCTGGTCGCCGCCTGCGCGGCGATTACCGTGTTCGGTTTTGCCTTCGGCATGACCTACCCGCTGCTGTCGCTAATCCTCGAATCGCGCGGAATCGCGAGCGACATGATCGGCATCAACTCGGCGATGATGCCGCTCGGCATCCTGCTGTTCGCGTCGGTGATCCCGGTCGCGGCGAAGCGTTTCGGCGCCCGCAACGTGGCGATCACCGCGGCTTTCGCGACCGCGCTGCTGATCCTTGGCTACAAGGTTTTCGACACGCTCGCCGCGTGGTTTCTGATTCGACTGTTGCAGGGCATGACGATCTCTACCCTGTTCGTGCTCAGCGAAGCCTGGATCGTCGGCTCCGCGGGCGATCATAATCGAGGCATGATCGTCGCAATATATTCGAGCGTGCTGTCGGGCAGTTTCGGCGCCGGGCCGCTGTTGATCAGCTTTATCGGCATCGACGGCTGGACGCCCTTCGTGCTCGGCGCGGTGGTGGTTGCGATCGGTATTATTCCGTTCTTTTTCATCCGCGAGGATGCCGCGGCCGATCCAGAGGAAATCCGGCCCTCGGGTATATTCAGTTTCGCGCCGAAAGCGCCGATGCTGTTGCTCGCGGTGGCGAGCTTTTCGGTTTTCGACGCAGCAAGCCTGTCACTGTTTCCGGTATACGGCATGCAAAGCGGCCTCGATGTCGCCACCTCGGCCAATATCCTGACCGCGTTGATACTCGGCAACATGCTGCTGCAGTTTCCGATCGGCTGGCTCAGCGATCGCTTTCCACATCGCTGGGTGCTGATCGGATGCGCGCTGACCACTTCGGCAACGCTGCTGGCGCTGCCCTCCGTGATCGACTCGATTTTGAAATGGCCCCTGCTGGTGTTGATGGGCACCACCGGGTATGGCGTCTACACGGTTTCGCTGGTATCCCTCGGTAATCGCTTCAGCGGTATCGAACTGGTCAACGGTTCGGCCTCGTTTGCTATCGTGTGGGGCTTCGGCGCACTCATCGGATCGGTTTCCGGGGGCTGGGTAATGCTAGGTTTCGGCTCGCACGGGTTGCCGGTCGGCCTGGCGCTGGTTTACCTGGCGCTCGCCTTCGGCCTAACCCGGCGACAGATTTTGCTGAGACAAGCGCAGGTATGAAAACCACGCACAGACTCGATACAGATTTCACGGGGCGCAATCATTCGCTTTGCCGCTTTCGTAATCTGGAGTTATTTTCGGCTCGACGAGTGACATCATCCGCTAGCCCTGCCTTAAGCGCAGGCTGAATCCGCGCAGCATCATGATCGTCGGCGACGCGGCGATCAGGATCGATCCGCAGTAATCCCGAAACCGCCGGAGTCCTGCGGTCATCCTTCCAGAATCGATAACTCGCGGTCGTAGGCCTGGTGCGCCAGTTGCATTGCCTGCCGGTACTCGGGATCTTCGTAACAGTCGACCGCCTGTTGAAAGCTGGCAAACCGGATGATCAGCTGCCGCGGATACGCCGGCCCCTCGCGAGTATCGACAATACCCTTGCCGGCGATGATCTCGGCGCCGAAGCGCGCGGCAATACCCGTCCACAGCCTGCCGTATTCATGCAGCGCCGCCTGGTCCCTGATGTCGGACCCCCTGATTACCCAGTAACCTGCCATCGTTTTGCCTCCTGTGGTTATCTATCGCGGTCGCGCACCCTCGACGATGATTCGATGCATGACCCGCCGGAAGCCATGGTAGTCGTTCAGCGCGTAGTGCTGGGTGCAGCGATTGTCCCACATCGCCAGCGTATTCTCGCGCCAGCGTAACCTGAAGCTGTATTCGGGCCGCTCCACGCGCGCGAATAGATAGCGCAGCAGTGGCAGGCTTTCCTGCCGGTTCATACCCTCGAAAGCGAGGCTATGGATGCTGTTGACGAACAGCGCTTTGCGGCCGGTTTCATCGTGGGTTCGAATAACGGGATGTATCGCCTGCCGGTCTTTCTTGTCACTGTTTTTGCTCTTGACCTCAGCGTAAATGTTTTCGTCGCGTGGCACCACGCTGGCGGAATTGACCGCGTTGAGTTCCCCGAGGCATGCCCGCAAACCGTCGGATAAATCCTCGCAGACCGCGTAGGTATCGGCGAAAAGTGTGTCGCCGCCGCGCGCTGGCAGTTGCCGCGCATAGAGCAGGGTGATCTTTGGCGGCCGTTCGAGATAAGTGGAGTCCGAATGCCAGAAATCGCCGAAGCTCTCGGTTTCGGATTCGGTCTTGACGATCTCGGTGATATACGGATAACCGTCGACACCGTCGGCAAACAGATAATCCTGCAGCGCTCCGAAGCCAGCGGCGAAATCGCAGTACCGACGATGCGACAGATGCTGGTCGCGGAAAAAAATCACCTGGTGATCGAGCAGCGCCTGGTTTACCCGGTCAAGCTCGGTCGCGGATATTTTCGATAAATCGATACCGCGAATTTCGGCGCCTAAGGTACTGGACTGCGGGATGACTTCCACGTTTAATGCAGGCCTCGCAGGATTGCTTAATTCCACACAGAATTTATCATTCGGCTGGTCAACTGTCACTTTATCGCCCCGAGCCCGCATCATGCCGCAACCGCTACAGGAGTTACCCGCCAGCACCGATGTCGTCGTCGTCGGCGCCGGCATTGCCGGCATCTCCGCCGCGTGGTATCTGAACAAGGCCGGGGTTAGCGTCGCCGTGTGCGAGAAAGGCGTCGTCGCCGGCGAGCAGTCGAGTCGCAACTGGGGCTGGTGCCGGCAGCAGGGTCGTGACCAGGCGGAGCTACCGATCGTCATCGAGAGCCTGCGCCTGTGGCAGGAGATCGCCGACGAGGTCGATACCGATATCGGCTACCGCCGCGAAGGCAGCCTCTACCTGTGCGAAAACGACGCGGAAATGGCAAATCACGATCGCTTCATGGCGTTCGCGCCCGATTATGGACTGGAGACACGCCGCCTGAACCGCAGGCAACTCGAAGCGCTGATGGCCGAATGCCCCACGCGCTGGCAAAGCGCGCTCTACACCCCGGACGACGCGCGCGCCGAACCCGCGCTCGCGGTGCCGGCGATGGCGCAAACGCTGCGCGCGCGCGGCGTGCCGATAATCGAGAATTGCGCGGTCGAAGAAATCGTCACGCAAAACAATGCCGTCAGCGAGGTCGTCACCGAGCGCGGGACAATCGCCACCGCCGCGGTGCTGGTCGCCGCCGGCGCCTGGTCGACCTTCCTGTTAAAGGCCTGCGGTATCCGCCTGCCGCAGCTCACGGTCAAGGCCAGCGTCGCGCGCACCGCGCCCGCGCCACTGCTGTTCAACGGTAATGCTTCCGGTAGCAAGGTTTCATTCAGGCGGCGTCTCGATCACGGCTATACCGTCGCGTCGTCCGACTACCTCGAGGTTTTTCCATCGATCAGTCACCTCGGGTTTTTGCCGGATTTCCTGCCGTTGCTGCGGGCATCGCTGGGCAAGCTGAGACTGCGCCTGCCGGAGCTGACGATCGACGCCAACTATACCCGGCACAGGATCTTGAATCCGCTACCGAGCGCGAAAACAGTCGCGCGCATCGGGGCGAGGCTGGCCGACCGGATTCCGGCCCTGCGAGGTATCGAACTGGTCGAGGCCTGGTCGGGCATGATCGATGCGTTGCCCGACGTGGTGCCGGTACTCGACCGGTCCGATAGCATCGGGGGACTGTGGATATCGACCGGTTTCAGCGGGCATGGATTCGGTATCGGTCCGGGGGCCGGCAAGCTGATGGCGGACCTGATGCAGAATAATAGCGTCGTTTACGACCTGCAGCGTTTCCGTCTCGCCCGCTTCAGCGACGGCAGCCCGACCAGGCTTGGACCATTGATTTGACGGGAACCCGGGAGGCCGGCGCCTAGTCGGTAACCAGCTGGATCTCCGCGTCGCCCCTGAGGGGCTCGCGATCGTAGGTTTCGGCGACAAGGTTCATCACCGTTGCGCCCGCTTCGACCCTGAAGGCCGCGATTTTGACCTGGCATACCAGGTCCTGGAATCCATCGGCGTTGGCATCCTCGCGCTTGCAGGTTCTGGTGTCGGAACCGCCAACCAGTTTGCCGTCGGCCGCGTTGACCCTGATGGTGCGCGGATTGATCGCGATTACATCCAGGTCTTCGGCTCCGAGTATCGCGACCGGGAACACGCGTTCGGTCTTCACCCTGATAATCTTATTGGCGTCTCCCGGCTTGACCTCGATTACGATCATGCGCGCTTCCTTCCTGCCGTAAACCGTGCTTACCTGGGCCAGCAAAGGCATCGCCGGGCTGCTATCGGCCTCGAGTACGTCGGGGCCCGCGGCATCTTTGCCTGATTCGATAACCGCGGCGCTCGCGGTCGCGGCACCGAGCCAGAGTAAAATCGCAATGGTTTTTGTTTGCATATCGAGTTCTCAATTCCTTGCATCCGCACCCGTCGGGGCGAACAAGCCAGCCCCGGATAACTTCAGTCGATCTTTCTATCACTATCTGGGGGCCAGGGCCCTGTATTTAAATGACGGCGCATCGTAAAGGCGAATTCCATTATAGGGCCGAAAGCCTCGCGGCGACACACGGCAGGGATCAACCGGATACGAGCAGCCACAGAATGAACGACAACGCGGTGCCGTAAAAGGCCATTGCAAACCAGTAGGAGAACGGCTCGTCTTCGCGTCCGCGCCGGTGTGCCCATTTCCTGAAATCGACGATCCCGGTGCGCGCGCCCTTGATCCAGACCGAGCCGGTCAATAAGCCGTCCGCGATCAGGTAAACAAGAATCCCGGCGACCAGCGCCAGGAAAAAAGACTGCAGTGTTACCATGCAACATCGTTCGCCATCGGGTGAATGTCTGAAATAATTTAGCACCAAGCTTCGACGAGGAGAAGAACATGTCATTGAAACGCCTGCAGGATCGGGTCTGCATCGTCACCGGGGCCGCCTCCGGAATCGGTCGGGCGATCGCGATCCGCTTTGCCCGCGAGGGCGCGCGCGTGGTCATACTCGATCCACGCGACGATCCGGTCGAAGGCGGCGAATCCACGCTGGATTGCATCCGCGGTGAGGGGGGCGAGGTCACTGCCCAGGTGGTTGACGTATCGAACTGGGCCGAACTCGACCTGGCGGTAACGAAAACCATCGATGCATTCGGCGCGCTGCACGTCATGGTCAATAACGCCGCCATTTATACCGGCGGCAACCTGCTCCAGACCACGCAGGACGACTGGGACCGGGTCATGGCGGTCAACCTGCGCGGCGTATTCAACGGCTGCAAGCGTGCGGTGCAGCAAATGCTGACCCAGCCGCCGCTCGGCGAGGCCCGCGGGCGCATCGTCAATATCTCGTCGCAGCACGGTATGATCGCCTGCCCCGGCGATATAGCCTACGGCGTCAGCAAGGCCGGCGTGGTATACATCACGCGGCAGATCGCGGCCGATTACGCGGCCCAGGGCATCGTCTGCAACGCGGTCGCGCCGGGAAAAATCCTGACCGGCCGCAGCGATGCGATAGACGAAGCGTCGATGAATTATGCGCGTTCGCGCACGCCGATGGCCGCTGCGCCTCTCGGGCGTCTGGGCAAACCGGCCGATGTTGCCAGCGCCGCGCTGTTCCTGGCGAGCGACGAGTGCAGCTACGTCAACGGCGCCAACCTGATGGTGGACGGCGGCTGGACCGCGGCCTGATCGCAGGACTCGTTTTCGCCGCGATGCGGCGGTGAGGCGGAACGACCGTTGTATCGCGCGGGAAGCGCGGCGAAAGATTCAGATTCGCCGCAGCGGATCCCAACCGAAGACCTGCTCGAGATAGCTGGCATAGGCGAACAATTCGCGCTCGCTGTGTGGCTTACCGATCAGCTGCACCCCGACCGGCAATCCGGCGTCGGTCTGGCCGCAGGGAATCGTAATCACCGGCAGAGTCGTCATCGTGATCGCGTAGACGATGGCGAGCCAGCGGTAGTACTCCGAGTATTCGAGCCCGTCGGCGTATCCCGGGTAGCGCTCCTCCACCGGGTAAGCCGTGGTGATGCTGGCGGGACAGACCAGCAGGTCGTGGTCCTGCATAAAACGCGACGCGTTGTCGAAGATCTGGCCCTGCGCCGCCATCGAGTCGAGGATTTCGTCGTTGCCCAGCCGCAGGCCCAGTTCGATATTCCAGACGTTTTCTGGCTTGATGAGGTCGCGTATTCGCTCCAGATCGTCGCCGTAGGACAGCGCGTAGCCGAGCGCCCGCGGCGCATCGAAGGCACGGTGGGCCATGCCGAGATCCGGATGCGCGGTTACGACCTCGATATTCTCCCGCTCCAGCCGGGCAATCGCCGCGCTGCAGATCGAGGCCACTTCGGCGCAGGTATCGGCGATACCGAGGTCCTCGCTGAAGGCTATACGGCGCGGCTTGCGCGGTTGCGCGGCGGCGTCACGGAAGTCGCCTGGCGGGTGGGACCTGGTCAGCCCGGCGCGCGCCTCGAAGCCGGCCATCGCGTCGGCGAGCAACGCGAGGTCGGCGATGTTGCGCGCCATCGGCCCCTTCTGCGCGTAAACCTCGAATGGCTGCTGGCCGGGGCTCGATGCGATCAGTCCCGGCGACGGCCGCAGGCTGGTGACGCCGCAAAAACTCGCCGGTGTGCGCAAGGAGCCGCCCAGGTCCGAACCCTGCGCGAGCCACGCGCAACCGCTGGCGAGCGCGGCCGCGGCGCCGCCCGACGATCCACCCGCGCTGCGACCGCGGTCGTAGGGATTGCGGGTCATGCCAAAAACGTCGTTGAAGGTATTGCCGCCGGAGCCGAACTCGGGCGTATTCGACTTGGCGTAGACGATGCCGCCCTGGGCCTCGATCCGCTCGACCAGCAGGTCGGACTGATCCGGAACATGGTGCTCAAACAGCCGCGAACCGTAGGTGGTGCGCACGCCGGCAACGTCTTCGAGATCCTTGATTGCAACCGGGATTCCGCCGAGCGGGGTAGCGCCGTAATCGTGCGAGCGCGCGTGCTCACCGGCGCGCTCGAAACACAGCGTCGGCAACGCATTGATGTCTCCGTCTACCTCTGCGATACGCGACTCGAGCGCGGCAAGCGTGTCCTCGACGGTGATTTCATCCGCATGCAGCAGGGCAACGATTTCGCTGGCGCTTTTTCGGATTAATTCATCCATAGGCTTCTCGCAGGCTGTTCTTCTGGACCTTGCCCATCGCGTTACGTGGCAATTCGTCGAGGAAAACGACCTTGCGCGGCAGCTTGAATCGGGCGAGCCCGGAGCCCAACGCGTCGATCAGCCGTGCCTGGTCCAGCGCCGCGCCGGGTTCGAGCACCACCGCGGCCGCGACCACCTCGCCGAGATCCGCGTCGGGAATGCCGAACACGGCCGATTCGACGACCCCGTCCAGCGCGTCGATCTCGGTTTCGATCTGCTTCGGGTAAATGTTGTAGCCGCCCGATATGACCAGGTCTTTTTCACGCCCGAGGATATGCAGGTAGCCATCGGCGTCGATCATGCCCATGTCGCCGGTGATGAAAAAGCCGTCGGCGCGCAGTTCCTCGGCGGTTTTTTCGGGCTTGCGCCAGTAGCCGACGAAAACGTTGGGGCCGCGCACCTCGATCATGCCGGTGTCACCCGGTTCCAGTGCGGCACCGCTTTCCGGGTCGGTGATCCTGATTTCGACGCCGGGCAGCGGGAAGCCGACGCTGCCGACGCGGCGTTCGCCGCTGTAGGGATTGGAGGTATTCATGTTGGTTTCGGTCATGCCGTAGCGCTCGAGTATGCGGTGCCCGGTACGCTGCTCGAACTGGACATGGGTTTCGGCGAGCATCGGCGCGCTGCCCGATACGAACAGGCGCATGTGCGCGACCAGGCCGCGGTCGAAGCGATCGTCGGCAAGCAGGCGCGTGTAAAAGGTCGGCACGCCCATCATCGAAGTCGCATGCGGTAACTGTTCGAGCATCGCGTCGACGCCGAATCGCGGCAGAAAGATCATCGACCCGCCGCAGATCAGGATGACGTTGGTCGCGACGAACAGGCCGTGGGTATGAAATATCGGCAACGCATGCAGCAACACGTCCTTGTCGCTGAATTGCCAGTAATCGACCAGCGTCAACGCGTTGGACAACAGGTTGTCGTGGCTCAGCATCGCACCCTTGGAAAGTCCGGTGGTACCCGACGTGTACAGGATCGCGGCGAGATCGCCGGGCCCGCGCGCGACATTGGCGAATTGTGGCGACAGGGCCTGCGCAGATTGCAGCAGGCTGCCGCCGGCAGCGCCGTCCAGGGTCTCGATCCTGGCGTCGATGCCGTCGAATTCAGTCGCGCGCGCGGGGCTGCAAACGAACATCGCCGGATCGGCGTCGTCGAGGAAATAACCGACCTCGGCGCGCGTATAGGCGGTGTTGAGCGGCAGGAACACGGCGCCGGCGCGCACTGTCGCGAGGTAGAGCGCGATCGCAGCCACCGACTTGTCGACCTGCACCGCGACCCGGTCGCCGGGCTCTACTCCACGTTGCCGTAGCAGGTTGGCGAACCGGCCGCTCAGGTCGACGACATCGGCATAGGACCAGGATCTATCCCCGGGTACCAGCAGCAACCGGCGCGGGTCGGTTTCACGCCCGGCAAGCAAGCCGTCGAACAGGCAGTTAGTGCCCATCACAGCACCGGCACCGGCTTGCGCCGCAACCCGCTCAGGGCGTTTATCGCGATCGCGAGCATCAGCACGGCTCCGCCGATCAGCGTGTAGGCGCTTGCGGTCTCGCCCAGGAACAGCCACACCCAGAAGGGCCCGAGCAACACCTCGGTCATCGACAGCAGCGCGAGTTCGGCGGCGGGCACCACGCGGGATCCTATCGTGTATACGGTCAGGCCCAGTCCGACCTGGAATACGCCCAGCGCGAGCGCGATCGCGATATCGTTGGCCGGAATCGAAAAGCTGTAGCCCTCGACCAGGCATACCAGCGCCGCGGTGATCATGGCGAAAATACCTGCCAGGAATACCGCCGGCAGCATGTCCTCGAGCTTGCCCCAGCGCAGCGCGATGGTGAATGCCGCGAATCCGAAGGCCGACAGGATAGCGCTGAGATTACCCGCCAGCCGTCCCAGGGAAATACCGTTGATCACCATGATGGCAATGCCGATAATCGCCACGGTCATCGTAATCCAGGTTGCGCTGCGCACGCTCTCGCGCAGGATGATCCAGCCGAAAAAAGCCGCGAGGAACGGCGCCGACGCGAACAGGAACATGGCGTTGGCGACGGTCGTGGTCTGGATCGCGTAGATACCGCCGGCGAAGGCCAGCACCAGCCCCATTCCGCCGACGACGCCGGCGATACCCGATTTGCAGATGGTGGCAACAGGCCTGTAGCCCGAGCGCAGGGTAATGATTACAAACAGGAAGGTTGCCAGCGCGGCGGAACGGTAAAGCAGAATCTGCCATACGTTGGCCTCGTCGATCAGGCGGATACCGAGCCCCATCGATGACCAGAATACGCCCGACATCAAAACCAGCACAACTCCGCTGACATAGCTGAGGCTGGGTACTTCGATTTCCGCTGCTAGGAGCCTGGACATACGCTGGTTTCACCGGCTTATCATTCTGGCGCACGAGATTAATCCATGGCGACGGTATTGAAAAGCACTGATTAGCGTGGTTTTACAGCGACGCCGGATCGCAATAAACTGGCCCCACCGACAGGAGGGCAGATGCCGCAGGGCGATCAATTCAACCAGGCGACCGTGGACTGGCGCAAACCCGGCGTAGCCATCGATACCTCGGCGCTGCCCGGTTTCGACGCAGCAGGCGCGGATATCGAGACTTTCAGGCGCGACGGTGTCGTGCTGCTGCGAGGCGCCAGTGTCGAGTGGGTCGACCCGCTGCGTCGGGGACTACAACGCAATCTCGACGATCCCCTGCGTTACGCGTTTCCGTGCGAAAGCAATCCCCGCGGCGCGCCGGGACGTTTTTTCGACAGCTACTGCAACTGGCAATTGATCCCGGAATACCTGGAGTACGTTTCGCATTCCGGCGCCGCGTCGATCGCCGGCCAGTTCATGGACAGTGCCTACGCGCAGTTTTTTCACGAGCATGCCTTCATGAAGGCGCCGGGGACACAGCGCGCGACGCCCTGGCACCAGGATCTACCCTATTATTGCGTCGATGGCCTCAAGACGGCGAGCGTCTACGTTTCGCTGGACGCGGCCGACGCCGATGTCGCGGTGCAGTTCGTCAGGGGATCGCATCGCTGGAAGCGCCTGTTCTACCCGAGAATATTCGAAGACGGCAGCGCCTTCAACGACGACCAGCCGGGCGCCGCGCTGGAGGCCGTGCCGGATATCGATGCGCGGCGGGACCACTACGATATCACCGACTTCTCGCTCGAACCGGGCGACACCATCGTATTCGATTTTCGCACCCTGCACGGTACCGGGGATGCGACGGTAGCCTCGCTCAGACGCGCGTTTTCGACGCGCTGGCTCGGCGACGACGTGACCTATTGCGAACGCCCGGGAGAGACTTCTCCGCCCTATGTCGATCACGGCATGCGCCACGGGGACAGGATGCGCGGCGACTGGTTCCCGGTGCTGTGGCGACGTGATGCCTAGACTTCTTTACGCGCCTTCCACAGTTCCCAGGCGAAGCGAAGCCTGACGCCGATATCGAGAAAGGGCCGCGGCGGCAGCCTGTTCGGCGTGCCGAGGCTTTCCATGTAGCCGATAAGCTCGTTGTCTATGCCGCAGGCCATGTCCGCGGCGAGCATGCCGCCGGCGGTGCCCTTGGTAATCCCGACCGCGTTCTGGCAGACCGAGGTATAAACATTGTCGGCTAGCCTGCCGAAACCGGGCGCGCCGTTTTGCGCGAGGCAGATGAAGCCGGTCCAGGTGTATTCCATATCGACATCGGGCAGCATCGGGAAGCGCTCGTCGAACAGCCGCTTGTGCACCTGTTTCATATGGGCGCGGTAGGATTCGGCCTCGCGCATTTTCGGGTTGTTATAAATATTGTTGCGCATCAGGATGCGGTGATCGCCGGTGTAGCGCATCGTGATCGACGCAAAGGCGTTCGCCGGCGTCACGCCCCAGTTTTGCCCGCAGCCGAGCGCATCGCGTTCCGCCGGGGTCAACCGGCGGCTGAGGCTGGCGTTGGCGGCCATCGGCAGCAGTTTATGCTCGAAGTAGCCGAAGCGATCGGCGAAACCGTTGACGCCGAGGATCATCCGCTCGGCGACGACCCGTCCTCCCGGCGTCGTCAGCGCAATCTCGCGCCCCAGTTGCAGCGCCTTCACCGGCGAGTTTTCGTACAGGGTCACGTTCTCCGGCATGTTGTCGGCGAGACCGCGCACCAGCGCCGCCGGGTTCATCAGCCGGCAGCCCGGTGTGTGCACGCCCGCGGCGAAGTGCCTGGTGCCGAGGCGTCTCTCGAGTTCCACCTTGTCGACCCAGGTATAGGGTTCGTTCAGGGCATCGAGTTCCCTGGCGAAGGGTTCCAGCACCTCGCGCACACCCTGCTCCGATACCGCGCAGTGATACTTGCCGGGCTGACTCCAGCCGCAGTCGATGCCGTAGCGATCGATCTGGGTTTCATGGTAATCGATGGCGGCGCGCGCCAGCGCCATGAAACGATGCGAGCCGTCCAGTTCATCCAGCGACGAGCCGACGTTATGCGGCAGGTCGATCGCGAAGCCCGAATTGCGTCCGGACGCGTTTTCGCCGACCTCGCCGGCGTCGAGCAGGATTACTTTATCGTCGGGCCGGTTTTCGGCAAGCCGCCGCGCTGCCGCAAGCCCGGCGTAGCCGGCGCCGACGACGACCCAGGGCGCGCGCTGCTCGGCATCGAGCGCAGGTTTCGGCCTGCGCGGTCCGAGGATATGACTCCAGCCGTTGGTATTGTCGTCCATGGGGAGATGGTTGATGGAACGCCTGTACAAGCGTCAGCCCTCGTACCGGCTGGAGGGGTGGATCGCGCAGTGCACCAGCGCCGAACGGGCCTCGTAAACCAGCTCGGTGCCTCTCGGCAGCCAGATGCTGTCTTGCGCAGCGAAGGGAGGTACCGCGCCGTCGGCGTACACGCGAAGTTCGCCCTCGAATACGGTCAGGACCTCGTCGTACCGAACCGTCCACGGGATGCGCGCATCGATGAATCGCCCCCAGCCGGTGCCGAGCTCGGAACCGTCCTTGCTGCCGCAAGTTTCGACGACCTGCGTCATTTCGCCGTATTCGAAACGCGGCATGATTTCGAGCGCGTCGAATCGTTCCACCCGGAGTTCAGATTTTTGCCTGGTCATCGGCTATTATTATTGCAATAAACATACACATCTGTATATTGGACCATACATATTTGTATGGGGCAATAGATGTCGGATACCACGCTACTCAAGGCCGTCGCAGAGCGCGGTG
>JAOTTY010000066.1 GCA_029864185.1 Gammaproteobacteria bacterium
CTTTTGCCGCCAGCCGTCGTAAATACGCTGGTGGCGTTGTTCGATGCCTTCTGCGGGGCCCGGCACCGGTTTCGCAGGTTTCGCCCCGAACAGCCTCGACAGGCTGAAACTCCCTCGACTGGTTTCGGTCTTGACCGCCGGGGCGAACAGGCAGGCTTCCAGTTCGGTGCTAATCATGGTCTCGCTGCGACCGCGCAATCGATCGAAATCATCTATGACCTGCTGCATGTGGGGCTCGATGTAACCTTCCAGAATACGGGTAACAACCTGGCGAAAATTGACGCCCAGGTCTTCGTACTTCGACCCGTCGGAAACGAAAATATCGGCGGAAACCCGCACCAGCAGCTCGTGCACGACGAGCCTTTGCGGCCGAAAGCAGATCAGTTCCTGGATCGGCAGCCCGGTGAATCCGCTAAGTTCGTTTGCAGCCTCGATGCTGGTGAACACGTTTTCAGGGCGGAACATCGTCGACAGCGGCAGGTATTTCGCCGGCAGCGTGGATCTGATATCCGGGTTCCAGGCCCCGGCATTCCCATCGTCCAGCGGATCCCTGGTCACGACACCAACCCCGAACGGGCAAAAACACGAGCCGGGCAAGCGACAGGTTGCTGTCGATGTCTTACGGCTCGGACGCTGCTTGATCGAAGAAATATCATGCGGAATTCCGGTTCAATGGACCTGCGCGGGCAAACAACTTGATTATAAGTCTTTTGCGCCCGTAATAATTATCACGGCGATGCCAGCCTACCCGCGTCGGGTGGCTACGCAGGCAATCAATCGACGATCGTAGACGAATCAGTAAGCGTCGTACAACCCTGGCGATCGTTTCACCGGCTCAATCCGGTCTCGCGCCGATCCGTTTGCCGTCTTCGATTGGACAGGGTGGCCGGTAAGAAAGCGCCCAGTTCACCAAGTTCAACGCGCCGATCCCCGCCGCTGCGGCGGTCCTCCAGGTGGATGTATTTACAGCGGCAATCTTTTTCGGTGCAGTTCTCCAGCGGCAACGTGGGCGACAGCCTCGCCAGGAAAACCTGGCCGGTCAGTTGCATAACGGCATCGCAGCAAATCAGGCCGGGATCAATTTTTACCGCGCGCCATTGCGTCGATGATCTTTCGATCCCGGAAGTCGGTTTTCGCGCAGGCTTCGACGGCCTGGAGCGCCGGCTTTTTCTGAAAAGACCGATCAAAAGAAACACCACGACAACGATCACGACCGCAAATGCAATCATGATGAACAGTGAATTCATAGCACGTCCTCTGGTTTATTCCGAAGCCTGCCATGCTGGTTTAATCGCGCAATGCTTCGGCGTTTGATTTCATGGCCGGCAACAAGTCTGAGCAAATCGCTTCTTGTCCTCGTCGCGCCCGGTTAAGCTGAATTTACCTCCAAATTTTACGGCGCGTCGAATCGTCGCAGCCTGGCACGACTATAATCCCTAACCCATGCGTTCGGCCAGCGACAGGCGTAAATTTTTGCGCAGGCCGGTCTACGCAAGGGGCTATCCCGCGCAGTTCCTTTGCCGAGACGCGCGCCTTTTCGCGACCGGGCCCGGCTGAAAGTTCGCCGCATCCCGGATCCATGGTAGCGCCGTAATCGGGCCTAGATTATTTTCTGGCCGTATTTCTCGATCGTATCGGTGCGCAGGAAGAGGCCGAGCCCGGGTTCCGTGTTCAACTGCAGCATCCCGTCTTCGATCAACGGCGGATTTTGAAACAACTCGGCCTGCAATGGGTCGCGCTCCGGGTCGGTGAAGGATTCGACGATCAGGCCAGCGGGGCTGGCGGCGACGATATGTGCGTGGATGAAGCAATCATGATGGGGTGCCACGTCGACATGGTTGAGTTCCGCCAGCGCCGATAACTTGCGCCCCATCGTAAATCCCCCCATGCGCGTGCAATCGAACTGCAGGATCCGTATCGCCTGCTCCTCGAGCAGGGCGCGGCAACCGTGTGCACTCGGCTCGCTCTCGCCGGCAGACAGCGGGATATCGGTATGTTGCGCGACTAATTTGAGCAGGCGTCGATCATCGTGCCAGCGCACGGGCTCCTCGAGCCAGCGCGGATTGATTTGCGGTAGCTGCTTGACCGCCTCGAGCGCGGCGGGCAGGTCCCAGCCGCAGTTGACATCGACCATCAGCTCGGCCTCGTTACCGATAACCTCGCGGATCACCCGCAGACGCTGCATGTCCTGCGCGAGGTCCAGCCCTCCGATCTTGGCCTTGAATGCCCTGTGCCGTTGCGATTTCAGCATCTCCATTTCCGCGCGCAACTCGTCCATATCCTTGCCCTCGCGGTAGTAGCCGCAGGTGACATAACATGGAACCTCGTCCCGGTAGCCGCCGAACAGGCGGTAAAGCGGCATGCCGCTGTGCTTTCCGAGAATATCCCACATCGCGATATCGACCGCCGCCGCGGCGAGGACCAGCTGGGATTTGCTCCAGCCCTTCTGCGCGGACACCGAATGCCAGGTCAACGCAAAAAGTTTCTCGTAGAGACGCTCCGGCGACAGCGCATCGGCCCCGATGATGATCTCCGCCAGGCCGTCGCCGAACATCTGCGCGGTTTGTGCAAGCGCTGCGTTGCTGCTGCCCAGGCCGAAGCCCGAGATCCCGGCGTCGGTGTGCAGTATGACCAGCAGTTCGTTGGCCGCGGGCACCGGGAAATGGCTGACCCAGTGCGGGCGCGTCTCCTCGGGACCGCCCAGAATGTAAACCTCGATATCGGTAATTTTCATAACACAGCCTCTGCTACACTTCCCGCAAACGCTACCGCACCATGGTCCGCAAACCGGGTCGCCGTCGTCGCGTTGCGCGCGGGGATTGGGTAAACTGGAAAAACATGACGGCAGTACCGGGCGATATAACCTGCGCATCCAGGCAGGATAAGCATCGCTCCGGGACGATAAGATATCCTGAACCCCCCTCGTCAACAACCCGGATTAACACGAGACAGCAATGCAAACCAAAAGACCCGACATACCAGCGATTCAGGCCAGCCATCGACTGGATACAGCCTGCCGCAAGCTTTCGAGCAGGATCCCTAAGGGCTTTCCCGGTAATCGTTTATCCGGGTGTGGTGTATGAACGGCCTAAGGGCATTATCGGTCGCGCTGCAGACCGGTCGATCCAGCGCGATTGCGCTAGTGGAACAGTCGCTGGAACACGCACACCGCGCAAAGTCGGTATTTATTTCGATCAATCCCGGGCTCGCGAACCTGGCTAATTCGATCGATCGAGGGCGAAAAAAATTGCAGGCCACGCCGCCACTGGCCGGTATTCCGATCGCATTAAAGGATTTATTCAACATCCGCAACGAACTGACCCTGGCCGGCTCGGTGGTGCGCAAGCACTATGCCGAGCCGGAAAGCGACGATGCCGAGGTCGTCGCGCCGCTGCGTGCGGCGGGGATGCTGTTCTTCGGCCGCACCAACATGAGCGAGTTCGCCTTTTCCGGTATCGGCAAAAACCCCCATTACGGCACGCCGCTGTCGATCTGGGACCGGGACACCGGGCGCCTGCCGGGAGGCTCGTCGTCGGGCAGCGCGGTCGCCATTGCCGAGGGAATCGTGCCGGCCGCACTCGGTTCCGATACCGCAGGCTCCTGCCGTATTCCGGCCGCGTTCAACGGCGTGGTCGGTGTCAAGCCGAGCCATGGCCGCATGTCGCTGGCCGGCATCTATCCGCTGTCGCCGACGCTCGACGCGCCGGGACCGCTCGCGGTCGATGTCGACAGCTGTTTCATTCTCGACCAGTTGATGTGCGCCAGGATAAGGCCAGGCGACGACCTGCCGCGGCTGCAGCCGGAGAATCTCGGCGCTCTCAAATTCATCATTCCAGAGGCGCGCGTGATGACGCAGCTGGACGAAGCGGTACAATCGGCATTCGAGCGCAGCATCGAATTGCTGCAGGCCGCCGGCGCCGGTATCGAGCGGCAACCCCTGCCCGCGCTCGATCACTGCGACGATTTTTTCATCGAACGACCGCTGGTGGTTTACGAAGTCTGGCAGCATCATCGCGAAATGCTGGCGCAATATCCCGATGAATACGATCCGTTTGTCGGCACGCGCATCTCGGCGGGCGCAGACATCGGCGCAAGAGAGCAGCAGCAGCGATATCGCGAGAGAGCGCGAATCGTCGCCGATTTCAACCGTCAGTTCTCCGGCCTCGCCGCCGACGCCCTCCTCTACCCGACCGTAGCCTGCGTGCCACCCGCGCTTGCCGAAACCGACGACGCAGACGATGCGCGCAGGGTTAACCTGCGCTGCCTGCGCAATACCGCAACCGTCAATTACTTCGACGGTTGTTCGATAAGCCTGCCCTGCCACAACGCGGGAGACGCACCGGTCGGGCTCATGATCTCGTCGAAAAACGGGGACGACGAAAAACTGTACCGAATCGCTGCCGCGATCGAGGCCACGATAGCAACCAGGTCCTGAGTCAAAACGGGGCAACCCGCAGCATGAAGGGGCGTAGATTGCAGCACACAAAATCATAACGTCACTTTGCGGGGTTAAAGTTGCGTCCTGTCGCCAATTGACCAGGATTGACCCACGCTTTGCCATTCACGGGCGTAACGCAAACCGATTCAAACTGGAGGATATCGATATGCAATGTTACCAAACCCTGGCGGCGACCACGCTGGTCGCGAATACCCTCGATGAATTGCCGACCGTTCAGCGGCATTTACCCCTCAGCGTCATCGCGGACTGGATGGCGGAAAACGAGATCGAGGCGGAGGACGTGCTGCAGGTTACCGGCGACGAGGTCTGGACTATCGTCGAAAACCTGATCCACCGGAAGCCGCCGAAGACAGCGCACGCGGCCTAGCCGGGCGACCGGTCGGGATTCTATGGCCGCAGCGTGGCTGGCGTACTGGCCCGGATCACGACGGTTTCGCCGCTGTCCGAGGGATTGGCCTGCCGCTGCTGCCGGCGACTCTAGAACGAAAAGCTGTCACCGACGCCAGGCAGATCGATGCGGCCGTTGATTGTCGGTTCGAGGGTGCCCGACGGCACCCTGCCCGCCTCCGCCTCATCAGGCGCGTAGCTGTCGTCCCCGGTCATGTACCGAAACAACGCACTGCCGTCGAACGAATGCAGGCGGCAGAAGGTCCGAAGGCTTCGGTGGCGACCTGTTGTCGCCTTGCCGGGATCCCGTATTGCAGTATTTCGCGCCCCGGGGTAAGCAACGCGATCGTGGTCGAGACAATACCCCGCAGTTGATGCAAATCAAGGCAAGCTGATGAACAATGGTTAGTCTATGCTGAAATAACAAGCATCGTGGTATTGATGTCAACATCATCCCTTTTCCAGGAAGATCTGATCAATCGGTACGATAGACCTGGCCCAAGATATCGCTCCTATCCACCGGCAACCGAGTTTCACGACCTTATTTCGGAGTCGGATTACCAGGAATGGGCCAGGCTCAGCAACGAGGAATTGATCCCGAGGCCGTTATCACTATACTTCCATATCCCGTTTTGCAGCTCGATTTGTTACTACTGCGCATCCAACAGGGAGATCCTGCGGCACAAGGGAAAAATGGAATCCTATTTGCAGGACCTGTTTCGCGAGATCGAAATCCAGTCGAGCCTGTTCGACCGTGACCGCGAAGTGTGCCAGCTGCACTGGGGTGGTGGCACGCCCGGTTTCCTGACGCAGCGGCAATCGCAGCAATTGATGGAAAAGATCAACCAGCACTTCAGGCTGAACAGAGGCGGTGCCGGCGTCTATTCGATCGAAATCGATCCGCGGGTCATCGAGGCGGGCGGCGTGGCGCAACTGCGCAAGCTAGGCTTCAACAGCATCAGTATCGGCGTGCAGGATCCGAACGAAAAGGCACCGCAGGCGGTTAACCGGGTGCAGCGTCTCGAGCCTACCGCAAAGACGATAAACGACGCACGTCGCCACGGTTTTCGCTCGATCAGCGTCGACCTCATTTACGGACTGCCGCAGCAGAGCGTAGCCGATTTCGCCGCGATCCTGGAAACCATCATCGACCTCGGCCCCGATCGCATCGCCATTTACAACTATGCGCAGCTGCCGCACCGATTCCCACCGCAGCGGCGCATCCAGGCCGAGCAGCTACCCGAATCGGGGGAAAAACTCGCAATATTACAGATGGCGGTCGACAAGCTGGGCGCGGCGGGATACGAGTACTTCGGCATGGACCATTTCGCCAGACCAGATGACGAGCTTGCGCGCGCGCGGCGCGACGGCAGCCTGCGGCGAAACTTCCAGGGATATTCAACGCACGCGCAGTGTGACTCGATCGGTTTCGGGGTATCGGCAATCAGCCAGGTCTGCGACAATTTCAGTCAGAATGCCGCGAGCCTCGAAGATTATCACGAAAGCCTGTCTCAGCGCAGGCTGCCGGTTACCCGAGGGTACCAAAGCGACGCTGACGACCTGCTGCGTCGTGAAATCATCCAGGGACTGTTATGCCATTTCCGCGTCGACATTAGCGCAATTAGTAATCGCTGGCGCATCAACTTTGCTAATTACTTTGCCGACGAACTGTCGCGACTGGCCGAAATGGAACAGGATGGCCTGGTCGAAGTGGTTGGGGACGAGATTATCGTAAACGATGCCGGTCGCCTGCTGGTGCGCAATATCTGCATGGTGTTCGACTGTTACCAGCAGCCGGGCACGAGTGGGTAGTTTTCGCAAATGATTTGGTAACGAAAGCAGTTTAATTGATCTAGATCAAGAATTCACAACCTGATCGCCATAAACTTGAATTCGACTCCTACTCTTACACTATAGAGTATTAGCCGGCATCTCCCCGCCGGCTTTTTTTTTGCGTATCCACTATCTTGTCTTCATCCATCAGGATTCGATGCGCGGGGCCCTCGAGATCGTCATACTGTCCGTCACGAACCGCCCATAGCAAAATCCACACGATTACCGCAAGCAGTATCAACGATATCGGAATCAGCAGGTAAATAATTTCCATTAACGCAACAGCCTCAGCGCGTTCAATACCACGATAAGCGAACTCAACGACATGCCCAGGGCAGCGAGCCAGGGCGCAACCAGCCCGGCCGCCGCCGCGGGGATAGCGCCGAAATTATACATCAGCGCCCAGATCATGTTCTGGCGGATTATGTTGCGCGTGCGGCTCGACATGTCGAACGCCAGCACAACCGATCGCAGGCTATTCGTAAGCAGTACGATATCGGCGTTGGTCCGGGCGAGCGCGCTGGCGCCGCCCATCGCAATCGACACGTCCGCGTTGGCCAGTACCGGTGCGTCGTTGACTCCGTCGCCGACCATCAACACGCATGCGCCCCGTCGCTGCAACGTCTGCACCGCCTGCATTTTGTCCTGCGGCGACATTTGCGCGCGGTATTCACCGATCCCTGTTCTTTCGGCCACGTCGCGCGCCGCCGCGTCGCGATCGCCGGTCATCAGGACTATGCTCTTGTTCATTTGCTGCAGCGATTCGACCAGCGCAGCAGCATCTTCGCGCAGCGTGTCGGCAAAGTTGAACATCGCCAGAATGCAATCCCTGCGCGCCAGCACTACCGCGGTCAGGGCGTCGCCTGCGAGGCTGTCCTGCCAATCCCGCGGGATCGCGAGGCCGGTGCTCGCGAGGATAAATTCGTTGCTGCCGATAAAGTATTGCCGGTTATCGACGATCGCCGAGATGCCGCCGCCGGCGGTGTTGACGATTTGATCGGCATCTTCGGACTTAACCGCTCCGGTCTCGCGCAGCAGCGCCCGAGCCAGCGGATGCTCGGAATGTTTCTCCAGCGTCGCGGCGAGCCGCAGGCAATGATCGCGGCTGAATCCCGGATTGCAGTAAACCTGCTGGAGGATCGGTTTGCCATGGGTCAGAGTACCCGTCTTGTCGATCACGACATGCGTCACCTGGTTCATTTTTTCGAGCGCCGAACCCTGCTTCACCAGCAATCCCGCGGAATGCATCCTGCCGAGCGCCGCGCTCATTGCGGCAGGTGTTGCCAGCGACAGCGCACACGGGCAACTGACAATCAACACCGCGAGGGCGATCTCGAACCAGCGCCCGGCGTCGTACAGCCACCAAAAGCTCGCGACGCAAATCACGATCAGTAACACGGCGCCGATGAAATAAGCCGCCACCCGGTCTACCCTGCGCGCCGACGGCGGCTTGTCGGTCTGCGCCCGCTCTATACTGCGCTGAATTTCCGCCATTACCGTGTCGGCGCCGACCGCGGTGACCCGCATCTGCAGAGGATTGGTTACGTTGATGCTGCCGCCCAGCAGGCGTTCGCCCGGTCGCCTGGCGAGCGCCAGACTCTCCCCGGTCAGCATGGATTCGTCAACCGAAGAGTAGCCGCTCAGGATCTCTCCATCGGCGGGCACCGTTTCGCCGGGGCGGATCAGCACCCGGTCCCCGATCGCCAGCGCGGCGGCCGCGACCGCCTCCTCGCTGAATCCGTCGCTGTTGACGCGCGTTGTCGTCAACGGCAGAGATTGCACCAGCTTTTCGATAGAGGCGGCGGAACGCTGGCGCGCCATGTTTTCAAAGTAGCGGCTCGCCGAAAGAAAGAAAATGAACATGACCACAGAGTCGAAATAAATCTCGCCATGGCCGTTAACGGTCGTTACCACGCTGCTGGCAAAAGCGATTCCGATGGCCAGCGACACGGGTAAGTCCATCGCCACGCGCAGGCGTTTCAGATCGCGCCAGGCGGCCTGGAAGAATGGCGGCGCCGAGTACAGCAGCACCGGCAGCGTCAGGCCGAGGCTGAGCCAGCGGAAAAATTGCTCGAAACCGCGCTCCATACCCGACCAGGCGCCACCATAAAGGCTGATCGAGAGCATCATGACCTGCATGCCGAACAATCCCGCAACCGCGAGTCGGCGTTGCTGCTGGCGTCGCTGCCGGCGCTGCAATTCCTGCTGCTGGCCCGGATTGTAGGGCAGCGCCCGGTAGCCGATTTTCCGGATCGCCTGCAGGATTTCGCCAAGCCTGATACGGCTTCCGTCCCAGCGCACCAGCGCGCGTTGGGTAGCGTAATTAACGTGCACTTCGACAACCCCGGGCAGCGCGCCGATGTAGCGTTCGTTCAGCCAGACGCAGGCGGCGCAGGTAATCCCGTCCAGCATCAGGCTGGCCTCACGCAAATCGCCATCGAGCGCATGCACGAACTGGTTCTGTATTTCCGGCAGATCGTAAACCCGGGCCTCCTGCAGGAAACCGGGCAGGATATCGCGCGCGCTCGGCGCGGCCTGGGTCCTGACGCGGTAGAAATTCTCGTGCCCTGCGTCGATGATGGCCTCGGCCACCGCCTGGCATCCATGGCAGCACATCGCACGATTCTCGCCATCGATGCGAACCGTGAGGTCGAGCCCCGCGGGCACCGGTAATCCGCAGTGATAACAGGCGCCCGGGTCTGTCAATGCCGGCCCGACAGCGGTAGAATCGATCTTACGGTAATTCATTTTTTTTACGATAGTGGATTCCAATTTGATTCAGGCTGTGCAGAATTGAGCCCGTGCCGAGAATGGTAACGAGAATGGTGCAATTTCAAACCGGTTCAGCCTTGATCTGAATCAATAGCCGACAAAGGGCTTGATGAATAATCCACGCTAACAAATAACAAAGAAAATCGCTATGTTTATACAGCACATCATTGGACTGTTTACCGATCCGGCGCGTGAGTGGGAAAGAATCCGCGACCAGCAAAAGAACAGTGACAGAAGCCGTGTCGGCTTTATTTTCATACTCGCCGCGATCCCGGCAATTTCGGGATACATCGGCACCACGCAAGTGGGCTGGCGTATCGGCGTGGGCGACCCGATTCGCATTACCGGCGAATCGGCCATTTCCATCGCGATCATTTATTACCTGGCACTGATCGTCGGAGTCTTCACCATAGGCTGGCTGATTCATCTGCTCGGAAAGGCTTACGAGGTCGTCAAACCCTTACCGCTGTGCATCACGCTGGCCGCCTATACCGCAACCCCGTTGTTTCTGATCGGCATCATGGAAGTCTACCCGGTGCTCTGGCTGAACATGCTGCTGGGTTTGCCGGCGCTCGCCTATACCGTTTACCTGCTCTACTCCGGTCTGCCGATCATGATGGAAATACCCGCGGAAAGGGGTTTTCTATATTCTTCCGCGGTGCTCGCGGTCGGACTGATCGCGCTGGTCTCGTTGCTCGCAATGACCGCGCTGTTGTGGGGCATGGGGCTGCAGCCGGTATTTACCAACTGATATCTCTCGATCCGCAGATCAACCGTTTGACGCCAATCAGACCTCGAGGAAGCTCTAGATGACAAACATCGAAACCTATAATTATAAAGTGGTCCGTCAATTTGCGATCATGACGATCGTATGGGGTATTGTCGGCATGCTGGTCGGCGTGCTGATCGCCGCGCAACTCGCCTGGCCGGTACTCAACTTCGACGTCCCGTGGCTAACCTTCAGCCGACTGCGGCCGCTGCATACCAACGCGGTCATCTTCGCCTTCGGGGGCTGCGCGCTGTTCGCCTGCTCGTACTACGTGGTACAGCACACCTGCCATGCAAGGCTCGCGTTTCCGGTGCTGGCGAGCTTTACCTTCTGGGGCTGGCAGGCGGTGATCCTGTCGGCGGCGATCACGCTGCCGCTAGGGATTACCACCAGCAAGGAATACGCCGAGCTCGAATGGCCCATCGACATACTGATCACCCTGGTCTGGGTAAGCTACGCGCTGGTATTTTTCGGCACCATCATCAAGCGCAAGATCCCTCATATCTATGTCGCCAACTGGTTTTTCGGCGCTTTCATCATCACCGTCGCGGTACTGCACCTGTTTAACAGCGCCGCGCTGCCGGTGAGTTTCTGGAAATCCTACTCGGCTTACGCCGGGGTACAGGACGCGATGGTGCAATGGTGGTACGGGCATAACGCCGTCGGGTTCTTCCTCACCGCGGGCTTTCTCGGCATCATGTATTACTTCGTACCCAAGCAGGCCGGGCGCCCGGTTTACTCATACCGGCTCTCCGTGGTTCACTTCTGGGCGCTGGTATTCACCTACATCTGGGCCGGACCGCACCATCTGCATTACACCGCGTTGCCCGACTGGGCGCAGTCGCTAGGCATGGTCATGTCACTGATCCTGCTGGCGCCGTCCTGGGGCGGCATGATCAACGGCATCATGACCCTGTCCGGTGCCTGGCACAAGCTGCGCACCGACCCGGTGCTGCGCCTGCTGATCGTATCGATTTCGTTTTACGGCATGTCGACTTTCGAAGGTCCGATGATGTCGATCAAGACCGTTAACGCGTTGTCGCACTACACCGACTGGACCATCGGCCACGTGCACTCGGGCGCGCTGGGCTGGGTTGCCCTGGTTTCCATGGGCGCAATGTATTACCTGATTCCGCGCCTGTTCGGGCGCGAGCTCTATAGCCTCAAGCTGGTCGAAGTGCATTTCTGGACTGCGACCATCGGCATCGTGCTCTATATCGCCTCGATGTGGGTGGCGGGCATCATGCAGGGCCTGATGTGGCGCGCGGTCAACGCGGACGGCACGTTGACCTACAGTTTCGTTGAAAGCGTGCAGGCGATGCATCCGTACTACATCGTGCGCACCCTGGGCGGGGCCTTCTTCCTGGTGGGTACTCTGGTGATGGCCTACAACCTGTGGCGCAGCATATCCGAGGCGAAACCCGTCGAAGTCGAAATTCCGCAACCGGCTAGCGCCCACTGACAGATCGAGACAAGACTATGGCTTCAGCACACGATAAAGTCGAAAAAAATATTGGTCTGATGATTATTCTTATCATCGGCGTGATTTCGGTCGGCGGCCTGGTGCAGATCATCCCGCTGTTCTTCCAGGATTCCCTGACCGAACCGGTCGCGGGCCTCAAGCCTTATTCACCGCTGCGGCTCGAAGGCCGGGATATCTACGTTCGCGAATCCTGCTATGTCTGTCATTCGCAAATGATTCGCCCGTTCCGTGCCGAGACCGAGCGTTACGGCCACTATTCGGTCGCCGGCGAATATATCTACGACCGCCCCTTTCAGTGGGGGTCCAAGCGCACCGGTCCCGACCTGCATCGCGTCGGTGGGCTCTATAGCGACGAATGGCACCGTGTCCACCTGATCAATCCGCGCGACGTCGTTCCCGAGTCGATCATGCCGGGCTATCCCTGGTTGCAGGACGCCATGCTCGACGGCGGCGATATCCAGGCAAAGATGCAGACCCTGCGCAGCCTCGGGGTACCCTATAGCGACGCGGATATCGAGGCGGCACCGCAGGCACTCGAAGGCAAGACCGAAATGGATGCGCTGATCGCCTACCTGCAGGGACTTGGCACCCTGATCAAATCGAGGAACTGACATGTCGATGACCATTTTTCAATCTATCTGGACCATCGTCGTCATGATTACCTTCCTCGGTATCGTGATCTGGGCTTACAGCAGTAAGCGCAAAAAAGACTTTGACGAAGCGGCGCGCCTGCCGTTTGCGGACGACCCGTCAAGCGACAACAGTAAAACGTCTTCGGAGTAGATTCATGGCCGATTTTAATAGCGATTTCTGGCACTGGTACATTGCGGTCGCGACCGTCATCAGCATTCTCGCCTGCGTCTGGCTGCTGCGCTGGATGACCTCGGGCTTCGAAAAGGGCGAAGAGGTCGAGAGCACCGGCCACGTCTGGGACGGCGATCTGAGCGAACTCAATAATCCGCTGCCGCGCTGGTGGCTGGGACTGTTTTACATCACCCTCGCTTTCGGCGGTTTTTACCTGTTGCTGTACCCGGGCCTCGGAAAATTCAGCGGCATTCTCAACTGGACTTCGGTGGGCGCATACGAGGAAGAAGTCGCGCAGATGGAGGCCGAGGTCGGGCCGCTGTTTGCGCGTTACCAGCAAACCGAGGTTCTGGACCTGATCAAGGACCGGGATGCGCTCAAGGTTGGCGAAAGGCTTTACCTCAATTACTGTTCGACCTGCCATGGTTCCGACGCGCGCGGCGCGCGCGGTTACCCGAACCTGCGCGACCGGGACTGGATATGGGGCGGCGATCCGCAAAGTATCAAGGCGACCCTGACAAACGGCCGTATCGCGGCGATGCCGACCTGGGAAGCGGCTCTCGGTGGCGAGCAGGGAGTCGACGAGGTGACCCAGTACGTGTTGAGCCTGTCCGGTCGCGCGAGCATCGAGCAGCTGGCCGCAAAAGGCAAGGCCAAGTACGACATCTTCTGCGTCGCCTGCCACGGGCCCGAAGGTAAGGGTAACCCGGCGCTGGGCGCGCCCAACCTGAGCGACGATATCTGGCTTTATGGCGGTTCGATTACCCGGATCGCGGAATCGATTGCCAGGGGACGCGCCGGGCAAATGCCGGCCCAGCTGGAGCGGCTCGGCGAAGCCAAGGTGCACTTGTTGACGGCCTACGTCTATAGCCTGTCGCAACAAAAGTAATGGATTCGCCGCTACCGGATAAAATTCCGCGTCTGCAGCAGGCGATCTCGGTACTGTGGCCGTCGTTCGCCGTCGCTATTGTTGCGACCGGGGTTTTTTTCTCGGCCTTTCATCCACGGGACCTGGTCCCGTTTAACCTCGATATCGACGTCAGTCCCCTGGCGGCCTACAGCATCGGATTCTTCCTGTTCTGGATCCTCGGGATACTGTCAAGCTGCGGCACGATGTATTTCATCATCTCCAATCGCCGGGTCCTGAGCAAGCAGCAAAACTAGTCGCAAAACAAGCAGGCACGAGGTAAATGCAGTCGCAAAATACCGATACCGCGGAACCGACGCTTTACGCCGCGCACAGGAAAATCTATCCGCGCGAGGTAAGCGGCTATTTCACGCGCCTGCGCATGCTTTCGGTTGTCGTCCTGCTCGGTATTTACTACCTGATACCGTTCCTGCAATGGGATGGTCGCCAGGCCCTGCTGTTCGACCTGCCGGCGCGCAAGTTTTACATCTTCGGTCTGATCCTGTGGCCACAGGATTTCATCTACCTTGCGGCGCTCCTGATCCTGGCCGGACTGTCGTTGTTCTTTTTTACCGCGCTGGTCGGACGCGTCTGGTGCGGCTATGCCTGCCCGCAAACCGTCTGGACCGAGGCTTATCTGTGGATGGAACGCAAGATCGAGGGCAATCGCTCGCACCGCATGAAACTCGACAAGGCTCCATCCTCGGCGGCAAAAATTCGCACCAAGGTCATCAAGCACACCATCTGGATCGCGTTTTCGCTGTGGACCGGTTTCACCTTCGTCGGCTACTTCACGCCCATCGACGAACTCGGCAACAGGCTTTTCACGGGCAACCTCGGCCCCTGGGAAACCTTCTGGATCCTGTTTTACAGCTTTGCGACCTATGGTAACGCCGGCTTCATGCGCGAACAGGTATGCATGTACATGTGCCCCTACGCGCGCTTCCAGAGCGCCATGTTCGACTCGGATACGCTAATCGTCGCCTATCACCCGGAACGCGGCGAGCCGCGCGGATCGCGCCGTCGCGGTGTCGACCCGAAGCAGGCCGGTCTTGGTGACTGCATCGACTGCAGTGTCTGCGTCCAGGTATGCCCGACCGGCATCGACATCCGCGACGGCCTGCAATACGAATGTATCGCCTGCTCGGCCTGCATCGACGCCTGCGACGAGATCATGGACAAGATGTCCTACCCGCGGGGGTTGATTCGATATACCACCGAAAATGCGGCATTCGGCAAACCGCAGCGCATCCTGAGACCCCGAGTCATGGTTTACGCGACGATACTGCTAATCCTGTGCGGCATCCTGGTAGGCCACCTGCTGCAGCGCGTGCCGCTCGAACTCGACGTGATACGCGATCGAAACACCCTCTACCGGGAGACCAACGAGGGCCTGATCGAAAACGTTTACACACTGAAAATTCTCAACATGGATTCGAAGCCGCACCGGTATATACTATCGGCCGAGGGCATCGATGGCATGAAACTGGTGCTGGACCAGTCCGAAATCCTGGTCGAAGCGGGAACCGTAGGGCGGTTGATCGCGCGCATCCAGGCCGATGAATACAACATGGAAAGCCGCAGCGTGCCGGTCAGGTTCCACCTGCAGGCAGTGGAGGCCAATCACTTGCTGACCACCGAGGAAGCACGCTTCGTCGGGCCGGGGAAAAACTGATGCAGACACCGCAAACCGGGCAAAAAAACTGGAAACAGGAGCCCCTGGTGTGGCTACTGATCGCGATTCCGCTGTCGGCGGTCATCATGGGCATCGTCATGCTCACGCTTGCGATCCAGTCCTACTCGGGACTGGTGGTCGACGATTACTACAGGAAAGGCAAGCAAATCAACCGCGTGCTGGCGCGCGACCGCTTCGCTTACGAGCTGGGACTCGCTGCCGGCATCACGCTGCGCGACGACGGCACGGTCGAGGTTCGCTTCGATCCCGGGGTGCAGTATATTCCAGGAGGAGAAATCGAGCTGGCGCTGGTGCACGCCACCAGGCCCGGGCTCGATCGGAGCCTGCGGCTCGAAAAGGTCGACACCTACCTGCTAGCCGGCAGTCTCGACCTGCAGGGAGAGGGCCGCTGGAACCTGTTTTTGCAAACACCGGACTGGCGGCTTACCGGATCGCTGCGCTATCCGCAGCAAAGCGCTGCCGAATTACTGCCGAACTACGTTCCAGAGTAGAGGCCATGTTGCCTGCCGATCTTACCTTTGGCACCGCTATCATCGTCGGCCTGCTCGGTTCCAGTCATTGCATCGGCATGTGCGGTGGCATAGTCGCCGCCCTCAACATGGGGATTGCCGACGGGGCTGGCCGCAAACCCGGCTCGTTGTTCGTTTACCAGCTCAGCTATAACGCGGGACGCATAACCAGCTACCTGCTGGTCGGATTGCTGGCGGGCAGCCTCGGCGCCGGCCTGTCCCAGCTCGGGATCAGCCCGGTAGCCGGCAAGCTGCTCGCCGCCGCTTTCATGATTGCGCTCGGCCTTTACCTGGCCAACTGGTGGCGCGGACTCGCGCTACTGGAGCGGCTGGGCTTCAAATTATGGCGTCACATCCAACCACTCGGAAAAAGGCTGTTTCCGATCCGGAATCCACCACAGGCCTATCTCCTCGGATTAATCTGGGGATGGCTGCCCTGTGGGCTGGTTTACGCGGTCGTCGCATGGTCGCTGACCACCGCCAATGCGCTCGACGGCGCGAAACTGATGCTCGGATTCGGCATCGGCACCCTGCCGCCGCTGCTAATCGCCGGCAACGTGCTGAATCATTTTAAGAACCGGGTCAGATCCCCGCTGTTCAGAACCTCGGCAGGGGTCATGATTATCGCGTTTGGGCTATACAGCGGCTTTAGCGGACTGACCGGACACTACCATCATCGGGTCACCGACTTGAACTCGACTATACTGCCGCCATTGTCCGGCTTCGAATTGACGCGGACACCGCCGATTTTACGCAGCGTCTCATGATCGAGTATTTCGACCTCGCGCCGATTAACCTTTAATACGCCGCATTCCTGGAATCGGGTCAGGGTACGGCTCACGGTTTCGACGGCAAGCCCGAGATAACAGCCGATATCCTGGCGCGACATGGACAACAGGAACGCCGAAGCCGAGTAACCGCGGGATCGGTAGCGCGTGGCGAGATCGTCGAGGAAACTCGCGATCCGGCCATCGGCGTCCTTGCGCGCCAGCATCAGCACCAGGTTGTGATCGCGCTGCATTTGCTCTGCGGTGATGCGCAACAGGTTCGCGCCCTGCGCCTTGTCAGCAAGGTAAGCATGCGGGAAGCGGCACAGCGACGTCGTTTCCAGCGTGATAGCGGAAGACATGCGTTGCTGCAACTCGGTATTGTCGAGGCCGAAAACATCTCCCGGCAGGTAAAATCCGAGTACCTGCTCTTCGCCGTCCTCGGTCACCAGGTAGCTCTTGATCGATCCGCTGCGTACTATGAAAAAGGCATCGGCGACTTCACTCTCGCGAAAAACATGCTCGCCCTTGCGGCTGATGCGCTTGGCCTGCTTCAAATGTTCGCTGATGCCGGGGCTATTGAGCAACTGCGTTCCCAGGCAGCCGCCGCGAGGTTCACAGATGTGGCATTCGTGCACCATGTGACAGGTTTGAGGTTCAATTTTCATTATTATGTCCCCTGGTTTATTAACTCCTGAAACTAACTATGCACGCTGGCCCCGGTCGACGCCATCGGGGTTTTCCTGATGGGCATATAGGGCCTTTCCAGATAACATAGCCGTCAACCGGGAACCCGATACCTTTTGCCAGTGATTCAGCACCAACCTTTCAAGCAGCTTTTCGTGATCATGGTCAGCGCCACCATGCTGGTCAGCGCGGTCTCGATCGCCAGCCTGTACAGCGCCGCGATCGCACAGTATCGGCTGCGCCTGGTGGAAACCGTAAAGAACCAGGCACTCCTGATAGAGGCAATTGCCCACCACGACAGCGATATTGCCAGCGACATTTC
>JAOTTY010000316.1 GCA_029864185.1 Gammaproteobacteria bacterium
TGGGGGCGGTCACAATGTGGCAGGTAATGCACTGTGCGACGGTGGGATGGTAATCGATCTGTCGAAAATGAATAGCGTTCGTGTTATTGAAAAAACCCGAAGAGCTTTCGTTGGTGGCGGAGCCTTGCTCGGAGATGTGGATCGCGAAACTCAGGTTTTTGGTTTGGCGGCCCCTTTAGGTGTTGTCTCACTCACCGGAGTTGCTGGTTTGACCTTATGTGGCGGGCTGGGCTATCTACGCCGAAAGCACGGTATGGCATGCGATGCACTTGTCTCAGTCGACATAGTTACCGCTGACGGAAAATTAGTTCATGCAAGTAAAGCAGAAAATGAGGATTTGTTTTGGGGGGTCCGTGGTGGCGGCGGAAATTTTGGCGTAGTCACCTCATTCGAATTCGAACTGTATCCCGTCGGACCAACGGTAACGCTCTGTGCTCCATTTTATCCAATGAACGAACATACTGCTGACCTGGTTTGTAGCTGGCGTGATTTCATGTCTGATACGCCAGAAGAAATCACTTCAAATTGCCTTTTCTGGAGCGTTCCAGCACATGCTCATTTTCCCGAAGAGCTGCAGGGAATACCAGTCGTCATACCTGCGGCAATACATATAGGAGACCCCGAAGAGGCAGGTGATTTAATGAAGCCACTGCGCGAACTGGGCAACCCGATACTGGACCTGAGCGGACCACTTCCCTACGTAGATTTACAAACCGCATTCGATCCATTGTTTTCCAAGGGTGAACGGCAAAACTACTGGAAATCACTCTACCTGAATACGCTCGATGAAAATGCGATAGAGAAAATCGTCGAGCGGGCACATAACCGACCTGACCCCTGGTCATTAATCGCGCTCTGGCATTTGGGTGGCGAAATGAATCGAGTAAATCCGGTTGAAACTGCCTTAGGTATACGTAATGCTAACTATTTACTCAGCCTCGATACTTCCTGGACCGATTCGGCAGACAACGAAAGTGCAATCGCCTGGACCCGCGAAGCCTGGGCTGAAATGCAACCCTATTCAGGGGGTGGCTCTTACCTGAACTTTCCCGGGCAAGGTGAAGAAGGTGAGGTGTTACTAAGGGCATCTTATGGCAGTAATAATTACGATAGTTTAGTTAACTTGAAAAGGAAGTATGACCCTACAAATTTGTTCCGACTTAACCAAAATATATCTCCAGCAGCATAACCAGCATTAGATGGGGATTTCATAGCGCATTGTCGTTTCATGTATCGCCGCGCGAGAGACCGCTATTGGCCTATCTGAGGAGCTGAACGGGCGCGTTCGAGCGTCTGTTTAGGTGAAATGCTTTGGGTCCCGGGTTTTCGTTTTACTTCTGACCCTAGCCTAGGCCTTGCTGAACATGGATAGATATTCCACTGATCGATTCTGATTACCGATATGAATCGTAATGATATTATCGAATTTAACCTGGGGGTGACGTGCGTGTTTCTTGGCATGCCAGAATACGTTACGTAATCTATCGTGTGCATGCATGGTAATCATCACAAACTCCTCGGGTTTCATGTCCTCGATATTCACCTGGGTTAGGTTAGCCTGCCGGATTGTCTCCTCCCAGCCTTGACAATTATCACCACAAATCATCACATACTTGCCACCCATTTCGACTAACCAGTTAGAAACTTCATATTGACGGGTGTGGCTGACATTGTCCTCGATGGCGAGAACCGCCTTAAACGGTGCCAGGTGCCTGATTCCCGGCAGTTTGTTACTTTCAGTGAGTTGAAAATATTCCATTGATGGCGCGATTGATTGATACATTCCGACCCGTTTTCCAGGTTATTGATGCGGTGTAATTTATCATATTTATGTGTCCGGGTTTGGCTGCAGGTAGCCACTACCGAGATGTTTTCCGGCGTCAGCGTTCGATTTCTGCATTTACTGTGAACGGCTTCTCGCCGTTGATGAATCGCTTTGCATAAGCTCAATCCAGTAAGAAATGAATACAACATCTGATACATGAATCGAGCCATTTCGAAAAAATCCAGGCCTGCGCTGACAAGGTCCGATTTGATTAAGATCCTTTCCAAAAAGCAGGAACACTTGGCGCAAAGGGATATCGAGCTGGCAATCAGGAGTTTGATAAACGTAATGAGCAGTTGCCTGTCCTCAGGTCAACGTATAGAAATAAGGGGATTTGGTAGTTTTAACCTGCATTATCACCCACCCCGAAGCGGAAGAAATCCACGAACCGGGGAATCGGTTAATATTCGAGGCAAGTACGCTCCGCACTTTAAACCCGGCAAAGAACTAAGGAAAAGAATTCGGTAGTAGCTGGTGCCATGACGGGTAATTTGATGGTCGCAATCTCTTATGATTGCGTCCTGAATGCGCGCGTGTGCCAGCGTCTCATCAAGCCGGACCGGGGCAGTCGAGCCGACCACGTCAGCGTGCAGTAGTACCGCGAGCTTGCGGGCTGGTTCCTCGGCCACTTAGATTCTTATCGTTATAATTATGCGGGGCGTATGCGCTGATAGTATCGTGGGTGAATTCGGGGAACAAGTTGATGCTGATCCACGACGGGAAAACGGCACCTGGTTTGATTGCAGTTTTCAGGGCTACGAGCGGTAATTGGTCGAATGGCGAAGTATATTAAAAGTTAACAAGCGTCCAGACCGATTACCTTTGCTAATCGGAAATTTTCGTATAACGGGTGAGGGAGGGGGGCCTGTCGAAATCACTGCTGTGTTAGCAGGATGCGCAGGAAGTTGCCCGGGATGACGAGGACAATCGTCATCCCGGGTGGAGCAGGGTCGACGAACTAGACCAGTTCGGCGAAGCATTTCTCGAGGATATCGAGGCCCTCGTTGATTAGCTCTTCGCTGATGTTCAGTGCCGGTAGAAAGCGGATAACGTTGCCGCGCATGCCGCAGCTCAACAGCGCCAGGCCATTTTCGTAGGCACGTCCCACGATGGCCTTGGTCAGCTCCGCATCGGGCTGGTCGGGATTGCCGCTCTGCACCAGCTCGATCGCCATCATCGCGCCGTGGGCGGTGCGCACATGGCCGATGTTGGCGGGGTATTTCGATTGCAAGTCCTTGAGACGCCTGTCGAAGACCGCGGCAACGCGCAGCGCGCCGCCGGCCAGGTCTTCCTCGGCGATCACCTCGATCATTGCCAGCGCCGCTACGCAACCCAGCGGCGAGCCGGCGTAGGTGCCGCCCAGCCCGCCCGGCATCGGGGCATCCATGATCTCGGTCTTGCCGACGACCGCGGCGATCGGGAACCCGTTGGCCATGCCCTTGGCGATCGTCATCAGGTCGGCCTCGACGCCCGCGTATTCGCTGCAGAACAACTTGCCGGTGCGTGCGAAGCCTGACTGGACTTCGTCGATAATCAACAGGATGCCATGCTCGTCGCAAAGCGCCCGCAGCGCCTGCAGGAATTCCACCGGGGCCGGGTAGAAGCCGCCTTCACCCTGCACCGGCTCCACCAGAATCGCGGCGACATCGCTGGGCGCGATATCGGCCTTGAACAGGTTGTCGATTCCCTTGAGCGCGTCGGCGACCGATACACCGTGGTATTCGATCGGGAACGGCGCGTGGTAAATCTCCGCCGGGAAGGGACCGAACAGGTTCTTGTAAGGCGTGATTTTACCCGTCAGGCCCATGGTCAGGTTGGTCCTGCCGTGGTAACCGCCGTTGAAGGCGATGACGCCGCGCCGGCCGCTATGCGCGCGCGCGATCTTGACCGCGTTTTCGATGGCTTCGGCGCCGGTGGTGACGAAGATCGATTTCTTCTTGCTCGGTCCGGGCGCCAGTTCGTTCAACTTTTCAGCCAGGCGCACCATGCTGTCATAAGGGGTTACCATGACGCAGGTATGGCTGAACTTGCCCAGTTGCTCGGCCACCGCCGCGCTTATCTTCGGATGGCAATGGCCGGCCGAACATACCGCGATGCCGGTGCCGAAATCGATGTAGCGGTTGCCCTCTACGTCCCAGATTTCAGAGCCGAGCGCGCGCTCGACATAGACCGGCGCGACATTGCCCTGACCTCGGGCCACGGCATTTTCCTTGCGCGCCTGCCAATCCCTGTTGGAAAGTTCTGCATACTCGGTTGTTTTCAGGTTTACGTTACTCATTTGTCGATACCACCCAGGCACATGTATTTGATTTCAGTGTAGTCGTCGAGTCCGTATTTCGAGCCTTCGCGACCCTGACCGGATTCCTTGACGCCGCCGAAGGGCGCCATTTCGTTGGAAATGATGCCCTCGTTGATGCCGACGATGCCGTATTCCAGGCTCTCCGCAACGCGCCAGATGCGCCCGATGTCGC